>NZ_BCQR01000107.1 GCF_001552175.1 Actinomadura kijaniata NBRC 14229
AGCCCAGGTGCGTCGACTCGGACATGACCCCAGCACGATAGCCATTTCGGGAAAGCAGCGTCTCTGCTTGCGAGCCTGCGAGAACACCTCGCGCAGCGCATCCCAGAACCCCACCGCGCCATCGCCCACGGCGAAGACTGAGGCGCACATGCCGCGCCGCTGGCATTCGCACGACAGGCCGCCCCAGGACTCGTTCCAGCGAGGGACGGACCTGGGGCAGCAGGCCGTGCCGCCGGTTCGAGACCCGGGTGGCCTCGCCAGTGAGGTCGTCATCGAAGCCGGCGATCATCTCCGGCTCGGCGATCGTCCCGTCCTGACCGTCGATCGCAGCGCGTCCGCGATATCGCGCGGGCCGTGTCCACGATGATGAACGCGTCATGGGCGTCGATCTTGGCCTCACCCGGATGGAGGTCGGCGATCCGCCGCATCGTCCGGCCGGGCAGATAGGTGACCGAGCAGCCCATGTCCCGTGCGACCGCCAGCGGCAGGGCCCCGATCGGGGCCGACCGGCCGACCACGACCAGCACCGTTCCGTGCTTGGCCTGCAGCTCGCCGAGCTTGGGCTCGATGTCGGGCAGGCGGTTGTCGAATGCCCTCTTGCCGGCCGGGGTGACGGGGGTGGCGTGGTGTTCGCCCTTGCAGACGTCCAGGCCGAGGAAGACGTCGATGTCGCCGGTGCCGATCACGTGCGGGCCCCTCCCTCACGCTTTCGTCCGGCCTCGCCAGGACCCCGAGCCGTCACCTCCATGTCACGGAGAGATCTTCTGGCTCGGGTGAAGCCGGTGCTCAAGTCCCTCATCAGCGGTCCGTCGCTGCTTTCGGATCCGGTGGCACGATCCCCGGACCATGAACAACAAGGGGGGTGATGTCATGCCGGAGCCGAAGGCTGGAGGCCCCATTGCGGAGCCACGAAAGAGATGAAGGGGGCGCGCCGCGTGCGTTCAGCGCACGCGGCGCACCCTTGAGCGGGGCGCTCTTACGGATCGCGTGCCCTTCGTGCAGGTTGCGCCGTCTCTCCGGGCTGCTGATGAGGGCTGTCCCTCGCATGCTGATCGCGTTGTGGGTACGAGGTTCCGCGCAGGCATGCTGCGCCGTTCGCACACCGAGCGTTGTTCACGCGGAACGGGTGGAACGTGCGGTTTGTGGAAGCTGTGATCCTCGGATGGGTCGCGTCGTTTGTATGGCGTGCGCTGTGTGTACGGGACAAGTCGTTCATGAGTGCCTCCGGGAACGTTCTTGGGATTGCGGCTGATCTGGCGTCGGCGGGGGCTCCGCGCTGACGGGATCGTTGGGGGGCTGGTTCGGTCGAGGGGAGTTGAGCTGCTCGTGTGCGGTGGATGCTTACGCGAGGCGCGCTGTGTAGGCGATCGAACGCTGATGTGATCGGTTTTGAGTGAGGGTGCTGGCGGAGCTGGCCAGAGAGCTATTGGTGCTTCGGCTGGCTCTTGCGTTGGACTGCGCGTGTGCGTCGGATGCTTGTGGGGTGCGGCGCGCATGTGGTGGTACTCGGATGTCTGGGCCGGGCTCGTTTCGTTCGGTGGATGTGCCCCTTGGCGTGTGCTTTGGGGCTCGTTACGGGGTCTGGGTGGGGTGGGGCGGCGGTGTAGGGACTTGTAGGACCATGCGGGCTTGGAAGCCGCCACGTTCGGACGCTTTGGCGGCGCGTAGGGCCTCCAGCTTCTCGGGGGTCAGGTCGTGCAGGGCGGCCAGGGCGTGGAGCACCTCAAGGATGTCGGCCAGTTCGGCGGGGTCGTTCTCCGCCGTGTACTCGGCGACTTCTTCGTGAAGTTTGGCCCGGAGCAATGTCGCGTACTCGTCTTCGGCTGCGACGCGGGCGTCCGGGGTCGCGCCGCTCGCCCGGATGATCTCGGGGATGCGGTCGCGGACGAGTTTCTCGATGTGGCCGGTGGCGCTCATGGGGCATGACGTTAACGCTCCTTTCCGCCTGTCAGGCCGCGACCCGCTCCGGTGAGCAGGCGACCAGTTCGTGCAGGGCCGGTGGCAGCCCCTTCCCGAGCCACTCGTTGAGTGAGCCGGGGAAACGGGTTGGTGGGTCCACGCGCAGCAGGCGCTGATCGAGCGGGGTCAGGCGGATGGGGACGGGGTCGCCGTCCCAGGCCGGGTCTCGCACACCCCAGTGGGCGGCGAGGTCGTTGCCGGTCAGCTCCAGCTGTTCGGGTAGGCGGTGGAGGCCGGGGCGGTTGCAGAGCGGGAGGAGTCGCTGGGCCGTGGTGCGCAGGAGGTTGAGGGCGGCCAGGCCGTGTGCGCAGGCGGCGCCGGCGAGCCGCAGTTCGGGCAGGCCGAACCGGCCCATGCCCCTGGTGGTCAGGGTGACGCAGGCGCAGCCCTCCGCCGTGCCCTCGGCGGTGGCGCACGCGCCGTCGGACGTGTCCTCGCGTTCGGGCGGCAGCCAGACGCCCAGCCAGTCGTCGGCCGGAACGAAGCTGGGGTGCTCGACCGGGCCGGGAAGCACCTGGCCGGTGTCGGCGTCGACCGGCACTCCGTGAACGGCGAGGGCGATCGCGCGGGCCACGGCCCGCGCCACCCGCAGACCGAACGGCCGGTCGGTGGCGGGCAGCACGGCGGTGACCCCGACGTGCCAGCGGGCGGCGTGGGCGCGGTCCGCCAGCCAGCCGGTCCGCGCGCCGGGCTGCAGATC
This sequence comes from Actinomadura kijaniata NBRC 14229, assembly GCF_001552175.1. Lineage (GTDB taxonomy): Bacteria > Actinomycetota > Actinomycetes > Streptosporangiales > Streptosporangiaceae > Spirillospora > Spirillospora kijaniata. Next base: position 2,660 of record NZ_BCQR01000107.1, read on the forward strand.
CCAGGGGGACAGGGCCGCCGGATGGGTGGTGATGCCGAGGCGGGTGCTGCCGACCCGGCGCGCCGCCTCGGCGGTGAACGGCCCGGGCAGCGAGGGGATGCCGCTCGGCCGCCGGTCGGCGGCGACGACGAACGTCGCCGTGGTGCCCTCGGGAACGGTGATGGTGACGCTGCCTGACATGGTCGCCTCCATGGGCCGGTGACGCTTTCCGTTGACGCACACCACGGTGCGTGACCGGACCAGGGCGACGGAAGACAGAATCCGATTCTGTGGATAACTCGGTTCGGAAGCCCCGAAAGGGCGGTGCGGTCAGCGCGTCAGCGCGCCGACGGGTCGATGTAGTGGCGCTCGCCCGGACCGACGTAGACCTGCCGCGGACGGCCGATCTTGGTGGCCGGGTCGTTCATCATCTCGCGCCACTGCGCGATCCAGCCGGGCAGGCGGCCCAGCGCGAACAGCACGGTGAACGCGTTGGTCGGGAAGCCGATCGCCCGGTAGATGATGCCGGTGTAGAAGTCGACGTTCGGGTACAGCTTGCGCTCGATGAAGTACTCGTCGTTGAGCGCGACCTCTTCCAGGCGCATCGCCAGGTCCAGCAGCGGGTCGGACTTGCCGAGCGCGTCCAGGACCTTGCTGGTGGCCTTCTTGACCACGGCGGCGCGCGGGTCGTAGTTGCGGTAGACGCGGTGACCGAAACCCATCAGCTTGACGCCGGGCTCCTTGCGCTTGACCCGCTCGACGAACGAGTCCACGTTGTCGCCGCCGGAGTGGATGCGCTCCAGCATCTCCAGCACGGCCTGGTTGGCGCCGCCGTGCAGCGGGCCGAACAGCGCGTCCACGCCCGCCGACACCGAGGAGAACAGGTTGGCCTGGCTGGAGCCGACGAGGCGGACCGTGGAGGTGGAGCAGTTCTGCTCGTGGTCGGCGTGCAGGATGAACAGCATGTCCAGCACGCGCACGATCTCAGGGTCGACCTCGTACGGCTGGGTGGGCAGGCCGAAGGTCATCCGCAGGAAGTTCTCCACGTACCCCAGGGAGTTGTCGGGGTACAGCAGCGGCTGGCCGATCGAGGTCTTGTAGGCGTAGGCGGCGATCGTCGGCAGCTTGGCGATCAGCCGGATGCTGGACTGGTCGACCTGCTCGGGGTCGAACGGGTCCAGGCTGTCCTGGTAGAAGGTCGACAGCGCGCTGACCGCCGAGGACAGCACCGCCATCGGGTGCGCCCGCCGCGGGAAGGCCGAGAAGAACGCCTTGAACTTCTCGTCCAGCAGCGTGTGGTTGCGGACCCGGTCGGTGAACGACGCGAGCTGGTCGGAGGTCGGCAGCTCGCCGTAGATGAGCAGGTAGGCGACCTCCAGGAAGGAGGACTTCTCCGCCAGCTCCTCGATCGGGTAGCCGCGGTAACGCAGGATGCCCGCCTCACCGTCGATATAGGTGATGGCCGAGGTGGTGGAGGCGGTGTTGGTGAAGCCGGGGTCGAGGGTCACATGACCCGTCTCTTTCAGCAGCTTCCCGACACCCAGGCCCGACGGGCCCTCGGTCGCCTGCGTCACTTCGAGGGGCATCCGACCGCCGCCGCCGTGGCTGAGCTCGAAATCCGACATACTCGCTCGCTCCCAACTCCGTCCACAACTGCGTAGACGTTCCGATCCTCATCGTATCCAGGCGATCATGCTGGTTTGATCCCGGGCGTCACCGTTGACGAACGCGCGTTCACGATGCTGCGCTGGGCGACATGGACCCCCACAGCGCACCCGAACTCATCGCACGGGCCCGGGAGGAGATCTCGGTCACGCCGTTCCGCAACCGTTTCCTGGACCTGCTCGACACGGGCCGCATACCGCGCGAACGCCTTGCCTGGTTGGCCGGAGAGGAGTATCGCATCGTCGGCAGCGACCGGCGCAGCTTCGCCCTGCTGGCCTCCCGACAGCCCGGACCGCCCGCCGACGAGCTGTTCCTCGGGCTCGCGCAGGGGGAGGGGCAGGCCCTGGCGCTGCTCCAGGACTTCGCCGCGGCCCTCGGTCTGAGTGAGAAGGATCTCAGAGAGTACGAGCCGCGACCCGCCGCCCAGGCCTATCCCGCCTACCTCGCGCAGCGCGCCGCGTTCGGAACGGCCGCCGAGGTCGCGCTGGCCATGCTCGCCAACCTGGAGGAGTGGGGCGGCTACTGCGCCCGCGCCGCGGAGGCGCTGCGCGCCCACTACGGGATGGACGAGACGGCGGTCGCGTTCTTCCGCTTCTTCGCCGAGTCGCCGCCCGGCTTCGAGGAGCAGGCCACCGCCGTCGTCGCCGCCGGGCTCGCCGCGGGCGAGGACCCGAAGGCCGTCCTGCGCGCCGCCCGACTGCTGCACGCCTACGAGACCGGCTTCTGGGACTGCCTGGTGGAGGGGCTGGGGTAGGTCCGTCAGGCAGACCCGCCACCGGGTTTTCCACAGAACGCGGTTCGCCCTGGCGGGGCGGGGGCGCGGAAGCCGAGGCTGGCGGAAACGCCCCGGCGACAACGAGGAGCAGCCATGCCCGCCACCGCCAAGTCCACCGCCAAGCCCACCGCCCTGAACGCCCGCGACCTCGCCGCCGAGCTCGGCCTCACCTCCTGGCAGCTGCGCCTGGCCAGGGCGGACGGGATGATCCCCAAGGCCGATCTCGACGGCCGCTGGTCGCCCGAACTCGTCCGCTCCTGCGCCGAACGGGTCCCCGACGTGCTCGCCGCGTACGGCGATCGACCCCCGATCGGCGCGGTCCGCGCCGCCGCCCTGCTGTCAACCCGCGCCGGTATCGACGTGGAACGCGCCGACGTGGAGACGCTGGTCACGCGCGGCGTTCTCCAAGTGATCGGGAACTACCGGGGCAAGCCCCTCTATCTACGGCACGATCTGGAGGAACTGGACGACGCGACGGTCGTGGAGGTGGTCACGGCCCGCAAGGGAGTGCTGCACGACACCGTCGACGGGCACGGGGCGGCCCGCGTGCTCGGCTGGCCGAAAGCGGTCTTCGATCTGATCGCCGCACGGAGTGGCCTGACCGCCGACCAGCTCGGCCGCTACCCCCTGGACAGGGTCCGGGCCCTGGCCGCCGACCCCGAACTGTCCGAGCAGGCCCGCCAGAAGGCGCACGCCGCCGCGCTGGCCAAGGCGCGCAGAGACGAGAACCGTCACGAGGAGACCCTTCGCGACTGGCTCCAACGCTGCGCCGCCTACCTGGATCGGGTCACCGAACGACCACCCGACGCGACCCAGGTCGCCCGAACCCTGCGCGCCTTGACCACCGCGAGACGACAGGCCGCCGAGCCACCACCCTGACCGTCGGGCTGGCCGCTGCCCTGGCCGCCGACCCTGATCGCTGGCCCAGGCGAGGCCGCCGGAGAGGAGGCGCATCTTGATCGGCGGGTTCGGCCCGGGTGACATGGGTTGGTTTGTCTGTGCGAGTGGGGCGTCGGGGCGGCGGTGTGCCCGGACAGGCGCCCTGGCTGACCTGCCCGGTCTCCCAGGCCGTCTTCAGATCCCTCCGATCCGATGATCGCGCTTGGACTGAAGACGGCCTCTCAGGGGTGCGGTCACCGGGCCACGGTTGTCGTGGAGGTGAGGCGCTGGTTTTGAACGGGTTGTCGGGACGGACGTGGTCGATCGGCTTGCCGGGTCCCGGCTCGGCGGGGGAGCGGCTTGGTCAGGGGCGTTTGGGGCGTCGCTTCCTGGAGCGGCCGGCTTCGACCGCGGCGAGGAGCCGGTCGCGGGCCTCTCCCCGGGACATCGCGGGCACTCGTTCGGGCAGGTCGATGGTCAGGCCGGGAGGTGTGCGGACCAGGCCTTCGTCGTCCACCGCGACCCGAGCTCCGGGCCAGTCGCCCAGGAGGACCGCCGACAGGCCCTCGGGATGGCGGTCGAGCATCCTGAGGACGCGTTCGGCCTCGGTCTCGATGTCGGCCACCAGCAGCAGGCGGCGGGTGGAGGAACCGTGCCCGTCGCGGCGGGCGGCCAGCTCGGTCTCCAGGTAGGCCAGCGCGGCGTCGAGGTTGCCGGGGATGAACAACTCCTCGGCGGTCTCGTCGAGCCACTCGTCCTCGGCGAGCCCGAACAGGGCGGTCGCGTCCGGGCGCGGCACCACCACCAGCGCGGTGTCCCGGCACTCCTCCAGCGCGGTCAGCGCCATCACCCGCGCGGTGTCGGCGGCCCCCGGGCCGGTCAGCCCCAGCACCGGAACGGCGAACGGGTCGATGCTCGGCCGATAGGTGAACTGAACGGTCTGCTCCGGGCCCTCGGCGCTGACGGCGGGGGCCGGCGACGCCGCGCCCGCCGCGGCGTAGATCCGGCGGCGCAACGGGTAGGCGATGCCCGCGGCAGCCGGGATCAGCAGCCCGAGCAGCAGCAACGGCTGCAACGCGTTCGCCTCGTCGTCCCCGCCGCCCGCGCGGGGCCTGACCGGCGGGGGCGCGGCGGTGTCGGACGGGCGCGTGGTCGGTGTCGGACTGCTCACCCTGGGAGAGGGGGACTTCACCCGTGGAGCGGGCTTCGCGGGAGTCGCGACGGGTGTGCGCCGGACGGCGCGCGGGGCGCGGTCCGGGGGCGTCCGGCGGTTCGGCCTGCGTTCGACGGCGCGGGGACGCTTGATCCGTTTCGACGGCCCGTACATCACCCGCCACGCCTCCTCGCACATGCGCGCGGTGTACCGGTCCTCGAACGCGGCGGCCCGGCGGCACACGGCCGGGATCTCCTCGCGCGGATTCGGCCGCGCCGCGACGGCCGCCCCCGCCGTGGTGCTCGCCTGCGCCGGAACGGCCGTGACCAGCAGGGACGTGCCGAGCACGGCCGGAGCCAGCACGGCCGGAGCGAGAGCGCGGACTCCGGCCGCGGACACGCAGCCCAGCGCGCCGCACGCGCATCGCCAGGCCGCACCCGCGAGCCTGCGGTCTGCCAGGAAACGGTTCATCTATCGCCTCGGGGGATCGCGGTGGGCACCGTCAGGACGACGATCGTAGTCAATCCGGCTACGGAGCGTCGCGGATTGCTCACAGTAGATCGTTCGCGGTGCCCGCGAAAGCCCGCCGGGCTTCCCGGTGGAACCCCGGACAGAAGTGGCAACGGTTTGTAAAATGATGGTCACCCGCAGTGAGTACGCCGAACGTGGGGCTTGCATTCCGGCGACCGCTCGGGATTTCGGACGTGTTCCCCGTGGGGGAGCGTCCGGGGCACCGGCTCATCCCGCGTATCCGGGCCGGAGAGAACACGGCACTACGGACGAGTGAGAGGTGACGGGATGTGCCGACTGTTCGGTATGAGCACCGGCGGACCGCGCGCCACGGCCGCGTACTGGCTGCTGGACGCTCCACAGAGCCTGCGGGCGCAGAGCCACCGCATGTCGCACGGGGCCGGGCTCGGCTGGTTCTCGTTGGGGAACGAACCGGTCCGCGACCGCGCTCCGCTGGCGGCGTTCCAGAGCACCGACTTCGCCCTGCACGCGCGCAACGTGGTGTCGCACACCTTCGTCGGGCACGTGCGCGACGCCTCGGTGGGCGGGCTGACCGTGCACAACTGCCATCCGTTCGTCATGAACGACCGGTTGTTCGCCCACAACGGCGTGGTCAAGGGCTGGGACACGCTGCGCTCCTGGCTGACCGACGTCGAGCGGGCGCACGTGGCGGGGGAGACCGACTCGGAGCTGGTCTTCGCCTACATCTCGGCGGAGATCCGTAGACGCGGCGACACCACGAAGGGGATCATCGAGGCGGTCGGGCGCATCGGCGCCGAACTCCCGCTGTTCTCGCTGAACCTGATCATCGCGGAGGCGGGGCGGCTCTGGGCGCTGCGCTACCCCGACTCCAACGAGCTGTGGGTGCTGTCGCCCGGCACCGGGGAGCCGGGCGGCGCTCCCGGCGGGCCGGGCCGTGCCCCGGGGCCGTCGGGAACGGCTCCGGCGGTGGTGGTCGCCAGCGAACCCATGGACGGGGACCCCGGTTGGAGGCTCATGACCCCCGGTGAGCTATTGATAGTGGAGGGGCTGGCGGAGACGTCGCTGACCCCGTTCGACCCGCCCCGCCATCCGCTGCGGCGGTCGGACCTGACCGCGCGCGAGGCCGCCTCCCAGGACCTCGGCGCGGGTGCGCTGCCGGAGGGGATCACCTTCGGGGAGACCGCTCCCCTCGGGTCGGTCACGGTGGGGAACGACCCCGCCGCGGAGCCGTCCTCGACGGGCGGGATCGCCGATGGTGTCGCGGAGCCGTCTGTCCAGTGTTGACACGCCCCGAGCCACGAAAAAGACCGGCTGTGGCCGATCTCGTGGCGTTTCCAGTGGTATCGACAGGAAATTTGCGGGGAATGTGTACGTTGGGTAGATCAACAGCGTCGTGAGCTGCGGGGTCGTTCGCAGCCCGGCGTACCGCACCATCAGGAGGTACACGTGACTCGCACTCTGGCGAGGGGCACCCGCGTCACAGGGGCCGAACGCACCCAGCTGGCGGCCGAACTGGCACCGCGCTACGCGGCCGGGGAGAGCATCCGCGACCTGGCCGCCGAGACCGGTCGCTCCTACGGCTTCATCTACAACGTGCTGAAGGAGGCGGGCGTCACCCTCCGCGGCCGCGGCGGCAACACGCGCAAGAAGAAGGGCTGACGCGGTGTCCCCCTTGCCCCCCAGGGGGGCGCCGACAGCCTAGGGACGGCCGGACGTCTCCGTGACAGCGGCGCGTCCGCCGAGGTCGGCCAGGTCTGCTGCCGCCCGCCCGGCCAACCATCCCTCATAGTTGGAAACCGAGCCCGTCCGGCCCCGAGACAGATTCGGGAACATCTCGTCAACGGCCCGCCGGACGGCACGGTCACGCTCGACCAGCACGGGAAGCAGATCCTTCCCGGCGGTCTCCGCGGCCACCCGGTCCACCGTCTCCCGCAGCCGCTCCCCGACACGCGTCGCGTACGCGTTGAGGAAGGCGTGGCGGAACGACCGGGTGCGTGACCTGCCCCGCGCGTCGCGTCGAGGCCCCGCGTGCACCATCTCCGCGGTCGCCTGCACCAGCAGCGAGGTGAACAACACCTCCACCGCGGCCAGGTCCGCCGGGAACCCCAGCACCGTGGAGAACCCCAGCTCGCGGTGCCACACCGCCCGGCAGCGGTTGGCCTCGGCCACCACCGTCAGCAGCACGGCCTTGGGAGCGTCGTAGGGGCTGTCGACGGCCACGCGCCGCCCGGCCGGGGCCAGTCCCGGGCCGTCGCCCGCGCCCAGCAGGGCCTGGTCGATGCTGTAGCGGGCCATCAGCTCCTGGGCCCGCGCGCTGAGCGCCTCGGCCTCCTCGGGGAACTCGGTCGACTCCGCCTTGGCCAGCAGCGCCCGGACCCGGCCCAGTATCCGCTGGTCCACCTCGTGCTCTCCCGCGCCGCTGAGCGGCCCGGCCCCGGCCCCACCGGGCCGCGGCCCGAGGTGCGGAAGCCGGGGGAGCGCGACCAGCAGCCGCAGCAACTCCACGGCGCACGCGTCGAGAACGTCCGGGGCGACGCCCTCGCGTTCGCACCAGGCGCGCGCGTGGTCGCCGTCCCCGTCCCACCACACCCGCGCGTCGAGCGCGGAAAGCTGATCACGCCACCGGCGGTCGAACGTCTCGGCGGGGTAGGCGCGGACCTCGGCGGCGACGGCGTCCACCAGCAGCCGCCGGTGCCGTGCGCTGAGCCTGCGGCCGGCGTAGTGGACCAGGTCGGCGGGTTGCCAGCCGCGCTCCCAGACGACTGTGACCGCCCGGCTCAACCGCCCCAACTCCCGGCCCCCGCCCGCCGTCACATCCGCCTCCGTCGTCCCACGAGCCCCGGCGGTTCCAGGGCCCTGAGCATCCTGTCACGCGCCACCGACAAACATGCCGAACGACGAACATCCGCTGACCGGATCGCATGTGGTGGCGGTGTCTGGGGGATGAGGAAGGCTTCGGCGGGGTGGGGCTGGAGTCGTGTCGTGCTCGATCGCTTGTGGCCGCCGACCGGATCCCGGCTCTCTGGGGGCGACACGGTCCGGGGAGCGCCGAGCCGGGCCGGTCGCCGTCGGCGCGGGTCATGCCCTCAACGCGTCGCGGCGCCGACGAAGTGGTCGGCGCCCCGGAAACCCACACGCGCGATGTTATGAACTTGTTTCATTATTCATAATGACACCGGCGGTCATTGGTCCACTGGCGCTTGCGATATCGCCGATTTTTCTCAGTGCCATTGATGCTTATGTCGTCATTGGCGCTTGCGGCGGTCGTCCGCGCGGTCTCGGAGGCGTCGATCAGGGCTGGGCTTCGCCGCGGAGTTCCTCGTTCAGGACGCTGCGGTAGGCGCGGGTCGTGTCGGGGACGTAGGTGAGGCGGGCCAGGGCTTTGCCCCGGTCGTCGCGGATCTCGAAGTGGTAGCCCTCGCTGGAGTCGCCGATGCGGGCGGCGGCCTGGTCGTGCCGCAGGCGGCATACCGTGTCGACCTTTTCCAAGGCGAGCCTGAGGCTTCCGGCGTCGCTGATGAGCCGGGCAGGTTCGCTCGTCTCCCAGATCTCGAACATGGTCGCGTCCCGTCGGCGGTTCGTTTCTCGGCGAATCGGATTCGGTTGCTTTGCGCGGTCTTTCGGACGTTCCTGGACAGCATGCGGCCGAACGGCGCTCCTTTCAAGCGCCATAGATTTCGGAAAGATCACTTTTCGGAGTCGGTCGCCTTCGCGGGGTCATCCGGGAGGGGGCGTGCCCTTCCGCCGGTGCCGCGGCGTGGGTAGGGTCACATGCCTGATACCGAATGGCATTCGGAAAGGGGTCGCTGTGGGCTACCGGGTCGTCTCGATCGTCCGTGACCACGCGCGGGAACGCGGCGCGGAGCCCGCTCTCACCGGCGACGGCCGCACCGTCAGCTACGCCGAGCTCGACGAGCGGTCCAGCCGGGTCGCGCAGGCGTTGCGGGCCGCCGGGCTCGGGCACGGATCGCGGGTCGGGTACGTCGGCAAGAACGCCCCCGAGTACTTCGAGGTGCTGTTCGGGGCGGCGAAGATCGGGGCGGTCGTCGCCCCCGTGAACTGGCGGTTGACCCCCGCCGAGATCGCCGCCGTGGTCGCCGACGCCGGAGCCCCGGTGACGGTCGTGGACGCCGGGTTCGCCGCCCTCGCCCCCGATCTTCCCGGACAGATCGTCCTCACCGGCGACGACTACGAGAAGTGGCTCGCCGGTCATCCCGCCGAGGACCCCGGTTTCGTCGGTGAGCCCGACGACATCGTCGTGCAGCTCTCCACCTCCGGCACCACGGGCGTCCCCAAGGGCGTGCAGCTCAGCAACGTCAACTTCTCCGTCGGGGAACGCATGGCGGCCCGCTGGCGGCTGGACGCCACCTCCGTCAGCCTCGTCCCGATGCCCCTGTTCCACATCGGCGGCACGGGCTGGGCGCTGGCCGGACTGTACGCGGGGTGCCGCCAGGTCCTGGTCCGCGACATCGACCCGGCCGCGCTGGTGGACCTCTTCGAACGCGAGCGCGTCACCAACGCGTTCGTCGTTCCGGCGGTGCTGCGGTCCATGTGCGAGGTGCCCGGCGCGGCCGGACGCGACTACTCGGCGCTGCGCGCCATCACCTACGGCGCCTCGCCGATCACGACCGGCGTGCTGCGGCGGGCGCTGGAGACGTTCCGGGCCCCGCTGTTCCAGCTGTACGGGATGACCGAGACGACCGGCGCGATCGTCCAGCTCGACCCCGAGGACCACGACCCGGACGGGCCGCGCGGGCACCTGATGCGTTCGGCGGGCCGCCCCTACGACTGGGTGGAGGTCCGGATCGCCGACCCCGCGACCGGGGAGGAGCGCGCGCCCGGCGAGGTCGGGGAGGTCCTGGTCCGCTCCGACCAGAACACCCCCGGCTACCGGGGACGGCCGCAGGAGACCGCCCGGCTGCTGGCCGGGGACGGCTGGCTGCGCACCGGGGACGCCGGATACCTCGACCGCGAGGGCTACCTGTTCCTCACCGACCGGATCAAGGACATGATCGTGACGGGCGCGGAGAACGTCTACCCGATCGAGGTCGAGGAGGTCCTCGCGTCCCACCCCGACATCGCCGACGTCGCCGTCATCGGCGTGCCCGACGAGCGCTGGGGCGAGACCGTCAAGGCCGTCGTGGTGCGCCGCCCCGGGTCCGCGCTCACCGAGGAGGAGGTGCTGGAGTACGCCCGGGAACGCCTGGCCGGGTTCAAGCGCCCCCGCTCGGCCGACTTCGTGGACGCCCTGCCCCGCAACCCCAGCGGCAAGATCCTCAAGAAGGACCTGCGCGCCCCCTACTGGGAGGGCGCGGGCCGCGCGATCGGCTAGTCCCCGACGACCACGCCGTGCTCGGCGGCGTCCGGCTCGGCGAACCGCAGCAGCGCCTCGCCCTCGGCCGTCAGCGCCGCCACCGCGTCGCCGCCCAGCGGCGCGAACGGCCGCAGCCGCAGCGTGGCGGCCTTGCGCCTGCGTTCGGTCTCCCACAGCCCGGCCACGAACCCGTCCCACAGGAACGTGGCGCGGACTCGCAGGTTCCTGGTGGTCAGGGCGGGCCGGTGGGCGTCGGCGACGATCCGGGAACGGTCGGCGTGCGCCAGCACCAGACTGTCGAACTCCGGCAGCAGCCGCGCCGGGGCGGGCGTGTCCGGGTCCGGGCGCGGCGCGTCCGGCAGGTCGAACAGCTCCCGGCCGTTCTCGTCGCGGAACGTCCGGAGCGCGGGCCGCAGCCGTTCGAACACCTCGCCCAGGCCGCGCAGCCCCGACCAGGTCTGCGCGTCGGCGACCGACGCGGGCCCGAACGCCGCCAGGTACCGCAGCACCAGCCCGTCGGGCTCGGCCCCGGGGCGCAGCGCCACGCCCGTCCACTCCTCGGCCAGGGTGAACTCCGCCGTGCGCGGGAAGCCCCACCGGTCCCGCGTCGGCACCATCGCCAGCGGCAGGAGCATCCGCACCGCGAACCCCAGCGCCCGCTCGTTGACGTCGGGGAACCTCTCCTGGAGCAGGTCCCGCAGCTCGGTGAAGGTGCGGGGCCGCTCGGCCAGCAGTTCCCGCGCGACCGGCGGCACCCGGTCGGTGTCCAGCCCGGCGGCGCGGTCGCCCAGCACCTTCAGGCCCGCGTCCAGCACCGGTTGCAGCGGGCGGCGGAAGGCCGCGTAGTCCCCGGTGGCCAGCAGGTGCAGGGTGCCGCGCATCGCCGTCGCCCGCACGATCGCGCGGTCGTGCAGCGCGGCGAGCAGGTCGGCGGCGGCGAAGCCCTCGACCCGTGACCACAGCCCGAGGAACGGCGGCCTGGGCTCCTGCGCCTGCATCCCGCCCAGCCGCTCGACCGCCGGGACGACGCCCACCCGTTCCCGTGCCAGCAGCATCTGCCGCGCCAGCGTGGCGCGGTTGAGGTCGCGAAGGGTGAGCGCGTCCGCCATGGTCCGACCGCCTTACGTCCGAAGGTAGCGGTGACCCTACCGAGTGGCGGGGACGGTCAGGCGCGACGGCCGAGGCGGCCGAGGCGGGTGTTGTGGGCCAGGACGCTGAGGCCGATCAGGGCGGCCATCAGCGCCCCGATGACCGGGACGGGCCAGGGGGTCAGGCCGGCGGCGACCGCCAGCAGCCCGACCAGCGGCATCGTCCAGCTGAACGGGGCGTCCGCGCCGTGCGGGCGGACCAGCAGCAGCCAGGTCGTCAGCAGGTACAGGAACACCGGGACGCCCAGAGCGAGTCCGGCGACGGCGGTGGAGACGTGCGCGTGGTGGGCGGAGCGGGCGGCGTTGACGGCGATCCCGGCGCCGACCGCCGCGCCCGACGCGAAGATCACGTAGTGGCCGTAGCCCCACAGGACGGCCGTGCGCCTGCCCTCCAGCAGGCCCGCCGAGGACATCGAGAAGTACACCCACCACAGGGCGAACACGGTGACCAGCCCGCCCGCCGCGACCGGCCACAGGCCGGCGGAGTGCGCGCCGGCCAGCCCCTCGCGGACGGTGTTGGTGGACGACAGCACCACCTCGCCCAGCACGATGATGGTCAGCAGCCCGTACCGCTCGGTGATGTGGTGCGGGTGCCAGGGCATCCTTCCGGCGGACTCGGCCCACGGCGGGACCGCCAGCTCGCAGGCGGCCGCGAGCAGCCACGTCGCCAGCATCCACCCCTTCGGCACCACGAAGATCGCCAACGCCCACAGCGCCATGCAGCCGAGGTCGCCCGCCACGAAGCGCAGCATCGTGGGACGCGCCCGGGCGTCGCTCGCTGCGCGCAGCCGCTGGGAGTCCAGGCCGATGCGCATCACCAGGTAACCGGCGAACACCACCCGGAAGTCGCGGTCCTCGAACGCCTGCGGCACGCCTGCCGCCAGGATCAGCGCCCCGGCCATCACCACCATCGTGGCGAGCCGGTAGGGGGTGTCGTCGGTGTCGAACGCGGAGGCGAACCAGGTGAAGTTCATCCACGCCCACCAGATCGCGAAGAAGATCAGCAGGAAGCTCAGGATCCCGCCGCCGAGATGCCCCTCGGCCAGCGAGTGCTCCAGCCGGGCGGCGTTCGCGCCGATCGCCACCACGAAGCACAGGTCGAAGAACAGCTCCAGCGGGGTCGCGACCCGGTGCGCCTCCCGCGGGTCGCGCGGGCGCATCCGCAGCCGCCACGGGCGCGGGCCCGCCTCGACATGATCACTCATGTGCGCATCGTACGGATGTGATCACAGCAGGTCGCGATCCGGGGGTTCCCCGGCGACCTCGGCGACGGTCTCCCGGACCAGCCCGCGCAGCCAGGCGTGCGCGGCGTCGGCGTCGTAGCGGGCGTGCCAGGCCAGCGACATCCGCAACGGCGGCAGCTCCAGCGGGATCGGCGCGGTGACCAGGCCGAACCGTTCCACCAGCCGGCGGTGCGTCCGCTCGGCGGCGAAACCGACCAGGCCGGTCTCCACGACCAGCAGCAGGGACGTCACCACGTTCGACACCGAGCCGACCAGGCGGCGTGACCGCCCCTGCCCGGCCAGCAGCTCGTCCACCGGGCCGCTCAGCCGCCCGCGCCGCGTCGAGACCAGCTGCGCGGCGGCGGCCCACTCCTCCAGGGTGAACCCGCCGCGCGCCAGGGGGTGGTCCGGCCGCACGACCGTCACGAACCGGTCCTCCAGCAGCGGTTCCACCCGCGTCTCGGGGCTCCGCTCGCCGATCACCCCGATCTCCAGGTCCACGGTGTCGCGGCGCAGCGCCCCGGTGTCGCGCGGCCCCTCGCCGAGGAACCGCAGCCGCAGCCCCGGCGCCTCGCGCGCGACGCGTCGCAGCAGCGGGCCGCCGAGCACCGCGACGACGCCCTCGTCGGCCTGGAACGTGAAGTCGCCGCTGAGGGTCCCCGGGTCCAGGTCGTCGCCGGCCGTGAACACCGCCCGTGCGCGCTGCACGAGCTCGTGCACCTCGGCACGTAGCGCCAACGCGCGGGGCGTCGGCACCATTCCCCGGCCCGAACGCACCAGCACCGGGTCGCCCAGCGCCCGGCGGATCCGGCCGAGCGTGCGGCTCATCGCGGGCTCCGACAGGTGGAGCCGCTCGGCCGCCCCGGTGACGCTGCCCTCCTCCAGCAGCGCGTCCAGGGCCACGAGCAGGTTCAGGTCCATCTTGGATTGCACGAAACGCATTCCTCACGTGCGAAAGATGCATTTGAAAGCAGGTCACGGCCACCCTACGTTGAGGACGCGGAGGCGACGCGCGCGGCCCGGATCCCGCCTCCGCCCCTTCCTTCTCCTCTCACCGAGTTCGAGGTGTGACCTCATGACGACTTCCGCCGTGCCCGTCGCCGCGCCCGTTCCGGGTCGCGAGCGGCGCCGGGCCATGACCCTCCTGATGTCGGCCTGCGTGGTGCTGGTGGTGGGGATGGTCGCCGCCGTCAACCTGGCCGTCCCCAAACTGGCGGCCGGGGACCTGCGCCCGTCGCGGACCGAGCTGCTGTGGGCGGTGGACGCCTACGTGCTGGTGTTCGGCTGCCTGCTCATCCCCGCCGGGGCGCTCGGCGACCGGTTCGGCCGCAAGGGGACGCTGCTGGCCGGGCTGGCGCTGTTCGCCGCCGGATGCCTGCTGACGGCCGCCGCCCCGACCGTGCCGGTGCTGCTGACCGGACGGCTGGTCACCGGCGCGGCGGCGGCCCTGATCATGCCCGCGACGCTGTCGCTGCTGCTCCAGGGCACCGAGCCCGCCGCCCGCCCGCAGGCCATCGCCGCCTGGACGGCCGCCACCGGCGTCGCCGGGGCCGTCGGCAACCTCACCGGGGGAGCGGTGCTGCAGTGGCTGCCCTGGCAGGCCCTGTTCCTGCTGGGCGTGCCCGCCGCCCTGCTGCTGGCGGCCCTGGTGGCGCGGCTGGCCCCGCGCGGCGAGCGGCACCCCGCCGACCTGGACCTGCCGGGCGCGGCGCTGCTCACCCTGGCGCTGTTCGCACTGCTGTTCGGGATCATCGAGGGGCCCGAACGCGGCTGGGCCTCGCCGCTGGTGCTGGGCGCGTTCGGCGGCGCGGCGCTGCTGCTGGCCGCGTTCACCGCGCACGCCCTGCGCGCCGCGCACCCGCTGCTGGACCCGCGGATCTTCGCCGACGGCGGGCTGCGCGCCGGGGTGCTGGGCGTGGGCGCCGCGTTCTTCGGGCTGTTCGCGCTGTTCTTCGTGAACGCCCAGTTCCTCCAGTACGTCAAGGGCTACTCGCCGCTGGTCACCGGCATCGCGATCGGTCCGCTGGTGATCGGGATGCTGGTGGTGTCCAGGCGGAGCGTGGGGTGGGCCGCGCGGATCGGGCGGCGCGCGGTCGTGGCGCTGGGCCTGGTGAGCCTGGCGGCCGGGCTGGGGCTGCTGTCGACGGCCGGCGCCGCCACCCCGTACCCGCTGTACGCGCTGTTCCTGACGATCATGGCGGCCGGCATGGGCCTGTGCGTGCCCTCGCTGTCGGTCGGGGTGATGGCGGCGCTGCCGCCCTCGCGCGCCGGTCTCGGCTCGGGCCTCAACAGCGCGGCCCGCGAGCTGGGCAGCGCCCTCGGCGTCGCCGCCATCGGCACGGTGCTCAGCGCCCGGCTGGGGACCGGGCACGCCGTGTCCGGCGGGCGGGCGTTCGCCGACGCGACGGCGGTCGGCTTCCGGGCGGTGGCGCTGGTGGTCCTCGTGCTGGCCGTCGTGGTGGTCGCCGGTCTGCGAGAGCGCACAAACAGTCACGCCGAGTGACCGAAGATCCGGGCGACCGCTCCCGGTCAGAGAATTGTTTTCCCGGATTCACGGCCCGGTCACTCACGGTCCGGAGGCCGAGCCGTGAGTGACCATCCGGTCAGCTAGCAGCGGGAAGATCCTTCGGCGGAGGGCGGGGCGGGGCGCCGGAAGGGAGGTCGGGGGCGTCTGCTCGGCCAGATGCACGTGCATCGGCTCTTGCACCTGCACGCCATACCTAGCAGGATTGCCCCGACCCCCGCACTTCCCCGCACGTGAACTCCCCGGAGATCGCGATGACCGCACACCTGAGCGACAGCGACCGACAGGCGCTGCGCCTCGCCCATGACCTGCGTGAAGAGCTGCGCCAGGCGCTTCCCGGCCAGGCCGCCCCCTCCATCTCCCCCTTCGTCGACCCCTCCGGCCGCCCCAGCGTGCTGATGCGGATGGACGCCGACACCGCCCACGCGCTGATGGCGTTGCTGGGGGAGCGGCGCGCGGCCCCGGCCGATCCGCGCCGGGCCGAGGGGATGCCGCTGGCGGCCCCGGCCCCGCCGCCGGCCTCGCGGCCTCCCTTCCCGGGTGAGGGCAACGTGTACGGCGGTTCGTCGTACCCCGGATCGACGCACACCGGCCCGATGCCCACCGTGCCGGGCGGCGTGGTGTCCGGCGGCGCGATGCCCGGCGCCCCCATGCCCAGCGGCGCGGTGCCGAGCGGCGCCCTGCCCGGTGGCATGGTGCCCGGCGGCATGGCGCAGGCCGACGGTTTCGGCGGCGCGTCGCGCTCGCCGGCCGGGTTCGGCGACCCCGGCTCCACCGGGACCGGGGGCCTGCCCCTGATGCCGTCCGCATACCCGGGGCGCTGACCTCTCGTACGGGGCGACCGGAACGCGATCTCCAGCGACGCCCGGGGCGTGAAGCCCCGGGCGTCGCCTTTTTCATGTTCATCTCCAGATCGGTCAAGAACGCGCAAACCCCTATGCCATAAGGGTTTCAAGGAAAAAGATCTACCTAACCAGGGGCAAAGACGGCCTGGATTTGGCAGAAACGTGGTAAAGCTGCCTATACTCGCTGACGGGCCGCCGGCAAAGTGCCATTGACCGGGGCCCGTTCCTGAGCCGTCGTGTCCCGCCCGCCAGGCGGGTCCACCAGCCGGACCACGACCGTCCATGCAGCGGTCGTCTCCCCCTGAGGCCTGTGCGCCTCCCCGGCACCATTCCCGCTCTCCCACGTTCGCGTCGAACGCGCACGCCGCCATTCGGCCCTGCCCGTTCGCGTGGCTGACCCTGCCCTGTCGCCGGGTCCTTCCCCCAGCGGGGTTCCTTCCACGACGGCCATTCATCCGAGCTTTCGACTCGGGCCGTACACCCCTTTTCGCCTGCCGTCGTGCGGGCGGGTGACGGCTGCCCAAATCCGCCGAACGAAGGATCCTCATGCAGAAGCGAGCGCTCAACGCCGTACTCACCGGTGTCACCGGCACCTGCCTGGCCGGAATGATGGTGGCCGGAGTCGCGGCCGCCAGCGGCGACAACGCTCCTGAGCAGAAGAAGATGCCGTCCCAGCAGCCGGCCGCCGCCCACGACCAGGCCCGCGCCGCCGCGCCGCCGCAGCGGGCGAGCCGGTCGGGGAACGCCCGGAAGGCCGAGCCGAAGAAGAGCGAGAAGAAGGCCGAGCAGAAGGTTCTGCTCGCCGGCAAGACCACCGCGTCCTACTTCTGGGACGACGGTTCGGGCGTGAACGGCGACACCGGCGCCCCGGCCGGTGGCAAGCCGATGCAGAAGGGCCTTTTCGCCAGCCCGAGCTGGCCGCTGCACACCAAGGTGAAGGTGAGCTACAACGGCCGCAGCGTCGTCGGTTTCGTCGGCGACCGCGGTCCCGGCGAGCCCTCGCACCGCGGTGTGATGCTGGACCTGGACACCTACACCTTCCGGTACCTGCTCGACGGAAAGAAGCCGGCGAGCAAGTACAACGCCGGTACCGGCGAGGGCCACCTGAAGGGCCTCAAGTGGGAGGTCCTGGAATGGGGCAAGGGCGCCGGCAAGAAGGGCGCGCCCCAGCCTTTCTGATCCCGCGATCCACTCGCGGAACGTAAAGTCCCCGCCGCCCGTCACGGTCGGCGGGGACTTTACTCTGCGATGTGATGTGCCTTACTTCGCGAGGCTCTTCTCGATGTCGGCCAGGACGCCCAGCGCCGCCGCCGGAGTGATCTTCCTCGGCCGGTCCAGGATCTTTCCGGAAGGAGCTCGGCCAGGACCAGGCCGGACCGGACGGCGGTGACCTCGTCCCGCGCCGGGGTTCCCAGATTGCCGAGCACCTCGTGGTCGCCGGTCAGCCGGGTCCTGAGGTAGGCCCCCGCCATCATCTCCGGGGGCGATCCGAGGGGACGGGCGGGCGGCGCGGTGCCTGGGGCGGTCCCCAGCGAAAGGGCGTTACTGCCTGCCCGATCCCCGCGGAACTCCTTCCATGCTGACACGGGACCCCGCCCCGAGGTAAGGGCTCGGCTCACGGGCCACGCGCAGCGCCTCGCGCACACTGGCCACCGGGTCGTCCAGGTGGTAGATCCGTTCGGACGGCTCGATGCCGTCCAGGAACTCCTGGTAGCGGACCGCGTAGGCCAGGTGCGCGAGGGGCTCGGCGAGGGCGAGCGCGCGTTCCGGGCGGGACCGGGGCCGGTGCCGCCGCCAGGCGTCGGCCCAGGCGCGGGCGGCCACGGCCTTCCGGTCCTCGGACAGGTAGTCGAACGCCCGCAGCCCGTCGAGCACCGGGTCGCCGAGGTGCGCGTCGGCGAAGTCGAGGACGACCGGCGGGCCGCCGCCGGACCGCCAGTTGCCGGGGTGGAAGTCGCCGTGGACGAGGGTGGCGGGCAGCCCGCACTCCGCCAGCGCGGCCCAGCGCCGGTTGAGGTCGTGGGCGGCGGCGCGCTCGTCCTCGGTCAGCTCCCCGGCCAGGCGCTCGTCGAGCAGCGCGGCGACCCGGCCGGCGAGCACCGGCGGGCGCCGGTCGGGCAGCGCCTCCCCACCGCCGTCGTAACGCGCCTGCGCGGCGGCCATGCGCGACACGGCGCTGACGACGAGCGGGGCGGCGGCGTTCCAGCAGTCCTCGCCGGGCAGGTCCTCCATCAGCAGCCGGCCGCTCCCCGCCGCCAGGACGGTCGGCACGATCCCCGGGTCGGTCCGGGCCAGGGCGGCGATGGCGGCGGCCTCGTCGGCGGCGAACGCGGGAAGGGTCTTCATCCACACGGGCCCGGCGGCGGTCGGCAGCCGGAACAGGCCGGACAGGTTCCAGGTCCGGTGCTGCTCGGCGGGGCCCGTCACCGGACGGCCCAGGCCGGCCAGGGCGTCCGACGCCCAGTCCAGCAGCTCGCGCAGCCCGTCGAGCCGCGCCCACGGCGCCCGCGACGGCTCGGGGGCGGTGAGCGCGTCATGATCGACGTTGCCGGAGAGGACGCCGGGCGCGGGCCGTCCGAGGGCCTCGACGTGGTAGGTCACGTGCCCGTCCCGTCCGCCCTCCCCGCCTGCCACCTCCAGCAGGCGCAGCACCACGACGGGAACGCCGAGCGCCCGCCGCAGCCGGGCCACGACGGGTCCGGTCTCGGCCCACCAGGGGGAGTCCACCGGGAACGGGCCGACCACGCCGAGCCCCTCGCCGTCCGCCGTCACGTGCGCGCTGACCGTTCGCCCCATCGCACCAGGTTAGGTTCTCGGTAGCCGACGTTCACGCGAGGGAGACGATGACCGCTGCCCCGTCCCGCCGGATCGCCGAGGTCGACGCGGTCCGGGGGCTGGCCCTGTGCGGCATCCTGGCCGTGAACGTCGTCGGGATGTCGGGCATGCCGCTCGGCTCCGGGGTCACGGCCGCGCTCTACGAGACGGCGCTGCACCAGCGCTTCTTCCCGGTCTTCTCGTTCCTGTTCGGGGTGGGCTCGGCGCTGTTCCTGCGCTCGGCGGCGCGGCACACCGACCATCCGGGAGCGCTGCTGCTGGCCCGCCTGGGCTTTCTGATCTTCATCGGGCTGGCGCACCGGACGCTCCAGCCGCGCGAGGTGCTGCTGTCGTACGCCGTGGTCGGGATCGTGGTGCTGCTGCCGTTCTCCCTGCTGCCCCGCCGGGCGGCGCTGGGCGCGGGGGCCGTGCTGACCGGGGCGGGCCTGGTCGCCTTCCACGGCGGCAGCGCGCTCATCCCGGGGCTGTTCCTGCTGGGGCTGGCCGCCGCGCGCTACGGCCTGGCCGACGATCTCGAACGGCGTCCCCGCCGGACGGCGGCGGCGTTCGGGACGAGCGCGCTCCTGGCCCTGGCGGCCGACGGCGCGCAGCTCCTCACCGGCGCGCGGCCGGGCGACTCGTGGCTGCCCGCCGCCGCGGGCCTGCTCACGGGGGCCGCCTACGTGACCGGCCTGCTGCTCCTGCTGCGGACGCGGGCCGCCCCTCCGCTGCTGGCGGTGCTGGTCCCGCTGGGACGGGCGGCGCTGACGAACTACCTGACGGCGACCGTGCTGATCGTGATCGCCCTGCGGGTGGTCCCGCTGGACGACGCTCCCCACCATGACCGGGTCCTGGTGCTGAGCGTCGCGATCCTGGCCGTCCAGACGGCGTTCTGCCGCTGGTGGCTGGCCCGTTTCCGGTACGGCCCCGCCGAGTGGGTCTGGCGCTGCCTGACCTGGTGGAAGCCCCTGCCGAACGCTATCGGTAGCGCCGGGAGAACGTCTGGTTGATCCATTCCAGCGTGGCCCCGGGAGCGTCGGAGGCCGGTCCCTCCGGCGGCGGGGCCGCGCGCTTGCGGGCCGCCTCCTCCGAACGGTCCACCGAACCGACCAGGCGGCCGTTCTGGAACGTCAGCTCGTGGACGCGCTCGTACTTCCACGCCGCCTGGAAACCCATGTGCACGTAGAGGTCCTGGACGAAGTCCCGGCCGATCAGGAGCCCGCCGGTGAAGTCGACGGGGATCTCCAGCCCGGTGTGCGGGGGGTTGCCGTGCCCCCGGCCCCGGGGACGCACCCCGAACACCTCGGCGTCCCGGTCCTCCAGCCCGAGCTCCACCTCGGTGAGGAGCAGGCGGTCCCCGGCCACCGTGTACTCGGCGATGAATCCGCGCCAGCAGGCGGTCGACAGCGGCCGCACCTCCAGGCCGTGGTCGGCCGGGTCGAACAGCCCCTCGCCGTTCTCGCCGACCAGCGAGTACGTCTCGCCCCCGTAGACGACGCGGTCGTTGATCTGTCCCGTCATGGACGCAGTGTCCAGGGGTTGTCATCCGGGTGACAAGACCCTGGCGCAACTGTGGCGTCCGGCCCATTGCCCGGGGAGGGGGCGGGCACGGATAGTCGGGGCGTTCTCGACGCTGGAGGTGCCGGTGGACACCGCCTGGTTCGACGTGCTCGTGGTGGGCTCGGGGTTCGGCGGCAGCGTGGCGGCGTTGCGGCTGGTGGAGAAGGGGTACCGGGTCGCGGTGCTGGAGGCGGGGCGGCGGTTCGGGGAGGAGGACCTTCCCCGCACCTCGTGGCACCTGCGCCGCTACCTGTGGGCGCCCTGGCTCGGCTGCCGCGGCGTGCAGCGCATCCACCTGGTGCGGGGCGAGGCCGGGGTGCTGGTCCTGGCCGGCGCGGGGGTCGGCGGCGGGTCGCTGGTGTACGCCAACACGCTGTACGAGCCGCCCGAGCCGTTCTTCGCCGACCGGCAGTGGGGCCATATCACCGACTGGCGGGACGAGCTCGCGCCGTTCTACGACCAGGCCCGGCGGATGCTGGGCGTCACCGTCAACCCGATCGTCACCCCGGCCGACGAGGCGGTCCGGCGCGTCGCCGAGCGGATGGGCGTCGGCCACACCTTCCACCCGACGCCGGTCGGCGTCTTCTTCGGCGACGGGACGCCCGGCAGGACCGCCCCCGACCCCTACTTCGGCGGCGCGGGACCGGAGCGCACCTCCTGCACCGCCTGCGGGTCCTGCATGGTCGGATGCCGCACCGGCGCCAAGAACACCCTGACCAAGAACTACCTCCACCTTGCCGAACGCGCGGGCGCGCGCGTCCTGCCCGACACCACCGTCACCGCGATCACCCCGGTGGACGGCGGCTACGAGGTGGAGGTGCTGCGGACGCAGGCGCTGCCGGGGCGGCGGCGCCGGCGGCTGCGGGCCGCGCACGTGGTGCTGGCCGCCGGGACCTACGGCACGCAGCGGCTCCTGCACCGCATGCGCGACACCGGGCGGCTCCCGGGGCTGTCGCCGCGCCTCGGCGAGGTCACCCGCACCAACTCCGAGGCGCTGCTCGGCGTGGAACGCATGACCGGCCGGCACCGCCCGGGCGATGTGGACCACAGCACCGGGCTGGCGATCACCTCCTCGTTCCACCCCGACGAGCGCACCCACATCGAGCCGACCCGCTACGGCGCGGGCAACAACGCCATGGGCCTCATCCGCACCCTCCTCATCGACGGCGGCGACGGCCCCCGCTGGCGGAGGTTCCTCGGGGAGGCGGCCCGCCGGCCGGGGACGATCGTGCGCGGGCTGTCCCTGCGGGACTGGGCGAAACGCACCGTCATCGCGCTGGTCATGCAGACCGACGACAACTCCGTCACCGTCGGCCTGCGGGGCCGCGGCCTGGTCGCGCGGCGCGGCGCGGGCGAGCCGCGGCCCACCTGGATCCCGATCGCGCACACCGCCACGCGGATGCTGGCCGAGGAGCTGGACGCGACGCCCGGCGGCACGTGGTTCGACCTGTTCGACATCCCGACCACGGCGCACTTCCTCGGCGGCTGCGTGATCGGCGACTCCCCGCGGACCGGTGTCATCGACCCCTACCACCGCGTCTACGGCCATCCCGGCCTGCACGTCGTGGACGGCTCGGCGATCTCGGCGAACCTCGGCGTCAACCCGTCCCTGACGATCACCGCGCAGGCCGAACGCGCCCTGTCGCTGTGGCCCAACAAGGGCGAGGACGACCCGCGCCCGCCCCTCGGCGCCCCCTACCGGCGGCTGAGGCCGGTCCCGCCCCGCGCCCCGGCCGTCCCCGGCCACGCCCCGGCCGCCCTGCGGCTGCCGTGACCCGTGCCGTGCCTCACAGCAGCTCCACCACCTGGGCGAACTCCTCCATCTGGCGGTCGGGCACCAGGTAGTAGGAGAAGCCGTACCGGTCGCGGCGCGCGACCATCTGCTCGGCGATGTGCCCGGGCGGCCCGACGAACTGGCTCGGCATGTCCAGCACCAGGTCGGCGGGCAGGTCCCAGCCGCGTTCCCGGGCCGTCCGCTCGGCGACCCGGCGCGGGTCGGGGCCGAACCTCGGCGTCACCAGCATGCTGAGCTCCACCTCGCGCCCGTCGGCGGCCTCCCGCACCCGGTCGACCTTGCGGGCGATCGTGTCGGGGAGCCGTTCGGAGACCTCCTCGGAGATGGCGCCGCCCGGCAGCGCGCGCGGCAGGATCCCGACGATGTCGGCGTACCGGCCCGCCAGCCCCAGCATCCGCCCGCTGCCCGCCCCCACCAGGATCGGCGGCCTGCGCTCGGGGACCGGGAAGACCGTCAGGTCGCGCACCCGGTAGTGCGCGCCCTCCAGGGTGGTCTTCCGCCCGTCGAGAAGGCTCCGCAGCAGCCGCAGCGACTCCTCCAGCCGGTCCACCCGGACGCCCGCCGCGTCGAACGCCATCCCCGCCCGCTCGTACTCCTCCCGCAGCCACCCCGCGCCGACGCCCAGCTCGAAGCGGCCCCCGGAGACCTCGTCCAGGGTGGCGGCCTCCTTGGCGAGCACCACCGGGTGCCGGTAGTCGTTGGCCAGCACCAGCGTGCCGACCCGCAGCGTCCGGGTCGCGCACGCCGCCGCCGTCAGCGCCACCATCGGCGCGAGCTGGTCGCCGAACGGCTCGCTGACGAAGTGGTCCCGCAGCGTCAGCGTCGCGTACCCGAGCTCCTCGGCCCGCCGCGCGAGGGCGACCAGGTCCCGCGCGGTGCGGGCGGACTCGGCGGCCACGCCGAAGCGGAAAGGTCTCACATCGTTCATCCGTCCATGCTGCGGGCGGCGGGAGGGGCGGTGCTGGCGGGAAAACGACATCGGATTTGCGTGAGGACCCTGGTGCGGAGGGTGATCGCGAAGCAGGATTGCGGGGACCGTGTCCGGCCGCTCCCCTCTGGAGGACCGCCCATGAGTGAGACTCCCCCCGCGCGGACGCCCACGCCCCGACGCGTCCTGGCCGGTGTCCTGCTGGTCGTCCCGTTCGTCGTGTACCTGGCCGTTCCCAGTTACGCCAAGGTGACCCCGAAGCTGGCGGGGTTCCCGTTCTTCTACTGGTGGCAGCTGCTGTGGGTGGTGCTCACCGCCGTGTGCATCGGCGTCGCGCACCGGCTGACCCGCGGGCGGGGAGGCGCCGAATGAAGAACGTCGACGTCGTCCAGCTGAGCGTCTTCGTGCTGTTCCTGGCCGCGGTGACGGTCGTGGGGTTCCTGGCGGCGCGGTGGCGGCGCGGGCAGACCCTCATGCACCTGGACGAGTGGGGGCTCGGCGGGCGCAGCTTCGGCACGTTCGTCACCTGGTTCCTGCTCGGCGGCGACCTGTACACCGCCTACACCTTCATCGCGGTGCCCGCCGCGGTCTTCGCGGGCGGCGCGATGGGGTTCTGGGCGGTGCCCTACGGGGCCATCGCCTACCCGCTGGTGTTCCTGATCGGCCCGCGCCTGTGGTCGGTGTCGCACCGGCACGGCTACGTGACCACCGCCGACTTCGTCCACGGCCGGTTCGGGTCGCGCGCCCTCGGCCTGGCGGTCGCGCTCACCGGGATCCTGGCGATGATGCCCTACATCGCGCTCCAGCTGGTCGGCGTGCAGGCGGTGCTGACGGTCATGGGGATCACCGGAACCGGACCGGCGGCGGACCTGCCGCTGTTCCTCGCGTTCGCGCTGCTGGCGGCCTACACCTACACCTCGGGGCTGCGCGCCCCGGCGCTGATCTCCTTCGTCAAGGACACGCTGCTGTACCTGGTCGTCATCGTCGCGATCGTCTACATCCCGGCCCGGCTCGGCGGCTGGGGGAGCGTCTTCGACAGCGCCGAGGCCGCGCTGTCGAAACCCGACCCGGCCACCGGCAGGCCGTCGGGGTCGCTCGTCACCACCGAGACGACGCACTGGGCGTACGGGACGCTGGCGCTCGGGTCGTCCCTGGCCCTGTTCATCTACCCGCACACCGTCACCGGCGCGCTCGCCGCCGGACGCCGCGACGTGGTGCGCCGCAACGCCGCCATGCTGCCCGCCTACTCGGTGGTCCTGGGCCTGCTGGCGCTGCTGGGCTACATGGCGCTGGCCGATCCGGGCGTCGTCGCCGCCGTCCGCGAGGCCGGGAACCCGCAGCTTGCGGTGCCGTTCCTGTTCGACGCGGCGTTCCCGCCCTGGTTCGCCGGGGTCGCGTTCGCCGCGATCGGCGTGGGCGCGCTGGTCCCCGCCGCGATCATGTCGATCGCGGCGTCCAACCTGTTCACCCGCAACGTCTACACCGCGTTCCTGCGGCCCGACGCGACCCCCGAGGAGGAGACCCGCGTGGCGCAGCTGGTGTCGCTGCTGGTGAAGGTGGGGGCGCTGGTGTTCGTGTTCGCGTTCGGTAAGTCCCTGGCGATCAACATGCAGCTGCTGGGCGGCATCTGGGTCGTGCAGACCTTCCCGGCCCTGGCGCTCGGCGTGTTCACGCGGTGGTTCCACCGGTGGGCGCTGCTGGCCGGGTGGGCGGCCGGGATGGTCTACGGGACGTGGACGGCCTACCTGTCCTCCTCACCGGCCCAGGAGCACTTCGCCTCGCCGCTGGCGGAGATCCCCTTCCTGGGGCGGAGCGGCTACATCGCGCTGACGGCGTTCGTGCTCAACATGCTGGTCGTGGTGGCGCTGACGGTGGCGTTCCGCGCGTTCGGCGTCCCCGACGGCGCGGACGAGACCTCCCCGTCGGACTACACCGCCGACGCCGCCGACCGGCTCGCCGCCCCGGAGGACCCGGGGCGCGCCCTCACCGGGGAGGGTCCGCGCTGAGCGACACCACGTGAAAGCGGCGGACCGCCGGGTGCAGCCGACACCCGCGAGGCGTGCCCGGAGCACATCACCGCGCACTGGACGGGGACCCGCCCCCTCATGTAAGCATCCACTTATCATGGTGGACACGCGGAAACTGATCGTGCACGGCCCCGAGACCGTCTCCTGGCGGGTCGTCCTGGACCCGCTCATGCTGGTCGCCGGGGTGCGGGCGCTGATGCTCCAGGCGTTGCAGCCGACGACGATGCGCGGTGTCTGGCAGAACTCGGACTTCCTGGAACGGCCGCTCGACCGGCTGTTCACCACCGCCGACTTCGTCGCCGTCACCGCCGTCGGCACCCCCGAACAGGCCGAGGAGCTCGGCGCCCGCGTCCGCGCGGTGCACCGGCGGCTCCGCGTCCACGACCCCGACACCGGGCGCACCCACCGCATCGACGAGCCCGAGCTGCTGCTGTGGGTCCACTGCGCCGAGGTGTCGTCGTACCTGGAGGTCGTCGAACGCGGCGGGCTGAGGCTCACCCCCGCCGGACGCGACCGCTACTACGACGAGCAGAGGCACACCGCGACCTACGTCGGCCTGCACGCCGACGAGGTCCCCGGGAGCGCCGCCGCGATGGAGGAGTACTTCGCGCGGGCCCGCGTCGGGCTGGACCTGCGGGTCATCCCGGAGTCGCGGGCCACCCTGCGCTTCCTGCTGTGGCCGAAGGTGCCGCGCGAGCTGCGGCTGCTCGCGCCGCTGAAACCGCTGTGGGTGCCGGTCGGGCTGATGGCCTACTACACGCTGCCGCGCTGGGCCCGCGACCTCTACCGCGCCCTGCCCGAGGTCCCCGGCGTCCAGCCGCTGGTCACCGCCGGCCTCCGGCTCACGCGGCTGCTGGCGACGGCGGTGCCGCCGGAGATCCGGGGGAGACCGTTCAAGCCGGAGACCCGGGCGCTGATGGCCGACCTGCACGTCCGGCTCGCCAGGTGCGGCGTGCGGCCGCGCCGCAACCTGATGAGGGTGTGGCGGCGCGCGGAGGCTACCGCCCCGAGGTGATCTTCCTGTGCGCGCCCAGCCGCACGGCGGTCTCCTCCGGCACCGGCACGGTGCGCTCGCGGTACTCCCCGGACGGCGACATGGTGATGATCCCGGTCTCGACGCCGTGCCCGAGCAGCAGCATGTCGCGGCGGCGCAGCCCCAGGCAGATCCGCCTGGTGACGACGAACGCCAGCACCGGCCCGGCCAGCAGCGCGATCCGGAGGAACCACGTGGTCGCGAACAGCGACAGCCGGAACGTCTCGGCGATCACGTCGTTGCCGCCCGCCGCCCACAGCACCCCGTAGAACACGATCCCCGCCACGCCCAGCGCCGTGCGGTCCGCGGCGTCACGCGGCCGGTCCAGCACGTGGTGGACCGCCCGGTCCCCGGTGAGGCGCCGCTCCAGGAACGGGTACAGCGCGATCCCCGTGAAGAACACGGTGATGACCAGCAACGGCACCACGATCCCGAGCGCGACCGTGTGCCCGGCGACCGTGACGTCCCAGCCCGGCATCAGCCGCAGCGCCCCGTCGCCGAACCCCACGTACCAGTCCGGCTGCGACCCCGCGCTGATCGCGCTCGGGTCGTAGGGCCCGTACAGCCAGATCGGGTTGATCTGCAGGAACGTCGCCATCAGCGTGACGACGCCGGTCACGAACAGCAGGAACGCCGCCGTCTTCGCCATGAACACCGGGAGGAACGGCCGCCCCTCCACCGCCTTCTCCGTGCTGCGCCCGCGCCGGAAGTCGGTGTGCTTCTGCACCCACGGCAGCACGATCGCGTGCACCGGCACCAGCGCCAGCATCAGCCCCGGCACCAGCAGCACGTGCACGATGTAGAGCCGCGGCACCAGGTCCGTTCCGGGGAACTCGCCGCCCACCAGCAGGAACGAGGCGTACGAACCGACGATCGGCAGCGACTGCACCGAGCCCAGCACCAGCCGCAGGCCCGTCCCCGAGAGCAGGTCGTCCGGCAGCGAGTAGCCGGTGAACCCGTTCGCCATGGCCAGCGCGAACAGCGCGAACCCCAGCAGCCAGTTCAGCTCGCGCGGCTTGCGGAACGCCCCGGTGAAGAACACCCGCAGCAGGTGCGCCACGATCGCCGCGACGAACACGTTCGCCGCCCAGTGGTGGACCTGCCGCATCAGCAGCCCGCCGCGCACGTCGAAGCTGAGGTGCAGCGTCGAGGCGTAGGCCTCGCTCATCCCGATCCCGCGCAGCGGCGCGTAGGAGCCCTCGTAGACGGTCTCGGCCATGCTCGGCTTGAAGAACAGCGTCAGGAACACGCCCGACAGCAGCAGCACCGCGAAGGAGTAGAGCGCGATCTCCCCGAGCATGAAGCCCCAGTGGTCGGGGAACGCCTTGCGCATCGCCCGCCGCGCGAAGCCCGCGCCCCCGAGGCGTTCGTCGATGGCCCGGGCCGAACGTCCGGCCGCTGACATCACACCACCCCCGGTGGTCGGTCGTCGAAGACCTGTACCACCGAACGTAGTACGACAATCCGTAGTACTACAAGGGTGAGTTTTCGGGTCCGGGCGCGGCGCGGTCTCAGGAGGCGATGAACGCCTGCGCCCGCCGGAACAGCGCCAGCGTGATCGAGTGCAGCAGGTCCCCGGTCTCCTTGGGGGCCTTCCCGGCGAACGCGCGGGCGTGCGTGCCCTCCAGCACGATGCCCAGCTTGAAGCAGGCCAGCACCGCGTACCAGGTGATCGACGACAGGTCGCGGCCCGCCGTCGCCTCCGCGCGCTCGCCGTAGGCGGCCACCAGCTCCCCGGGAGAGGGCAGGTCGCCCGCCTCGCCCAGCGGACCGGCCAGCATCGCGCTCTCGGCGTCCCCCGCCGGCCAGGTCGCCAGCAGCCAGCCGAGGTCCAGCAGCGGGTCGCCGATCGTGCACATCTCCCAGTCCACGATCGCCGCGACGTCCGGGCCGTCCGGCGCGAACATCAGGTTCGCCAGGTGGTAGTCGCCGTGCATGACGCCGGGCCGCCAGGTGGCCGGCCGGTTGTCGTCCAGCCAGGACGCCACCTTGTCCAGGCCCGGGATGTCGGGGCCGGGGTAGCCGTCCAGGGCGCCGTAGGACTCCAGCTCCGACATCCAGCGGCCGACCTGGCGCTCCAGGAACCCCTCGGGCTTGCCGAAGTCGGCCAGGCCCACCGCCTCGTGGTCGACCGCGCCCAGCGCCGACAGCGCGCGGGCGGCGTTCAGGCCCATCGCGCGGCGGACGTCCGCGTCGCCCCGGTGGAGGTCGGGGAGGGCGACGGTGGCGTTGAAGCCCTCGATCGGCGTCATCAGGTAGAAGACCGCGCCGTTCAGGACCGTCTCGTCCGGGCACGCGGCGATGATCCGGGGCGCGGGGACGTCGGTGCCGTCCAGCGCCGACAGCACGCGGGCCTCGCGGCGCAGCACGTCGTTGGTGCGGGCCCGCAGGTGCCGGGGACCGCGCCGCAGCACGTAGTCGCGGCCGCCGCGCCGGAAGCGGACCAGCACGTTCTGGGTGCCGCCCGACAGCGGGGTCACGTCCTCGAACGGCCCGCCCGGCAGCCCCTGCCGGTCCATCCATCCGGCGAGGACGGCGAAGTCCACCAGTTCGGGGTCGATCTGCTGCACGGCGGGTTCCCTCCCCAGGCCACGGTCCTACCGGAGGGTAACAGTCATGCACTTGCATTAACCAATCAGGCAGGGCGATTATCGCGGGGAGACCGGACCCCGAGGCCCGAGGAGGCCGCCGATGGCGTGGGACTTCGAGACCGACCCCGAGTACCAGCGGCTCCTGGACTGGGCCGACGCCTTCGTCCGCGACGAGGTCGAACCCCTCGACCTGGTGCTGGGCGACCCCTACGACAAGACCGACCCGCGGTTCAAGGAACTGGTCCGCCCCCTCCAGCAGCGGGTGAGGGACCAGGGACTGTGGGCCTGCCACCTGGGCCCCGACCTCGGCGGGCAGGGCTACGGCCAGGTGAGGCTGGCGCTGCTCAACGAGATCCTCGGCCGCTCCCGCTGGGCCCCGTCGGTGTTCGGCTGCCAGGCCCCCGACTCCGGCAACGCCGAGATCATCGCCCACTTCGGCACCCCGTCGCAGAAGGAGCGCTACCTGGCGCCGCTGCTGGACGGCGAGATCTCCTCGTCCTACTCGATGACCGAGCCGCACGGCGGGGCCGACCCGACCCTGTTCACCACCCGCGCGGTCCGCGACGGCGACGGCTGGGTGATCAACGGGGAGAAGTGGTTCTCCTCCAACGCCCGGCACGCCACCTTCCTCATCGTCATGGCCGTGACCGATCCCGACGTCAGCGCCTACGAGGGCATGTCGATGTTCATCGTGCCCGCCGACGCGCCCGGCCTGGAGATCGTCCGCAACGTCGGCGTCGGCGGCGAACGCGAGGGCTCCCACGGCTACCTGCGCTACGACGGCGTCCGCGTGCCCGCCGAGAACCTGCTCGGCGAGGAGGGCGGCGCGTTCGCCATCGCCCAGACCCGCCTGGGCGGCGGCCGCATCCACCATGCCATGCGCACCATCGCCCAGGTCCGCCGGGCGTTCGACATGATGTGCGAGCGCGCGTTGTCCCGGCAGACCCGCCACGGCCCGCTGGCGAAGCTGCAGATGACCCAGGAGAAGATCGCCGACAGCTGGATCGAGATCGAGCAGTTCCGGCTGCTGGTGCTGCGCACCGCCTGGCTCATCGACAAGCACCGCGACTACCGGAAGGTCCGCAGGGACATCGCCGCCGTCAAGGCCGCCATGCCCAAGATCTTCCACGACGTCGTCCAGCGCGCCATGCACCTGCACGGCGCGCTCGGGGTGTCCAACGAGATGCCGTTCGCGTCCATGATGATGGGAGCGCAGGCCCTGGCCGTCGCCGACGGCCCCACCGAGGTCCACAAGATCACGGTGGCGCGGCAGGTCCTGCGCGACTACCGGCCCGTCGAGGGACTGTGGCCGACCGGCCATCTGCCCACCCGGCGCGCGGCCGCCCGCGAACGCTACGCCGCCGCCCTGGAACACCTGATCGGAAACGAGTGACCGACACCCGGGAACGCCTGCTGGACGCCGCCCGGCGCCTGTACGCCGAACGCGGCCTGGACGCGGTGAGCCTCCGCGAGATCAACCAGGCCGCCGGGGCGCGCAACGCCACCGCCGTCCAGTACCACTTCACCGACCGCGCCGGGATCGTCCGGGCGATCTTCGCCCGGCACTCCCCGCAGGTGGACGCGGGGCGGCACGCCCTGCTGGACGCGATCGAGGCCGCCGGGGAGACGGACCTGCGGGCGTTCGCCGCCGCGCTGGTCCGCCCCCTGGCCGCGCTGCTGGCCGACGAGGACGGCCGCCGGTTCCTGCAACTGTGGGCCGACGTCGTCAACCGCCCGGACCCGATCATCCCGGCGGCGGTGCTCGACGACCCCGCCGACAGCCTGTGCCGCTGGCGCGCCCTGGTCGAGCCGCTGCTGGCCGCCGACGCCGCCCGGCTGCACCGCCGCTTCACCGCGATCCTGCACGCCTCGATCGAGCTGGCCCGCCGCGCCCGGTCCGGCCCGCACGCCGACGACCGGCTGTTCACCAGCTACCTCATCGACGTGATCACCGCCGTGCTGGCCGCCCCGGTGTCGGAGGAGACCCGCCGCCTGGCCGCCGAGCGCGACGCCGCCCGCGCCCGCCGCCCCCACGCCTGACCGCCCGCCCGATAACGGGATGATCCGCCCCCGCCCCGGGTGCTAGCGTGCCGGTGCCGGCCGCGGGACTCCGGCAGCGACTTCCGGAACCCGCCTGTACAGCGATGATTCGCAGCTCGCGCCCCCACTCCCCGGCCGGCACCGCGCTTCCTCCCGAGGGGGACCGATGGACGAGACGCTCGCCGACCTGGTCGCGTGCGAGGACGCGCTGACGTTCGTCAACGCCGCCGTCACCGCCACCGGCCAGCGCGAGTTCCACGACGACGCCTGGCGGCAGGTGCTGTCGCTGGGGTTCCTGCACGACTACACGCGGGAGAACTACCGGCACCTGTACGCCGCCGCGCTCGCCCTCGGCGTCAACGACCACAACGCCACGCTGATCATCCGGAACCTGCTGGTCCACGCCGCCGCCGTCGACGCCGACCGCCGCCGCGCCGAGGGCCGCCTGATCGCCCGCCGGCTGGAGCTGCTGCCCGCCCAGCGCGTCTACAAGCTGTTCGGCGAGCT
The DNA here is from genome assembly GCF_001552175.1 of Actinomadura kijaniata NBRC 14229. Classification (GTDB taxonomy): domain Bacteria; phylum Actinomycetota; class Actinomycetes; order Streptosporangiales; family Streptosporangiaceae; genus Spirillospora; species Spirillospora kijaniata. The sequence goes on from NZ_BCQR01000107.1 coordinate 33,952, forward strand.
GCGGCGGCTCGGCGTCAACAACCGCCGCACCCGCGCGATCATGCGGGACTGGCTGGCGGCGCGCCCCGACCCGGCGTTCGACGCCGTCAAGTACCGGGGCCGCCTCAAGGTCGCCGCGCGCCACGCCCACCTGCGGCTGCGCGGCGAGACCGGCGACTTCCTGTTCGCCCCCACCGCCCGCAAGCGCTTCGAGACCCCGATGTTCGAGAGCTGGCGGCGCGCCCACCACGAGCAGGCCGCGATCTACGACCTGCCCTACACCGTCGCCGAGGGCTTCGCCGCCAAGCACGGCGTCCCCCGCGCGGCGTTCCTGGAACGCGTCGAACACCGCATGACCCGCCTGGAACGCCTGCGCCTCCAGGAGAACGCCCGCGCCCGGAAGGTCGAGGCGATCCGCGAGCGGGCCGACCTGCCCGGCATGGGCCTCACCCGCCTGGCCACCTACGCGCTGTCGCTGAAGCTCGACGACCGCGCCGCCCGCCGCGCCGAGCTCACGCGCGCCCTGCGCACCGCCGCGCTGCGCGCCGCCGGGGAGCAGGCGGGCCGCTGGGGCGCGGTCGCGGCCGTGCTGGACGACAGCTACTCGGCGACCGGCTCGGCGCAGAAGCGCCGCCGTCCCCTCGCCGTCGCCCTGGCCTGCCACCACCTGCTGGAGGCGCTGGCCGCGCCCGGCCGCTACACCGCGCACTGGACCTCCGGACGCGGCGACGCGCTGCTGCTGTACCCCTTCGGTCCGACCCCGCTCGGCACCCGGATCCTGGACGCCCTCGACACCGGCCCCGACCGCCTGGTGATCGTGTCGGACGGCTGGGACAACGCCCCGCCCGGCCTGGCCGCCGAGGTGCTGCGCGTCTGGCGCACCCGGCTGGACCCCGGCCGCCGCGTCACGGTCACGCACCTGAACCCGGTGTACGACGCCGAGGGGTTCGACGTGCGGCGGCTCGCGCCGACCGTGCCCACCGCCGGGATCCGCGACGCCGAGGACCTGCCGGTCCTGGTGGAGCTGGCCCGCTTCGCCGAGGGCCGCGCCGGCCTGGCCGAGCTGACCGCCTACCTCGACGCCCGCGTCGCCCGCTTCCTGGAGCAGCCGTGAACCCGCTCGACCTCGACCTGTCGGGGCTGACCACCCGTCCGGCGCAGGTGTGGGGCTCGGTCCGCCTGGTGCCCCTGGTCCGCGACGAGCCGGTGCCGCACCTGCGCCTGCACCGCCGCGCCACCAACGACGCCCCGAGCGTGGTGGACGTGGGCGACGGCACCGCCTACGTGTCGTTCGTCCCGCACGCCTTCGTCGCGACCTGGGAGGGCGACCAGCTCCCGGCCGCCTCCTACGGCACCCGCCTGCTGGAGCGCGACATCCCCGAGGCTCCACCGCGTATGCCGATCCGGACGGTGCGCCGCATGGCCCGCCGGATCGACAAGAACCGGCTGCGCTTCCTGCCGCTGCACCTGGCCGTCGAGGGCTACCTGGCGCTGCACTTCAACGGCCCGGACGTCCTGTGGGAGGAGTGGTCACAGCGGGCTGTGCGCAACGGCCTGTCGCCGCGCGCCGAGGAGGCCTACTGCGGCGCGTGGGTGTCGGGCCTGGAGGACGCCCTGCGGATCTTCGAGATCCATCCCGGCCAGTGCGGAGTGATGATCTACGTCGCGGACGCGCTCGCCGGGGCGTTCGCCGTGCCGCACCCCGACGACTACCGGGAGCTGCACCCCACCCTGGTGGAGGACCTCTACGGCGAGACCGTCTACCACTACGCCCTGCTGACCCTGCACAACGACCTGTCGGTCCCGCTCGACGCGACCGCCGTGCGCTCCCTGGCCGATCTGCGCGCCCAGGCCGGGGCCAGGTGGCGCGAGTGGGCCGCGTTCCACGACGAGGTCATGGCGGGCGGCCTGTTCGACCCGGACGGCTCGCTGGAGGACGTGCAGTACCTGAAGGGCTTCACGCTGAAGCGGTTCCTGCCGTCGTTCACCCCGCGCCGGGAGAACCACATCGGCGAGGTGATCGTGGGGGAGGACGGCCGCGTCGCCTACCTGAAGTCGTTCCGCCTGTCGGAGGCCCAGATCCGCCGCGGCTACCTGATCACCCGGCTGGCCGCCAACGACTGGCGGCTGTCGGACGCCGCCGCCGACCTGGGCACCGACGAGGCGTCGCTGGCGCTGCGCCTGGAACGCGCCGGGTTCGGCCACCTGCTGCGCCAGGACGTCCTGGACCACCACCGGGCGCGGGCCCGCAAGGGGACCGGCACGGGCTGACAGGCACGGGCTAGGGCCTGTTTCACAGTGGGCCTCAGCCGCGCACGCGAGCGCGTGACCTGACCTGCGGGGCCGACGCCGCAGGCGAGGGCCCGCGGGTCAGATCGCGAAGCGATGTCGCGCTCGCCAAGACCTGGTGAGGTGCGAGCCCCTGGGCGAGCGCCGTAGGCCAGGGCTTTGAAACACAGGCTAGCGCAGCCCGGTGAACAGGTCGTCCTCCCTCTCGGGGACGTCGACCCGGCTGAACACGCGGGTGAACGCCTCGCTGCCGAACATCGCCTGCCGGGCCTCCTCGGGCAGCCGCAGCAGGAAGATGCTGTCGCCCTGGCTGGCGTGCGCCTCCAGCGCCTTGAACTTGCGTCCGGCGTGCTCGGACACGTCCAGCACCGCGTGGATCATCTCGTCGGGCACCCCGAAGTCGTCGGGCAGCTCGTCGAACCCCTCGATGCCCAGCTCCCGCATCCGCAGTCCCATCTCCCGGACGGCGGAGCGGGGGACTGCGGGGTAGTAGAGCTTGTCGGCGATCCCGGTCCGCTCCACCGCCGCGACCGCGACCCGGTGGGCCTGGATGTGGTCGGGGTGGCCGTAGCCGCCGTTCTCGTCGTAGGTCACCACGACCTGCGGCCGGTACTTCTCGATCAGCTCGGCGACCCGCGCCGCGCCCCGCTCGACGGGCAGGTTCGCGAACGCCTCGGGGTGGCCGTTGGCGTCCCACCCGTCCATGCCCGAGTCCCGGTAGCCCAGCGGCTCGACGTGGTCGATGCCGAGGATCCGCGCCGACTCGGCCAGCTCGGCCAGCCGCCGGCGCGCCACGCCCGCGTCGTCGTGGCCGGGCTCACCGGGCTTGCGCCCGCCCTCGTCGTCGCCCTGCTCGCCGTTGGTGCAGGTGACCAGGACGGTCCGGATGCCCTCGGCCGCGCACCGGGCCAGCAGGCCGCCGGTGCCCAGCACCTCGTCGTCGGGATGCGCGTGGACCGCCATCAGGGTGAGCTGCCGCATGTTCCGGACTCCTCGGACGCACTGCTCGGACCGGGCCACTGTACGGCCAGGGACCGACAGTCCCACGGGCGGCCCTACCGGGCGGGCCCGTCGTGGACGTCGCGCAGCATGATCACGGAGAAGCCCTGGCGTTCGGAGGCCTCGGCCATCTCCTCGACGGTCGGGACCCGCTCCACGTTGATCCGGAGGCTGAGTTCGCGCTGGGCGCGGCGCGCTCCCATCGCCTCGATGCGGCGCACGTAGACCTCCCCCACGGTCGCGGGATCCTCGACGAGTTCGCCGCGCATCGGCCGGATCCGGCCCCGGTGCAGCACCTCCACCTCGTGGCCGCCCCGGAAGTTGAGCCGCCATCCGGCGGCGGTGAGGGAGGCGATCCCGTCCCCGACGGGGTGCGCGGTGACCGGGACGGCGTACCGGCGGCCGGTCCGGCGGCCGGTGAACCGCAGCACCATGCGGCGTCCGGGCAGCGGCCCGCGCAGCGGTCCGGGCAGCGGCAGGCCGAGCAGGAGCCTCATGGCCGGGTTGAGCGCGCGCAGCAGCGGCGCGGGCGGCGGGGACAGTTCCACGGGCGGGCGGCGATCGGGCATGCCCCCACCCTCACGCGGCCGCCCGCCGCCGTCCAGGGCTCAGACCTGGGAGGTGGCCTCCTCCAGCGACAGGTCGTCGACGGTGAGCGGGTGGGCGGGCGGGTCGAACGGGAACAGCGACGTCGCCGTCAGGCCGTCGACCACCAGCAGCTCGCCGGGGGCCAGCAGCCGCCAGTCGGGGTCGTCGTCCATCCGTTCGCTGGCCACGACGTAGGCGGGGGTGGCGGCGTCGCCGGCCGCCACGTCCAGGCTCCCCGGCTCGTGCTCGGACTCCAGGTGCCGCACGTTCCCGAACCCGCCCAGCTCGGGGGAGAGGGCCCACAGCTCGTTGGGCTCGGGGTAGCGCAGCGCCCACAGCCGCCGGGGTTCGGCCAGCAGCAGGTTGAGGGAGTAGACGGGCAGCTCGGCGGCGATGCGCCGGACGGCCGAGACCAGCCCGGCGGTGGTGTCGCCCTGCCGCCGGATCTCGGCGGAGATGTAGGCGAACACCCGTTCGGAGTCGGTCTGTCCCTCCATCAGCGCCCGGTCCACGTCGGTCAGCCACGAGTCGAGGACGTCGAGTCCCTGCACCACGCCATTGTGGGCGAACAGCCGGTCGTTCATGTCGAACGGATGGGAGTTGTGGACGCTGACCGCGCCGGTGGAGGCGTAGCGCACGTGCGACACGAACGTGTGCGACACCACGTGCTTGGCCATCGCGGAGAAGTCGGTGTTCTCGTACGCCGCGATCGGCGCCCGGTCCCGGACCGGTTCGTCGCCCAGCGAGAACCAGCCGAGGCCGGTGCCGTCGGGCATCCTGCGGCTCTGCGTCCGGAGGCTCTGCGGCGCGTCCAGCAGCCAGAACGTCGCCCGCACGCGGGGCCCTCCGGTGGTCATCCCGAACAGTCGGCACATGCCCACCACAATGGCCGAGGCCCCGGCCCCGCGTCAGCGGTTCCGGGGCCCGGGCCTCAGGTGGGGACCGATCCTTTACACGGGGGCCGGCCCCCGTCGCGGGAGCGGCCGCGGGGTCAGTCGTGCGGCTGCTCGACGCGCAGCGCCTGCTTCTCGCGGACCTGGCCGCGCACGCAGAACCAGCCGACCACCAGCGCCAGGATGATCACCGGGATGGCCAGCACGGTCATGTGGCCCGCGCCGTCGTAGTCGAACCACATGAGCACGATCACGGCCGCCAGGAAGGCCAGCGTGACGATCTCCGAGACCGGCGACCAGGGCAGCCGGAACGCGGGCCGCCGCAGCTCACCGGTCTTGGTCCTGCGCACGAACAGCAGGTGGGACAGCATGATCATGGCCCAGCTGCCCAGGATGCCGATCGAGGCGAAGTTCAGGACGATCTCGAACGCCTTCTTCGGCACCCAGGCGTTCAGCCCGACGCCCAGCACGCAGACCGCGCCGGTCATGAGGATGCCGCCGTAGGGGACGTGCGACCGGCTCATCGCGGTGGTGAACCTCGGCGCGGACCCGGCCGCGCCGAGGGAGCGCAGGATGCGCCCGGTGGAGTACAGGCCCGAGTTCAGCGACGACAGCGCGGCGGTCAGCACGATCAGGTTCATGATGTCGCCCGCGGCGGGCACGCCCAGCTTCGACATCACGGTGACGAACGGGCTGACGCCCTCCTTGTACTCGCTCCACGGCAGCAGCATGGCCAGCAGCACGACCGAGCCGATGTAGAAGATCAGGATGCGCCAGACGATCGAGTTGACCGCCTTGGGCATGACCTTCTCGGGGTTCTCGGTCTCGCCGGCGGCGACGCCGACCAGCTCGGTGGAGGCGTAGGCGAACACGACGCCCTGGACGAGCACCAGCATCGGCAGCCAGCCGTGCGGGAAGACGCCGCCGTGGTCGAACATCAGCATCGGGCCGGAGTCGTGGCCGCCGACCTTCTCGCCGGTGACCAGCAGGAAGATGCCGATGCACATGAAGACGATCAGCGCGCCGACCTTGACGATGGAGAACCAGAACTCCAGCTCACCGAAGATCTTCACCGAGATCAGGTTGACGGTCAGCACCACCGCGAGCGCGATCAGCGCCAGCACCCACTGCGGGATGGTGGTGAACATCTTCCAGTAGTGGATGTAGAGCGCGATCGCGGTGATGTCGACGACGCCGGTGGTCGACCAGTTGAGGAAGTGCATCCAGCCGGCGACGAACGCGCCCTTCTCGCCCATGAACTCGCGGGAGTAGGACACGAACGAGCCGGAGGAGGGCCGGTGCAGCACCAGCTCGCCCAGCGCGCGCACCACCATGAACGCGAAGAAGCCGCAGACCGCGTAGGCGATGGCCAGCGAGGGGCCCGCGTTGGCCAGCCGGCCGCCGGCGCCCAGGAACAGGCCGGTGCCGATGGCGCCGCCGATGGCGATCATGTTGACGTGCCGGGTCTTGAGGGTCTTGCTGTAGCCCTCGTCACCGGCGTCCACGACTCGCGCCGCCTCGGGGGGCGACGTTGCCGCCCGGAGCTGGTGCTCGCTCACGCCTGGTTACCGCCTTTCAACGGGGTGTCGGTGGGGGATGACCCGGGGCAGTTTCGGCCATGAGTCCCAAACGTGTCAAAACGTCGCCCAAAAATAACCCCACGTGCACCCAAAAGTGACCGGTGACCGCTGGGACCGCCGGGGCGGGCGGGGCCGGTGGGGCGGCATGTCCGTGGCAAGGCGCCGTAACGTCGCGGGCAACAAAGATCCACGACTCGGGCCCGGATGCCGTACGGTCCCGGTATGGGATCCCCGTTGGTGCTGCTGGACGTCGACGGCGTCCTCAACCCCTTCACCAAGCCGCGTCGCGGCGGCTACCGCCGCCACCGCTGCTCGCCGAACGGGGTGACCTACAAGCTGTGGCTGAGCGGCCGGCACGGCCCGTGGCTGCTGGAGCTGGCCCGGGCGGCGGGCGCGGAGCTGGCCTGGGCCAGCTACTGGTGCGACCAGGCCAACGAGTGGATCGCGCCCCGGGTCGGGCTGCCGGAGCTGCCGTTCGTGCCGATCCCGCGCTTCCCGGGCATCGAGGAGGGGCGCACGCTGGGCGCGTGGAAGGCCCGGCACGTCGCCGGATGGACGGCGGGGCGGCCGTTCGTGTGGTTCGAGGACGAGCCCGACGCCACCGACTGCATCGCGGGCGAGCCGGACGTGGGCGAGCACCTGCTGGTCGCGATCGACCCCCACGTGGGGCTGACCGAGGACGACATCGGGCGGGCCGCCGCCTGGCTGCGCGACCTGGGGAGCTGACCGGGCGTCCCCCGGGGCGCCGGTCGCGCGGCCGGGCGGCGGCGCGCCGGGTCAGCAGGCGCGGAGCATGCGGGACAGCGCGTTGCGCTCGGCGACGTCCACGGTCAGCTTGTAGCGGTGCTTCACGTCGATCCAGGACCGCGCGTACATGCAGCGGAACGAGGCCAGCGGGGGCGTCCACTCGGCCGGGTCCTTGTCGCCCTTGGCCTGGTTGACGTTGTCGGTGACCGCCCACAGCTGCGAGCTGGAGCGGTCGTTGGCGAACGCCCGCCGCTGCGCGGTGGTCCACCGGCTGGCGCCCGAGCGCCACGCCTCGGCCAGCGGGACCATGTGGTCGATGTCGACGTCGGAGGCGCGGCGCCAGGTGGCCCCGTCGTAGGGGCTCTTCCAGGTGCCCGCCACGGGGGAGCACCGGGAGTCGGTCCGCACGCCCCGGCCGTCGCGCTTGAGCACGGCCTCGCGGGTGTTGCAGGCCCCCGACACGGTCGTCCAGTGCGGGAACTTGGCCCGGCTGTAGCCGGTGCCCGGCCCCTCGGACGCGACCCTCAGCGCCGCCAGGTGGCGGGCGGCCTCGGCCTTGCCGGGCGGCGGGGGCGGCGCGGCCAGGGCGGGGGCGGGGCCCAGGGCGGGAACGAGCGCGGCCGTCGCGAGGGTGGCGACGATGATCCCCGTTCGCTTCACGGGTTCTCCTCTCCGTCTCATGATCATGAGGCGGCAAGTCTGGATTTCCCGCATTAAGAGGAAATGTCGATTAGATGATCAATGGGATCACAAACCGATCACACGGCGAACGGAACCCCGTCCCCTGCGTCAGGGGTCACTTACATTCCGGCCGGATCACCGGGCAGGATGGGATCCCCGGGAGAGGGCCGAAAAATCGGCCTGACCGAAAAGGAGTTTCGATGGGTTCCCTTACGGGTCGTCTCGCCCTGGTCACCGGCGGCAGCCGCGGCATCGGCCGCGCGGTCGCCCTCGCGCTGGCCGCCGACGGGGCCGAGGTCGCCATCGTCTACCGCCGGGACGAGGAGGCGGCGCGCAAGACCCTGGCCGACGTCGGGAGCGCCGGATCGCGCGGCTTCGCCTACCGGGCCCCGGTCGACGACCTGGACGCCTGCCGCGACCTGGCCGCCCGGATCGAGGCCGACCACGGCCGCCTGGACATCCTGGTGCACAGCGCCGGGATCGCCAGCCGGGGCCACGCGGTCGCCGACACCGACCCCGCCGAGCTGGCCCGCGTGCTGGCCGTGCACGCGCTCGGCCCGCACCACCTCACCCAGGCCCTGCTGCCGCTGCTGCGCCGCGCCGACCGCGGCGACGTGGTCTTCGTCTCCAGCGCCATCACCGGGATCTGGCCGCCGTTCAGCGCCCCCTACGCCATGGGCAAGGCCGCCATGGAGGCCCTGGCGCACACCCTGGCCAAGGAGGAACGCGGCCACGGCATGCACGTCAACATCGTCGCCCCCGGCCTGGTCGACACCGACATGGGCCGGCGCCTGGTGCGCGCGACGACGGGGGTCGAGGACATCCGCCGGCAGGACGCCGCCTCGCCCTACGGGCACGTCTGCTCGCCCGAGGAGGTCGCCGACGTCGTCCGCTTCCTGGTCTCCGACGCCGCCTCCTACGTCACCGACCAGCGGATCGTCGTGGACGGCGGGACGTT
>NZ_BCQR01000108.1 GCF_001552175.1 Actinomadura kijaniata NBRC 14229
CAGAAAGCTCATACCCGGGACAATACGCGCCGCCCCGGCACGCACCGCCCGAGCGAGCACCACCCCGACACGCGCAGGTCAGCCCACTTGGGGGACGCCCCCAGACCCCCGGCAAGAACCGCAGCCGAAGATCCTCACTCCGCTGCGGTCTCCGCCTGCGCCATCCCTGGGGGACGCCCCCCCAGACCCCCCGGCAAGAACCGCTGACCGAAGATCCTCGCTTCGCTGCGGTCTTCGCCTGCACCACACCTGGGGGGACGACCCCCAGACCCCCCGGCAAGAACCGCTGACCGAAGATCCTCGCTTCGCTGCGGTCTTCGGTCAGCGGGCCCAGCGGGCCTTCTCCCCGCTGGTCGCGCGGGCCGTCCGGGCGCGGGACGCCGTGGACTCCACGATCGCCCGCGCCTCGCCCAGGTCCCGGTCGGCGGCGGCCACCCGCACCGCGCCGGGCGGGGCGTCGATATGGACCGTGGCCAGGCCGAGCGCGCGTTGCAGCGGGCCCGAGGTCAGCCGGACGCTCTGCGCGCGGGCGTGCGCGATCACGTCGGTGCGGCGGCACAGCCAGCCGTGCCGCGCCACGAAGACCCGGTCGTCGGTGCCCGCGCCGTCGGCCCGGTCCAGCGCCACGCCCTTGGCGGAGGCGGGCAGCAGCGGCACCGCGTCCACGTTCGCGCCGGGGAAGACCTCGGCGATCAGCCGCATGCACACCTCGCGGGGCGCGACCGGCAGCAGCACCGACGACAGGGCCTCGCGTTCGCCCGCGTACCCGGCGACGGTCACGTCCACGCGGGCCCAGCCGAGCCCCCGCCACAGCGCCGGCTCGACGATCCGCACGGCCTGCACGCGGCCCGGCGGAACGGTCTGCATCCGCGTCTCCAGCAGCCCCGCCCGCAGCCGCACCCCGTCCGGCGACAGCGCCACGGTGAACCCGCCGTACATCACCACCGGCGCGATCACCGCCCGGATCAGGCCGAGCAGGATCGGCACCGCGACCGCGAGCATCGCGCCCTCGGCGAACAGCAGCAGGAAGACCAGCGAGAACAGCAGCCCGACGAACGATCCCAGCACCGGCAGCTTCAGCACCAGCGACCCGAACAGCGCGCCGCCGGAGACCCGCCAGAACGGCCGCTCCGGGGCCTCGGGCGTGTGCCCGGGGAGCCCGGCGGCCAGCGCCAGCAGCTCGGCGCGCAGCTGGTGGGCGGCGTTCCTGCCCAGCCACCGCAGCGCGATCTCGCTCTGCCCGCCGCCCGCCAGCTCCACGCGCACCTCGGCCAGCCCGAACAGCCGCGTGACCAGCGGACGCACCACGTCGATCGCCTGCACGCGCGACAGCGGGATGCGGCGGGTCCGCTTGCGGAGCAGCGCGTTGTCGACCACCAGGTCGTCGTCGTCCACCCGGAACCGCACCGCCAGCCAGCTCCACAGCACGGCGGCGAGCACGACCATCCCGACCAGCGCCGTCACGACCAGGAACCGGGCCACCACCTGCGGGGTGAGCAGCAGGGTCACGCCGTCTTCGGTGCGGGTCAGCAGCAGCGAGAAGCCGCCCAGCACGAAGTAGACGGCCATCGCGAACATCACGCGCAGCGGGATGGTCGCCCAGTGCAGCCGGTGCCTGCCCTCCGAGAACCGGACCGGGGGCGGCGGCTGGTGGCCGTAGGGGACGGGAGGGCCGTACGGCGGGCGCGGCGGCCCGTAGGGGCCGGGGTACGGCGGCCGGGGACCGCCGTACGGGGAGGGCGGCTGCCCGTAGGGGTTGGGCGGGCCGTAGGGGCCGCTCATAGACCCATGCTCCGTTCCTCGCCCTTCTGGGCGAGCCGGTCGCGCAGCCGCGACGCCTGCTCGGCGGGGAGCCCGGGGATCCGCGCGTCCGTGGCGGCGGCGGCCGTGTGCATGCGGACGGTCGCGATGCCCATCCAGCGTTCCAGCAGGCCCGCCGTGACGTCCACGAACTGCATCCGCCCGTAGGGCACGACGATCAGCCGCTTGACGAACACGCCCGAGGTGACGATGAGGTCGTCGCCGCGTTCGGCGTACCCGTAGGACCGGTAGGCGAGCTCGGCCACGATCCACGCCAGCAGGGTGGACACGGCCACCACGGCGATCCAGATCCCCGGCACCACCCAGCCGTCGCCCCGCATCAGGAACGCGCCGAGCGCCGCCACCGGGACCGCCCACAGCAGCGCCGAGATCCGCTGCTGCCAGGTGTACCGCTTGGAGATGTGCGACCACGCCAGCCCGCCGCCGGGCGCGAACGCCTGGTCGGCCGGGTACTGAACGGGCCCCGCGCCCGGCGGAACGGGCAGCGCCGGACCCGGCGGAGGGGGACCCGGCTGGACGGGCCCCGGCCCGGACGGAGGCAGACCGGGCCCGGGTCGCGGCACCGGCGGGCCGTGCGGCACCGAATGCTGGGGGTGGGGCGGTTCGCCATGGGATGCGTTCATTAGTCCCTAGTCAACCGGAAACCGCGCGTGCTTCGCCATGCCACCATGAGAAGGTGAGCACTCAGCGGACGGTCGGCATCGGGGCGGGCGCGAAGGAACTGGCCACCGAGGACATGGTCCTCAACATCGGCCCCCAGCACCCCTCCACCCACGGAGTCCTACGGCTGCGCCTGACCCTGGACGGCGAGCGGATCACCGCCGCCGAGCCGATCGTCGGGTACATGCACCGGGGCGCGGAGAAGCTGTTCGAGGTGCGCGACTTCCGGCAGATCATCGTGCTGGCCAACCGGCACGACTGGCTGTCGGCGTTCTCCAGCGAGCTCGGCGTGGTCCTGGCCGTCGAGCGGATGCTCGGCATGGAGGTCCCGGCCCGCGCGACCTGGACGCGCACCCTGCTGGCCGAGCTGAACCGCGTCCTCAACCACCTGATGTTCCTCGGCTCCTACCCCCTCGAGGTGGGGGCGATCACGCCGATCTTTTACGCGTTCCGGGAGCGCGAGACCCTCCAGCGCGTCATGGAGGAGGTCGCCGGCGGGCGCATGCACTACATGTTCAACCGCGTCGGCGGCCTCAAGGAGGAGCTCCCGGCGGGCTGGACCGACCGCGTCCGCCAGGCGGTCAAGGACGTCCGGTCCCGGATGTCGGAGATCTCCGACCTGATCATGGGCAACGAGATCTTCCGCGCCCGCACCCGGGGCGTCGGCGTGCTGACCCGCGAGCAGGTCCTCCAGTACGGCGTCTCCGGCCCGCTCGCCCGCGCCGCCGGGGTGGACTTCGACCTGCGCCGCGACGAGCCGTACCTGGCCTACGGCGAGCTGGACGTCCGGGTGGTCACCCGCGCCGAGGGCGACTGCCTGGCCCGGTTCGAGTGCCTGCTGGACCAGGTGCACGCCTCGCTGGACCTGGCCGACGCGTGCCTGGACCGCATGGCCGACCTCCCGCCGGGCCCGATCAACCAGCGCCTGCCGAAGGTCCTGAAGGTCCCCGAGGGCCACACCTACGCCTGGACGGAGAACCCGCTCGGCGTCAACGGCTACTACCTGGTCTCGCGCGGCGAGAAGACCCCGTGGCGCCTGAAGCTGCGCTCGGCGTCCTACAACAACGTCCAGGTCCTCACCGAGCTGCTGCCCGGCACCCTGGTCGCCGACATGATCGCGATCCTGGGTTCGATGTTCTTCGTGGTCGGGGACATCGACAAGTAGCCCGGGCGGGGCTCAGGTCCGGGGGGAGGCCCCCAGGTCCCGGGCCCGCTCGTCGGGGTCCTTGGGGACGCGGCAGGAGTACTCCAGGAAGATCGCCGCCGCGATCAGCACCACCGCCGCCAGGAACGTCGCGCCGCTGACGAAGAAGTCCGCGCGCGGCGTCTGCTTGTCCAGGGCGTTGGACAGGCTCAGCGCGAACCCGCCGAACACCCCGGCCAGCACCGCAGCGGCGTGCGCGCTGGCCTTGGCGAACGCCGCCATCCGCGCCACGACCAGCGGCTCCACCGGCTTGGTGCCGGGCTTGCGGCGGATGCGGCGCAGGATGTTGACGCCGGTGAACGCCTCGCCGAGCGCCAGCAGCAGCAGCGTCGGGACGGCCGTCCACGGCAGCGGCGGCAGGGACACGTAGGCCGTGCGCAGCACCGCCCAGGTGATCGTTCCGACGACGACCACCAGGGCGAGCAGGAACAGGGGACGGCTGGGCTTCACGCGGGCTCTTGCAGGGTCAGGTCGTCACGGCGGCGCACGACGTCCGGGCCGTCCTCGGCCAGCCTGGCCTCGGCGAGGTCGCCGACCCGGCCGTGGCCGGGCAGCAGCACGTCGGGCTCGATGTCGGCCCACGGCACCAGGACGAACGCGCGCTGGTGGGCGCGGGGGTGCGGCAGGGTCAGGTCGGGGTCGTCGGAGGTGACGTTCCCGAACACCACGATGTCGATGTCCAGGGTGCGGGGCCCCCAGCGGACCTCGCGGACGCGGCGCATCGAGTTCTCGATGTTGAGGACGCGTTCCAGCAGGTTCTCCGGGGGGAGACGGGTGTCGGCGACCAGCACGATGTTGAGGTAGTCGCCCTGCTCGGGGAGGTCCTCGCCGGGGGGCGCGTAGGGCGCGGTCTCGTAGACCGGCGACAGCGCCACGAAGTTCAGCCCCGGCGCGTCGAACAGCGCGTCCACGGCCTCCTGGAGGTTCTCCAGGCGGTCGCCGAGGTTGCTGCCGAGGGAGAACACGACCCGGTGGGCGACCAGCATGTGGCCACCGGTCGCGGTGCGGTCGGACATACGGTCGTGCGCTGTCATGAACGACTCCTCACGATCTTCACGGCCACGTCCGTGAAGGGGTGCGGCACCGGGGCGGCGGGCTTGTGGACGGTGACGGCCGCCTCCTGGACGGTCGGGTCTTCCAGACAGATCTTCGCGAGCCGCTCGGCCAGCGTTTCGATGAGGTTGACCGGTTCGCCCTCGACGGCGGCGACCAGCTTGCCCGCGAGTGATCCGTAGTCGACGGTACGCGACAGATCATCCCCGGCGGCGGCCGGGCGGACGTCCAGCCCCAGCGTGACGTCCACCACGAACTCCTGCCCGAGCTCGCGCTCGGCGGGCAGGCATCCGTGCCGGCCTCGGGCGCGCAGCCCGCGCAGTTCGATCCGATCGAGCGTCATTCTTCCTCTGTGGTGTTGAGAATCGGTGAACCGTGGTGGAGCAGCAGACGCCATCCATCTCCGTCCCGGACGAACAGGTTGGTCGCGACGATGCTGCCGCCGGCCAGGAAGCCGGTCTCGGTGTCCTCGTCGGCGGTCAGCACGTTCTCCTTGCACGTGACCACCGCGTGGTCCTCGTAAACGTCCGTTTCGACGTCCGTCAGGACGAACTGGATGTACGTCGTGTTCGCCATGATCAGCGCCCAGGAGCGCAGCACCTCCTCCCGGCCGCGCAGCATCGGCCAGCCCGGGTGCACGCACGACACGCCGGGCGCGAACGCCCCGGCGGCCCACACGGCGGACATCCGGTCGAGGTCGGCGGCCTCGAACGCGGCGTAGAACTCGGCGTTGGCCTTCTCGACGGCGGTCCGGTCGGCGTCACCCATGGGCGCCCCGCCGCGGGACGGCCGCGCGGACCGCGGCGGCGACACGGACGGCGTCGGCGTTGGGCCGGACGCGGTGCACGCGCACGCACCACGCGCCCGCCGCCGCCACCAGGGAGGTGATCGCGACGGTGGCGTCGTCGGCGCCGGTGAACGACCGCGGCGTCCCGTCCGGCGCGGCCAGCAGCCTGCCCAGGAAGCGTTTGCGGGAGGCCCCGACCAGGACCGGGTAGCCGGTGTCCAGCAGGGCGTCCAGCCGGGCGAGGAGCTGCCAGTTGTGCCCGGCCTCGGGACTCTTGGCGAACCCCAGGCCCGGATCCAGGACGATCATCGTGGGGTCGACGCCCTCGGCCAGCACGGCGTCCACGCGCCGCAGGAGCTCGTCGCGGACCTCGGTCACGACGTCGTCGTAGATCGCGCGGGTCTGCATGTCGTGGCTGTGGCCGCGCCAGTGCATGACGACGTAGGGCACGCGGGCGGCGGCGACGACCCGCGCCATGCCGGGGTCGGCGAGGCCGCCGCTGACGTCGTTGACCAGCCGGGCCCCGGCGGCGACGGCGGCCTCGGCGACCTCGGCCCGCATGGTGTCCACGCTGACCGCGACGCCCTCGGCCGCCAGGGTCTCGATCACCGGGACGACGCGACGCAGCTCCTCGTCGAGCGGGACGCGCTGGGCGCCGGGGCGGGTGGACTCCCCGCCCACGTCGACGATGTCGGCGCCCTCGGCGACGAGGTCGAGGCCGTGCCGGACGGCCTTGTCGGGGTCGAACCAGGACCCGCCGTCGGAGAACGAGTCGGGGGTGACGTTGACCACGCCCATGACGAGGCAGCGCCCCGGATCGGGCAGCCCCGCGACGATGGCACTGGTCATGCCCCAACCCTAAGGCTTGATCCGACCGCCGCGCGCCCTCGCCCCCGGCTTCCCCGCCGCCCCCGCGGACCGGCGCGCCGTCAGTCGGTCGGGGGGTCGATGGCGCTGTTCTGGCCCGCCACGATCTTCCAGCCGTCCTCCCGCCGGGCGATCACGTAGAGCGCCCGCCCGTGCGGGGCCCGCACGGGCTCGCCGGAGGCGTCCACGGGTGTCTGCGCCACGTTCACCGCGATCACCTCGGGGGCGACCGCCAGCATCCGGACGATCTCGTAGCGGGCGCGGGAGTCCTTCAGGAAGCCCTTCATCGCCGGGCGGCTGAACTCGGTGATCTCCTCCCGCCCGCCCAGCGTGCGGCCCATCGCGTTGGTCCACGAGGAGTCATGGGCGTACTGCTCGCCCAGCGCGTCGGGGTCCTTGGCGTTGAACGCCTTCTCCAGCGCCCTCACCACGCCGGTGACCGCCTCGCGGGTCTCCACCGGGATGTCCCCCACCACCTGAACGTCGTTCGCCATGGCCCTGCCCTTCTCCTACCGGAACGGCGGTGTCCCGCCGACGACCTCCATCCAAGATCCTCAACCTTGCTTGAGGTCAAGTCCGGACGGGCCCGCGACGCCGAAGGGGCGGGAACGGCGTCATGCCGTTCCCGCCCCTTCGAGCGTCGGAGAGGGGGTTCATCTCCCCATGATCAGACCCATCGCCTCCGCGCGCGTCTCCGCGTGGTCCCGGAAGTCGCCGCGCACCGCCGAGGTGACCGTCTTGGCGCCGGGCTTGCGCACCCCCCGCATCGTCATGCACAGGTGCTCGGCCTCGATCACCACGATCACGCCGCGCGGCTCCAGGATCCGCATGACGGCGTCGGCGACCTGGCTGGTCAGCCGCTCCTGGACCTGCGGGCGGCGGGCGTAGACGTCCACCAGCCGCGCCAGCTTCGACAGGCCGGTGATCTGCCCCTTGCTGTTCGGCGTGTAGCCGACGTGCGCCAGGCCGTGGAACGGGACCAGATGGTGCTCGCAGGTCGAGTAGACCTCGATGTCCTTGACGAGCACCATCTCGTCGTGGTCGGCCTCGAACACCTTGTTCAGCACGTCCTCGGGCTCCTGGCGGAGCCCGGCGAACTGCTCGGCGTAGGCGCGCGCGACCCGGGCGGGGGTGTCGAGCAGCCCGTCGCGGTCGGGGTCCTCCCCGATCGCGAGCAGGATCTCGCGCACCGCCCGCTCGATCCGGGCGTGGTCGAAGCCCGGCGGGTCGTCGCGCTCCGGCGCGTCGCCCGCGAACGGGTCGTACGGGAGAGCCAAAGCGATCAGCTCTCGCCCGGGGCGTCGGAGGCGGGCTCGGCCTGGCCGGCGCCCTGGCCGTTGCCCTTGGTGACCTCGTCGCCGATCTGCAGCTCGTTCACGTCCTGCGGACCCATCAGCGCCAGCTCCTTGGGGGTCAGCACCGGGGGACGGTCGGACGGGAGACGCTTGCCGTAGCCGGTGTAGGACTTCTGGAGCGGCCGCTTCTGGATCGGCGCGAAGATCTCCAGAACCTGCTCCTTGGAGAGGGTCTCCTTCTCCATCAGGTTGACGACCAGGTTGTCCAGGACGTCCCGGTACTCGACCAGGATCTCCCAGGCGGTGTCGTGCGCGGCCTCGATGTAGCGGCGGACCTCGTCGTCGATCGCCGAGGCGATGTCCTCGGAGTAGTCGCGCTCGTGGCCCACGTCGCGGCCCAGGAACACCTCGCCGGCGCCGGTCCCGAACTTGCGGGCGCCGAGGCGCTCGCTCATGCCGTACTCGGTGACCATGTTCCGCGCGATGGCGGTGGCCTTCTCGATGTCGTTGGCCGCGCCGGTGGTCGGCTCGTGGAACACCAGCTCCTCGGCGGTCCGGCCGCCCAGCAGCATCGCCAGCTGGTCGGTCATCTCGCTGCGGGTGGTGAGGAACTTGTCCTCCATCGGCAGGGTCATGGTGTAACCCAGGGCCCGGCCGCGCGGCAGGATCGTCACCTTGTGCACGGGGTCGGCGTTCGGCAGCGCGTGCGCCACCAGCGCGTGACCGCCCTCGTGGTAGGCGATGATCTTCTTTTCCTTCTCCGACATCACGCGGGTCTTGCGCTCGGGCCCGGCCATGACGCGGTCGATGGCCTCCTCCAGGGTGGCCATGTCGATCAGCTTGCGGTCGAACCGCGCGGTGAGCAGCGCCGCCTCGTTGATCACGTTGGCGAGGTCCGCGCCGGTGAAGCCCGGCGTGCGGCGCGCGATGACGTCGAGGTCGACGTCGGGCGCGAACGGCTTGCCGCGGCCGTGGACCCGCAGGATGCCCTTGCGGCCCTCCAGGTCGGGACGGTCGACGGTGACCTGGCGGTCGAAGCGGCCCGGACGCAGCAGCGCCGGGTCGAGGATGTCGGGACGGTTGGTCGCGGCGATCAGGATGACGCCGCCCTTGACGTCGAACCCGTCCATCTCGACGAGCAGCTGGTTCAGGGTCTGCTCACGCTCGTCGTGGCCGCCGCCGAGGCCCGCGCCGCGGTGCCGGCCGACGGCGTCGATCTCGTCGATGAAGATGATCGAGGGGGCGTTGGCCTTGGCCTGCTCGAACAGGTCGCGGACGCGGGAGGCGCCCACACCCACGAACATCTCCACGAAGTCCGAACCGGAGATCGAGTAGAACGGCACCCCGGCCTCGCCCGCGACGGCGCGCGCCAGCAGGGTCTTGCCGGTGCCGGGTGGGCCGAACAGCAGCACACCCTTGGGGATCTTGGCTCCGATCTGCTGGAACTTCGCCGGGTTCTGGAGGAAGTCCTTGATCTCCTCCAGTTCCTCCAGGGCCTCGTCGGCCCCGGCCACGTCGGCGAACGTGGTCTTCGGCGTGTCCTTGGTGATCAGTTTGGCCTTCGACTTGCCGAAGTTCATCACCCGCGAGCCGCCGCCCTGCATCTGGTTCATGATGAACAGGAAGATCAGCACGATGACCACGATGGGCAGCAGGCTGAAGAGCAGGCTCATCAGCGGACTCTGCTTGGGAACCTCGACGTTGTAGCCGCCCGGCAGCTTGCCGGCGGCGGCCTGCTGCTGAAGTTGTTCCTGCAGCCTGATGCCCTGGCCCTCGACCCAGGAGGCCTGCAGTTGCTTGCCGTCGTTGAGGGTGACCTCGATCCGCTGATCCTTGTCAATGATCTTGGCGGACTTCACCTGGCCGGCGGCAATAGCCTGGACCACCTTGGAGGTGTCGGACTTCTCGTAGGAACGGCCGGGGTTGATCCCCCACATCACCAGGGCGATCAACAGGCCGAACAGCAGGATCCACAGCAGCGGCCCGCGAAAATAGCGCTTCACGTCCATTTATCCGGTAACCCCTCCGGGGCCCGTCCCTCCTGACCTTGCGATACTCGCCCGTCCGGTGGGACGGACGCCACTGTGAGCCGGCTTGGTGTGCGGCCGTTCCGGTTCCGGGGCGGCGCACCGCGGGCGCGGCCCCGGCCCGTGGCCCGGAACATCGACGGTACACCGCAGGGCACAGGGGACGCAGCCAGCGCGTTCCCCTGATCCGTTCGATATACGCGTCAACGACCCTTGCAACGATCCGTCACGGTGTCTTGTTCCCTGCGCGGGTGTCCCCCACCCTTCGCGGGTCACACCTACTCGCGTCCTGTCAAGTGCGTCAGGCGCCCCGCGGCGCCGTCAGCCTCCGTACACGTGCGGGGCGAGGGTACCCACGAACGGGAGGTTGCGGTACTTCTCGGCATAGTCGAGCCCGTACCCGACGACGAACTCGTTGGGGATGTCGAAACCCAGGTAGCGGCAGTCGATCTCGGTCTTGACCGCCTCGGGCTTGCGCAGCAGCGCGCAGATCTCCAGCGACGCCGGACCGCGCGACCGCAAGTTGCTGATCAGCCAGGACAGCGTCAGGCCGGAGTCGATGATGTCCTCGACGATCAGCACGTGCTTGTCGAGGATGTCGGTGTCCAGGTCCTTCAGGATGCGCACCACGCCCGAGGACTTGGTGCCCGACCCGTAGGAGGAGACCGCCATCCAGTCCATGGAGGCCGGCGTGTGCAGCGCGCGGGCCAGGTCCGCCATCACCATGACGGCGCCCTTCAGCACCCCCACCAGCAGCAGATCCTTGCCCCGGTAGTCGGCGTCGATCTGCGCGGCCAACTCCCTGATCTTGGCCTGTAGCTGGTCCTCGGGGATCAGCACCTTGGCCAGGTCGTTGCCCAGGTCCTTCTCGTCCACAACCCCACCCTTTGTGACGGCACGCTTACGACCCGGCGTCGGCCGGGCCGAACAGCAGCTTCTCATGCCGTCGGAACGCGCGGACGCCCCCCGGCAGATCGACGCGTCGCTGCCCGCGCCAGGCCGTGACCAGGCGATCCACTTCCTCTACGTGGACGGCCGCGAGCGTACCCGGTGGACTGCCCGCCCTGATCGCGGCGGTGCGCAGCACGCGGGTCCGCACGGCGCGCGGCAGCTCGGCCAGGTCCGCGACGCGCAACGCGACCGGGGCCGTCGCGGCGTCCGCCGCGGGGTCGCCCGGGGCCGCCGCGATTTCGCAGTCGGCGTAGGCGCGGGCCGCGTACGCGTCCAGCGCCTCGGCGTCGTCGCGGAGCAGCCGGGCGGTGCGGGCGAGCGCTTCGGCGACGCCGGGGCCGAGGGCGTTCTCCAGCGCGGGCAGCACCTCGTGGCGGACCCGCACGCGCGTGTAGGCGGGGTCGTCGTTGTGGGGGTCGTCCCAGGGGTCCAGGCCCATCGCCAGGCAGGCGCGGCGGGTGGTGGCGCGGTCGAGGTCCAGCAGGGGGCGCGCGTAGCGGACGGCGACGGGCTCGGAGACCTCGACGGCGCCGGGGGCGTCGAGCCGTTCGCGCAGGGAGGAGGGCAGTCGGCGGGCGAACTCCGGCGGCATCCCGGCCAGCGAGCGCGTGCCCGACCCGCGCGCCAGGCCGAGCAGGACGGTCTCGGCCTGGTCGTCGCGGGTGTGGCCGAGCAGCACGACGGAGGCGTTCAGGCGGACGGCGGCCTCGTCGAGCGCGGCGTACCGGGCCTCGCGGGCGGCGTTCTCGGGGCCGCCGCGCTCCCCGACGGTCACCGCGACCGACCCGGCGGGGTCGAGGCCGAGACCGGCCATCACCCGCACGACGGCCTCGGCGCGTCCGGCCGAGCCCTCCTGGAGGCCGTGGTCGACGGTGACGCCGCCCGCGTGGTGGCCCGAGCGGGCGGCCTCGAACGCCAGCGCCCCGGCCAGGGCCAGGGAGTCCGCGCCGCCGCTGCACGCGGCCAGCACCATCGCGCCCGGCGGCTGGCCGGCGAGCACCCGCCGGACCGCCAGCCGCACCGCCGCCACCGCCGGATCAGGCCCCATGCCCCTCTTCTACCCCATCGGGGGCGGGGGCGGCGATCACGCCCCCTCGGCCTCGTCCGTCCGGGGCGCGTCCAGTTCGGGGGCCGGGTCGAGCACGCGGGGGCCGAGCACGCGGTCCATCCACAGCGCCGGCTCCTTGATCTCGGCGTGCGTGGGCAGCGTGGCGGGCGACTCCCAGATCCGGTTGAACTGCTCCATCCCGACCTCGCCGACCACGCGCCGCACGAACCGCGAGCCCTCGGCGTACTGCTTCATCTTCAGGTCGAGGCCGAGGACCCGGCGGATCGTCTTGTCCAGCCGGGTGCCGCCGTCGCGGCGCCCCTGGAACTTGGACCGGATCTGCTGCACCGACGGCACCACGCCCGGCCCGACCGCGTCCATGACGAAGTCGCCGTGCCCCTCGGCCAGCGTCATCACGGCGGTGAGGCGGTCGAGGATGGCGCGCTGCTCGGGGGTCTGGATGGCGTCGATCAGGTTGCCCTCGCCGCCGCGCACCGCGTCCACCAGGACGTCGGTGGCCTCCCGGATCCGGTCCAGCAGCGCCCCCGGGTCCAGGTCGGAGGCCAGCAGGAACTCGGTCATCTGCTCCTGCACGTACTCGCGCAGCCACGGGACGCCGGTGAACTGGGCGCGGTGCGTCTCCTCGTGCAGGCACACCCACAGCCGGAAGTCGTGCGGATCGACCTCCAGCTCCTGCTCGACGTGCACGATGTTGGGCGCGACGAGGGTGAGCCGGCCGGTCGGGGCGCGGCCGGACGGGTCCGGCGGCAGGAACAGCTCGTACTGGCCGAGCACGCGGCTGGCCATGTAGGCGAGGATCGCGCCGACCTGCATGCCGGTCACGCGGGACCCGACGGCCTGCACCATCACGCCGCCGGGGCCGCCGCCGAGCAGGCCGGGGCCGCGCTTGGCCTCCAGGCGTTCCATCAGCGGTTCGAGCACGACGCGGAAGCCGTCGACGTTGGCGCGGATCCAGCCGGGCCGGTCCACGATCGTGGCGGGCTCGGGGTTCGGGTCGATGTCCATGCCGGTGAAGTCCCGGACATGCCCGTGGGCGATCGTCGACAGCTCGCGCAGCTCCGCCACCACCTCGCGGGCCTCGGACTGGCTGACCTGGGGTCCGGGCCGGACCAGCCGGATTCCGGTCTGGACCGCGACGTTCCAGTCGATCATTGAGGCGCTCATGTACTCCACCGTTGCTCTCGGCCGCTGCGTGCCGCCGGTCTCCGCCGGTGGCAGCCCTGCACGATCGTTCAACGAACAACCGTTCTGGTTATCTCCCGTACGTCCCCCGCCACACGCCGGAGGAACGCCCCGGCATGGGTGATTTGTGACGTGACCGGGGGGTGCGGCGGGGAGAGACGGGAACGGTTCAGCAGCCGCAGGTCGCCATCGCGGTGGCCAGCCGGTCCAGCACCGCCGGGTCGGCGTGCCCCTTCCCGTCGCCCATCATGAACGCGAACGCCAGCAGCCTCCCCTCGGCGTCGCGGGCGATCCCGGCGAGGGTGCTGACGCCGTTGAGCGTCCCGGTCTTGGCGTGCACCATGCCCGCGGCCGCCTGGCTGTCGGAGGTGAGGTAGCGGGTGGCGAGCGTCCCGGAGAACCCGGCGACCGGCATCCCGGTCACGGCCGCGCGCAGGCCGGGACGCTCCGGCGCGGCCGCCAGCGCCGCGATCCGGGCCAGCGCCAGCGGGGTGATGCGGTTACGGGTGGACAGGCCGCTGCCGTCACTGACCGAGACCCCCTCGCCGACGCCGAGCCCGTCCAGGGTCGCCCGTACGGCGGCGGCCGCCCCGGTGAACGACGCGGGCGCCCCCTTCCCGATCGCGACCTGGCGGGCGACGGCCTCGGCGATGTCGTTGTCGCTGGCGCTCATCAGCCGTTCCACCAGGGCCGACAGCGGGGGCGACTGGACCTGGGCGAGCCGCGCGGCGTCCTCCCGGTGCGGGGCGCGGCGGCCCGGCCTCGCCCGGACGCCCTCCCGGGTGAGCAGCCTGGCGAACGTCGCGACGGCCGCCGCCGGGGGGTCGGCGACCCGCGTCTTGACCGTCGGGTCGTCCGGGGCGGTCCTCCCCTCGTCCACGGTCAGCGCGCTGACCGGGGCGACCTCGCCGTCGGGCAGGTAGTTGGGCTTCCAGCCCGGCGCGGTGCGCGGACCCGCGTAGGCGGAGTCGTCGTAGTCGACGCGGACCCGGGTCGTCCCCGCGGCCTTCAGCGCGGCGGCGGTCCGGCGGGCCAGCTCGGTCAGCGAGGCGGCGCCGGGCAGCCCCCGATGCTCCCCTTCCGGACGCGGCGGCAGCGCGGTCAGGGTAGGATCCCCGCCGCCGACCAGTACCACGCCGTTCCCGGCGCCCCGCACGACCCGCGTGGTGATGCGGTGCCCGGGCCCCAGCGCCGCCAGCGCGGCCACCGACGTGGCCAGCTTGGTGGTCGAGGCCGGGGTGGCGGGCCGGTCGGCGCGCTGCTGGAACAGCGGCCTGCGCGTCACCGCGTCGATCACCACCGCGTTGATCTTCGCGGCCGGGTCGCCGGCCAGCGCCGACAACCGTCCCGCCAGGGCGGACGCGTCGGGTACCCGCGCCGCCGCGGGGTCGGCCGCGGCCACCGCCGCGACCGGCCGCAGCGGCTCGCGTTCGGCCACGGTGGGGGGCTGCGGCACCAGCCGCCGCTCCGGTGTGAGTTTCGCCACTGCCGTCCCGGCACCGGCGGCGAAAACGCTGAGGAGGGACAGCACGGTCATGGCGAGTACACGGGCCCGTCGCGGCGCGTGACCGCCCCTCACCTGCTCAGCACTCACCAACGTGCGACATCCTTATATGAGAACCATGACTCTGCGCGGGTCGGCCTCGCCCGCAGCAGACTCACGAAAGACTATTCACTGCCAGCGCGCAGGGAGCGGAGGACATCTTGGAATTCGACGTCACCATCGAGATTCCGCGCGGTAGCCGGAACAAGTACGAGGTGGACCACGAGAGCGGCCGCATCCGGCTCGACCGCATGCTGTTCACCTCGACCCAGTATCCGGCCGACTACGGCTTCGTCGAGGACACCCTGGGCGAGGACGGCGACCCCCTGGACGCGCTGGTCATCCTCCAGGAGCCGACGTTCCCCGGCTGCCTGATCCGCTGCCGCGCCGTCGGCATGTTCCGGATGACCGACGAGGCCGGTGGCGACGACAAGCTCCTGTGCGTCCCCTCCACCGACCCGCGCATGGAGCACCTGCGCGACATCCACCACGTTCCGGAGTTCGACCGCCTGGAGATCCAGCACTTCTTCGAGGTCTACAAGGACCTGGAGCCCGGCAAGTCCGTCGAGGGCGCCAACTGGGTCGGCCGCGTCGAGGCCGAGCAGGAGGTCGAGCGCTCCCGCAAGCGCTTCATCGAGGCGGGCGGTCACTGAGGCGTCCCCCGCCCGTGCGGTGGTGTCCGTCCTCACTCCGGTCTCCGGGGGGCCTCCGCTCCGGACCGACACCACCGCGCACCTCCGACGCGCGCTGACATTCCGATGTGGGGGCGGCTGGGCACAGCCGCCCCCACGATCGTCGAGGCCCACGGACCCGTGACCCCGCGGGACGGTCACCCCGCGGGGCGGGTCGCTCCGATCAGGCCGTCGCGGTGGATGCTGGCGATCCGCACCCTCGCGCCCGTGTACGGCGCCTCCACCATCCGGCCCTTGCCGATGTAGATGCCCACGTGGTGGATCGTGTCCGGGTCCGAGGTGTCGTTCGCGAAGAACACCAGGTCGCCGGGGGCCAGGCGGTCGAGCGGCACGTGGGGGCCCGACGTCCACTGGGTCCCCGTCCAGTGGTCCAGGCGGA
Source organism: Actinomadura kijaniata NBRC 14229 (assembly GCF_001552175.1). Taxonomy (GTDB): domain Bacteria; phylum Actinomycetota; class Actinomycetes; order Streptosporangiales; family Streptosporangiaceae; genus Spirillospora; species Spirillospora kijaniata. The sequence goes on from NZ_BCQR01000108.1 coordinate 15,531, forward strand.
CGCCCACCTTGCTCCAGGCGTACAACGCCAGCCCCGAGCAGTCGAAGCCGTGGATGCCCGAACCGTGCGCGATGCCGTAGCTCGGGCCCGCCGGGGTGCCGCCGCCCCAGGAGTAGGGCGTGCCCAGCCACTTCAGGGCCCAGCGCACCACCTGCGCGCCGCGTCCGGCGCCCTTGACCTGGGCGGTCCCCCCGTAGAGCTGTTGCGCCCGGGCCGCCTCGGCACGTTCCAACGCCGCCCGGCGCTCCCGTTCCAGGCGCGCGGCGCGGGCCCGGGCGCTGCCCAGGCTCCGTTCCAGGCGCTCCTTCTCCGCCTCGATGCGCCGCACCTGCGTCCGCTGCCTGGCGACGGCCTCCTGCACCGCCCGTTTGGCGGCGGCCGCGCGGAGCGTCGCGGCGCGCTGCTCCTCGAACGCCGCCTGCGCCTGGCGGCGGAACAGCTCGGCGACGTCGCGGGCCGCCTCCACCCGCTGGACGATCCCGGCGCGGCGGTGCGCCAGGACCTCCAGCAGCCCCGCGCGGTCCATGAAGCCCTGCGGGCCGCCCTCCCCGGCCACGATCGACGACCAGGGGTTGTAGCCGGTCCCGGCCTGGTAGGCGTCGGCGGCGAACCGGGCCAGCTCGCGCTGCGCCTCGTCCAGGTGCCCGCGGGCGTCGGCGGCGCGGCGTCGCGTCTCGGCATGGGTACGGCGCGCCTGATCGAGTTTGACCAGCTCGCCGTTGTAGCGTTCCACGGCGGTGGCGGAGGCGACACCGAGGCGTTCCAGCTCACCGTCGGCGCGCGCGAGCCTGGCCTTGATCCGGCCGACCTCGGCGGCCCGCCGCTCCACCTGGCGCTTGCTCTCCCGCACGTCGCGGGCGCTGGGCGGGGGTTCGGCCGCCGCCGGGCGTTCGGCGAGCGGGGAGGCCAGCATGGTCAGGCCGACGACCGTTCCGGAGGACAGGGCGGCGAGACGCCGCGCGGTGCCCGGTGATGGAAACACAGACCTCCCCCTGCCGCACATGACGCACGCGATCGACTACCGAGAGTAGTTCAACGGGGCGGCGATCGGAACTTCCGTCACGGCTGCCACGCAGGTCAACCCGTGTCACATCCGTCCGTCGACCCCAGCAACCGCGTGATCCAGGGACGTACGGGGACACCGGGGGGCGGCACGACACGCGGATAACTGAAGATCGGCACCGGCGCGCCGTAGGCGGAGCGCAGCTCGGCGGCCTTGCACCAGTCGGCGGTCGTGCGGGTCGCCGCCCACGCCGCCGCCAGCGGGGGACGCGTCTCGGGCCGCCGCTCCCACAGCCGCAGCAGCGCGACCGTCGCGTGCGCGGCCGAGTAGCCGTCCTCGGGGTAGGCCCCGCCCGCCAGGAACGCGGCCGTGGTCTGCCCGCCGTGCGGGGAGCCGAGCGCCCACGTCCAGTTGGCGACGACGAGCGCGCGGACGGGCGCGGGCAGCAGGTCGGCGGCGGCGTACATGCGTTCCTGGCGGGCTCCGGTCAGGCGGCTGGTGGTCAGCAGCCACCGCACGTCCTCGGGGACGTCCGCGTCCGGGCCGAGCGCCATCCAGGACAGCACCGTCAGCCCGCGCGCGGTCTGCAGCCGGCACAGGTCGGCGACCTCGCGGCGGGCGCGGACGGCCGGTTCGATCCACAGCGGCCAGCTCACCCGCTGGATCTCGGCGACCAGCCGGACCAGCGTGGCGGCGACCGGTTGCGGGCTCACCCGGGCGTCCGGCCGGAGCACGAACGCGGGGTCGCTCATGGTCAGCCGTCCGAGCCCCGGGGTTCCGGGGAGGAGCCGGAGGCGGCCGGCGGATCGCTGGGGGGCGGCGGATCGCTCGGCGGGGGCGGATCGCTCGGCGGCGGGGGCGCGGCCGTCGGGCCGGGGGTGGTCGGGTCCGGTTTCGTGGGCGGGGTGCCGGGAGGCGACGAGGGCGGCGGGCTCGACGGGCTGGTGGGGGACGTCGGCGGGCCGGTCGGGGAGCTCGTCGGCGGATTCGTGGGAGGGGTCGTCGGGGGGCTGGTCGGCGGGTCGGTCGGGGGCGGGCCGGGACGCCAGGTGACATGGACCTGGAGGCCGCCGGGCTGGAACGTGACGCCGCCCTCGCCCCCGGAACGCGCGTCGCGGAACACCTGGACGTACACGGTCACGGACTGCCCGGCCTCCAGGCTTCCGGAGTTCCGGCCGAGCCGGACCGGCCCCCGGGTCACGGCCCGCCAGTGCACCGGGCCGCCCTCGGCGCGCAGCTCGACGGCGCCGTGGGAGCCGCCCGCCAGGTCCAGGTGGAGCGGCGAGACGGCCAGCGCCCCGGATCCGCCGGGCGGCAGCGGCGCGGACGGCCCGGTGCCGGGGGCCGACTGGTAGTCGCGGCGGGGCGGCGGGGACGGCAACGCGCCGGGCGGCACGGCCGGAACGCGTGCCCCCAGCGGGAAGGTCGCCGAGACCGGGGCCGACTCCACCCGCCCGTCGACGTCCCCGCCCCCGCTCGGCGGCGCGGGGACCGGCGGCCGCCCGGAGGGTCCGAGCGCCGCGCGGCCCGCGTCGTGGGGGACGGGCTGCAGGAACGTGGACGCCGTCGCGCCCCCGGCCACCAGCGCGGCGACGACCGCGGCCACGGCGGCGACGCGGCGGGGTCTGCGGACGGCCCCGAACCGGGGCCGCCGTCGCCGGGGCGTCCGCGCCTGGACCGGGAAGCCGTCGGCGTGGAACTCGGTGACCCGGGTGGCGGCGAACAGCCGGTAGCCGACCAGCTCGGGATCGTGGAAGCAGGCCATCACCTCGTCCCGCAGCGCCTCGGACGGTTCCGGGCGGGGCAGCAGGCCGAACACCTTGGAGGAGGCGACCCGCGCGGGCCGCGCCACCGCGCACGCCCCGCACTCCCGGGCGTGCCGCAGGAGCAGGCCGTTCAGGGCGGGGCCGGGATCGTCGCGCCAGTCGCGCAGCAGCATGCCGCGTTCGGCGCACCCGTAGGGGCCCCGGGCGGCGAGCAGCTCGGCGGTCAGCGCGGCCTCCAGGTCGACGTGCGCCCGCGCCAGGGCGATCTCCGACTCCTTGTCCGGGACGCCCATGACGGCGGCCACCTCGTCCAGCGGGAGCCCGTGGTGGAACCGCAGTTCGAGGAGCTCGCGGCTGAACGGGGGCATGTTCGACGTCGCGTGCCAGGCGGTGATGCGTTCGTCCACGTCCTCCTGGTCGTGGCTGGCGACCGGCACGTCCGGCGGCCGGTCCTCGGCCGGGGGGCGGCGCGCGCACTCCAGCCGCGCGAGGGCGAGCAGCCACGCGCGCAGGCGTCCGGGGTCGCGCAGCCGGTCGACGTGCGCCTCCGCCACGACGAACGTGTCGCGCAGCGCCGCCTGGGCGGCGTCCCGGTCGTGCAGCCGGAACCAGCAGTAGGCGTAGAGCCGTTCGGCGTGGGCGTCGTACGCCGCGGACGTCGCGCCGGGCTCCCGCTCACGCATCGCCTCGACCAGGAGGTGGTCATTCATGACCAGAAAAGTAAAGGTTCACCGCGCTTCATACCGGTGATTTCCCAAGAACGGTCGCCCCTTTACCCGACCACCCTAGAATGAGGCGATTAATCGATTAGAGAATAATGTCCGCTTTGCGAGGCGCCTTCGTGGGGGCGCTCCGAGCAGCATCATCTGTCACCACGCATCCGGTCACGCACTCTTCGTAAACAGGCTCGAAATGGTGACTCACCTGGCGGGGCAAGGCCCCGTCATCGGCGGGAAAAGCCGTTCCGCGGCCGCCGCGACGGTCGCGACCTGAGCGCTGGTGAAGATCACCGGCTCCCCGGCGATGACGGCCGTGACCTCCCGCACCGCGTACAGCGCCACCCCGGCGTGCTCCAGCCCGCCCCGGGGCACCCGGGCGCCGTGCACCGCCACCAGCGGCATGACCGCGACCTGGTGGTCCAGCTCCTTCGACAGCCCCTCCGAGACCGTCCGCGCCGCCCGCGCGGCGACGGCGACGTTCCCGGCGGGCCGCCGCCCGACCCACAGCCGCCGCCCCTCGACCCGCACCCGCACGCCCCACCGCCAGCGGCGGCTGACGATGGCGTACACGCCGGTCAGGCCCACCACCAGATGATCGAGGTTGGCGGTGGCGCCGGGCAGCGCCCGGTCGTGCAGCACGTGGTGGCCCACCGGATCGAGCCGCCGCAACCGCCGCCCGGTACGGCGTTCGGCCAACGCGCCCCGCCGCCACTCCGCGAGCGGCTCGTGCCGCGACCGCTCGTACAGCGTGTGCCCGACGAACACCACGATGGCCACAACCGGCCCCGCCCGCCACGGCAGCACCCCGGCGGCGACCACCCCCGCCGACACGGCGACCAGGCCGCGGACGACCACGCGTTCCCGGCGGTACTCGGCGGCCAGCACCCGGTACCGAGCCCAGGCGGAGGCCCCGGCGTCGCCCGCGCCCCTCACCCTGTCCCGCACCGAACGCCCCTTCCGCTCGGGACCGAAGGCACAAGCGTGCGGCAGCCGCCACCGTCCTTCAAGGACTTTGACCTCGTCGTTCCCACATCGCGAAAAAGCGCGTCGTTGACAGTGTCACGATGACAGTGTCATCATCGGGGCATGGACGCCGCCTGGACCATCGCCGAACTCGCCGAACGCGCCGCCGCGGCCCTCGCCGCGGGCGCTCCCGTGCGGGTCAACGGCCGGGTTCGCGACCTGCCCAACGCCCGCCTGATCCGCTGGTACACCACCATCGGCCTCCTCGACCCGCCGCTGGGCCGCCGGGGCCGCACGGCCCTGTACGGCCGCCGCCACCTGCTCCAGCTGGTGGCGGTCAAGCGCCGCCAGTCCCAGGGCCGTTCCATAGCGGAGATCCAGCGGGAGCTGACCGGCGCGACCGACGTGATGCTGCGCGAGATCGCCGCCCTGCCCGAGGGGGACCTCCGGGACCTTCCCGCGGAGGACCGCGGAGACCGCGGGGGTCTCGGGGGCCTCCCCGCGGAGGCGCCGGCGGACAGCCGTCCGCGCTTCTGGGCGGCCCGTCCCGACATCTCGTTCTCCCCCGACCACGAGATCCCCGAGGAGGACCTCCACTCCCCCGTTCCACTCCCCGCCGAGCTGCGCGAGCCCGCTCCACGACTCACCCCGCAGCCGACCGCGCGACCCACCGCGCAACCGGCCCGGCGGTCGGCCGCACAGCCCGCCGCGCAACCGGCCGCGTTGGTACAGGGAATCCGCCTCGCCCCCGGCGTCGTCGTCATGCTCGACGCCCCGATCCCGGACGGACCCGGTCCCATCCCGCCGACTCCGGAGGATCTGACCGCCCTCCAGTCCGCCGCCCGCCCCCTCCTGGCCGAGCTCCACCGCCGCGGCCTCCTCCCCGCCGGGCACACCTCACCCGACGCGCCGCGCCCCCAGGAGACACCGCACTCCCAAGAAGCACCGCGCCCCCACGACTCCCCACATTCGCAAGAGACGCCACACCCGCAAGAGATCCCGCATTCCCACGCGGCCGGGCAGCCGCCCACCACGGCCGCCCCCTCCGCCGCGGATCCCTCCGCCGCGGACCCCACCGATCCCTCCTCCACCACGTCAGCCGATCCAGCCGGGAGGTCCCAGTGACCATGCGCATCACCCCTCTTCCCGAGACTCCGACGCTCCCGGAACCCGACGGCGGCCTGGGCGCGCTCACCACCGACAAGGGCAACCTGCCGCTCGACACCGTGGACGTCCGCGCCTCGGTGACCGGACTGGTCGCGGGCGTCGAGGTGGTCCAGGGCTTCCGCAACCCGTTCGACGTCCCGCTCGAAGCCACCTACGTGTTCCCGCTGCCCGACCGCGCGGCGGTGACCGGGCTGCGCATGGAGGCCGACGACCGGACGATCGAGGGCGTCCTCAAGGAGCGCGGCCAGGCCCGCCAGGACTACGACCGCGCCGTCGCCGCCGGTCAGCGGGCCGCCATCGCCGAGGAGGACCGCCCCGACGTCTTCACCATGCGGGTCGGCAACATCCTCCCCGGCGAACGGGTGACGATCCGCCTCACCCTCGACCAGCCGCTCCCGTACGAGACGGACCAGCACGGCGGCGGCGAGGCGACGTTCCGCTTCCCGCTCGTCGTCGCGCCCCGCTACATCCCCGGCGTCCCGCTCGGGGACGAGGCGGCGGGCCAGGGCACCGCCCCCGACACCGACGCGGTCCCCGACGCCTCCCGGATCTCCCCGCCCGTGCTGCTCCCCGGCTTCCCGAACCCGGTCCGGCTGGCCATCACCGTGGACATCGACCCGGCGGGGCTCCCCCTCACCGAGCTGCGCTCGGCCCTCCACGTCACCACCACCGACGAGGACCGCGCGGAAGGCACGGGCCCCGCCGGCGGCACCGTCCGCCTGGTCCCCGGCGAACGGCTCGACCGCGACTTCATCCTGCGCCTGGTCTACGCCGCGCGGGACGGCGAGGACACCGCCGCGCCCGCCTCCCTCGCGCTGGTCCCCGACGAGTCCGGCACCGAGGGCACCTTCACGCTGACGGTGCTGCCGTCGGGCCACGGCCGCCCCCGGCCGCGCGACGTCGTGCTGGTCCTCGACCGCTCCGGCAGCATGCACGGCTGGAAGATGGTCGCGGCCCGCCGGGCCGCCGCCCGCATCGTGGACACCCTCACCGCCGACGACCGGTTCGCGGTGCTGTCGTTCGACACCGTCGTGGAACGGCCCCGCGACCTCGGCACGGGCCTGGTCTCCGGCACCGACCGCAACCGGTTCCGCGCCGTCGAGCACCTGGTCTCCGTCGACGCGCGCGGCGGCACCGTGCTGCTCGCCCCGCTCCAGGAGGCGTGCGCGCTGCTCGCCGACCCGCACCGGGACCGCGTGCTGGTCCTCATCACCGACGGCCAGGTGGGCAACGAGGACCAGATCCTCGCCCAGCTCGGCCCCCGCCTCCAGGGCGTGCGCGTCCACACCGTGGGCATCGACCAGGCCGTCAACGCGGGCTTCCTGAACCGCCTGGCGGAGATCGGACGGGGCCGCTGCGAGCTGGTCGAGTCCGAGGACCGGCTCGACACGGCGATGGAGCACATCCACCACCGCATCGGCGCCCCGCTCGTCACCGACCTGTCACTGCACGCCGAGGGCCTGACGCTGGTCCCCGACACGGTCGCGCCCAGCCGCCTCGGCGCGCTGTTCCCCGGCGTCCCCTTGGTGGTCTCCGGCCGTTTCCGGGGAGCCCCCTCCGGCACGCTGACCGTCCGCGGCACCGGCTCCGACGGCACCCGATGGGAACGCGACGCCAAGGCCGCCGTCACCGGCAACCGCTCGATCACCTCGATCTGGGCCCGCGCCCACCTCCGCGACCTGGAGGACCGCTACGCCATCTCCGGCTCCGACGAGCTGGAACGGCGCATCGTGGACGCCTCGCTGCGCTTCGGCGTGCTGTGCCGCTTCACCGCGTTCGTGGCGATCGACAGCCGGGTGGCCACCGAAGGCCAGGCCCCGCACCAGGTCGTCCAGCCGGTCGAGTCGCCCCGCGGCTGGGAAAGCCCCCAGGCCACGCTGATGGCGGCCTCCTACGGAGCCCCCGCCATGCCCGCCGCCATGCCCCGGGCCACGGCCGCACCGCCCGGCGCGCCCCGAGGCGGCGCGGCACGCGGCACCGAGCGCTTCGCAGCGGAAAGCCTGGACGTCCCCGACTTCCTCGCCTCCTCGGCACCCCCGAGCCCCGCACCCCCGAGCTCCGCCGCGCCGAGCCCCGCCGCGCCGAGCCCCGCCGCGCCGGGCATGTCCGCTCCCCCTCCGCGCCGTCGTACGAAGGACGACGCGGCCGTCCAGCGCCTGGACAACGCCCGCCGCGATCTCGCCGAGGAGCTGCGCCGCCTCACCGACCTGCGGTCCGCCCCCCAGGCCGACCGTCACCAGTACCTCCTGGCGCACCTGCTGCCGGTCCTGGAGACGACCGTCCAGGACCTCGACCGGTGGGGCGACACCCCGCGCTCCCTGTCGGCCCTGCTCACCGACCTCCGAGCCGTGTCCCCCGCCGACCCCACCCGTCTGGACGAGCTCTGGACCCGCACCATCGAGACCCTCAAGGAGTTCACGACGCCACCCCCCAAGCGAGCGTTCTGGAAGCGCCGCTCCTGACGCCCCTGGCCGGGGCTCCCCGAACGAGCCCCGGCCACCCCGGACCGGCCCCCGAATCGGCTCCACCAACCGCGAACCCAACCCGAGTCTGAACCGGAAGCCCCCGACCAGCCGTCGGCTCCGCGCTCATAACCGCAGGTGGCTGCGGACATCGGGCGTGGAGCCCACTCCCTCCCCCGCCCAGGCCGTGCCCCAAACCCCTGGCCCACCACACCCACCCGGAGACCCGCACCCCACCAGGCCCTGGCGAGCGCGCCACCGCTTCGCGACCTGACGCCTCCAGGATGAAGAGCCGCCAACGCCCCACCCCCGCCTCGTCTCCGTGGAGCCCGTCTCAGGCTGTGCCCCAAAGCACTGGTCCACCACACCCGTCCGGAGGCCCGCGCCCCACCAGATCTCGGCGAGCGCCCCCATGGCGTCCGAGCCGTCATCCCGGTCGAGGGAGACCAGAAGGTCAACCGGCTCAAGCGTGGCGCGTGCGATGACCGTTCCCCGACTTCGACGCCGAGCGCCACAAGGAACGCGACATCGTCGAGCGCCGTGTGAACGGACTCCGCCAGTTCCGCGCTGTGGCCACCCGCTTCGGCAAGCGCGAGGTCGTCTGCCAGGGCACCATCAATGCCGCGTCCATCGGGATCCGGCTTCGCGCGCCCGTCTCGTGAACCGGGGAAGCATGCCTTAATCGTCGTGGTCGGTGCGGCCGAAGAAGTGCAGCTGCCCTTGCCAACGGACCGGATGACCGGCTGGAAGTCGGCCATCCCCCAGCGACGGCAGAAACACCCGGGACCAGTCGATCGCCGGACCGCCATCGGGGCCTTGCCCGAGCACCTCGGCCAGCTCCGTTCCTCCGCTCTGGCCGCCGGGAACATGGGTCCACACGCCGAAGTCCTCGTCCAGTCCCTGGCCACGGCCCTCCAGCCATCCGGCGAGATGGTCCTCGGCCGCGCTCTGGACGATGGACGCGTCGTTCAGCAGCCAGACCTGCCCCTTGATGCTTCCTCCGTGCCCCACCAGACGGGTCATCTCCAGCAGGTGGAATCCGTAGGGATGACCGGCGGTGATCCTCGTCGGAGGATCGGGGAGTTCGAGCCCCTCCAGTTCCTCCACACGTGCCCTGGCGATGTCATCGTGAGGGTCGACGCGCAGCGCCTCGCGGTAGGCGACGGCCGCCGACTCCTCCTCGCCCAGCCAATGCAGCGCGCACGCGAGCGAGAACGCCGCGAGGTTGTCATCCGGCTGGAGCCTGAGGGCATGGTGTGCGGCCCGCACCACCTCCGTCGCCAGCTCCTGCCCGAGCTCGTCGTCCTCCTCCAGCCCGGCCGGCGGCTCGTACCGCGCTTCGAAATGGTCCTCGCCGCCATCGGAAACCTCGTTCAGGTGGGCACGCAGCTTCCCCAGGGCCAGCACCGTCAGGCACACGGCACTGGTGGGGTCCGCGCCGACGGCGTCCTGGATGGCTGCGCAGGCGTCCCTCACCTCGTCCTCGCCCTCCAGTTCATCCGGGGTGGCGTGCTCAGTGACCTCCCAGAAGTACTGGAGGGATACACCAGCCGCCCTGCGCGCCGACTCGGCACCCGCCATATCTCTCATGGCCACAACACGGTAGTGATCACGATCTGCGTGCGAGAGCCATTTCGCCCACCGGCACAAATCAGGAGCAATCGCGGGCACCATCAGCGGCGTCATGCTCTCTGGCTCGACATTCAGGAAACAGACGCCAGGTCGATCCCGAAGGGGTGGGCGCGCTCTGCCCGCGCCCATCCCCGCACGGGTCCAGCAGGAACGTCTGCGACCGTTCTCAAAACCCAAAGCCACTGGCGAACAGGTTTCTCAAAGTCCGTGAGGTCGCGCCACGCCACCCGCACCGGAGCTCTGGTGAGCCAGGTCGTCGTTCCTCGCCACCGAACGGTGGAACGCCCCTTGCGAGCCCACCACAACACCGGCGACAGCGAACTCCTGCCCCACACCCCGAAAAAATGACCCGCCCAGGCGGCGATCACGCTCGTGGCCTGATGTCTCCGGGGTGGAAAGCCGACAACGCCCTGCCTTCAGCTCGTCTCCATCGCAGGGTCGAGTCGAGCGGAGCGGATTCCGCCGGGGTCCGTTCGGGAGCCGCCAGCGGGCCGCCGGGCATCGAGCATCCGGGCCGTGTCGAACGCCGGGCAGGAGGCGTCGGGCGCGGAGCGGGCTCCGCTGCTCGTCTCCGCGAGCAGCACGTCGGTCTCGCGCAACGCGGCCACGGCCCCCTCGATGATCTGCCCTGGTGCTCCACCGGGCGCCCGGCCGGGCCGAGGCTTCGCGTTGGACGCTGATCGTCAGCCTGCGGCCAGGTCCATACGGAGGAACTCGGTGATGCGGAGCAGCCTCGGCGGGCGCGCCACCTCGGCGGGAAGGGCCTGGAACGCCTCGTCCTTCCCGACGAGGCGCGGGGCGGTGAGCTCCCTCTCCCTCCCGTCGACCCGGAGCCGCGCGCCACCGGCCGCCAGAACGTTCCGCACCCAGTCCGAGCCCGGCCCGTACACCAGGACGAACAGGTAACCGCCGTCGACGGGATGCGCGTCGAGCGGCGTGCGGTACGTCGCGCCGGAGACGCGACCGACGTGGATCAGCACCGGCCACTTTCCGCTCGCGACCGCGCGGGGGTTGAACACCCGCTTGTTGATGTGCCCCCACCACCTCGGCATCGGCATCGGGATCTCCTTCTCTCGCCCCGGCGGGGCGGGCCGCAGGTCGGACGCTCGTCGGTCTCCCGGCTGCCTCCAGCCCGAGAGGGTTTACGCCCGTAAGGCTGACTTACACTTGTAAGCCTGTCAATGCGTCCACCGCCGGGAGTCGTCGTGTCACCACCCCCACCACGGCAGCCGCTCAGCAGAGAGCGCGTGCTGGAGGCCGCGATCCGGGTCGCGGACCGCGGCGGCGTGGAGGCGATCACCATGCGGCGGGTGGCGCAGGAACTGGGCGTGGAGGCGATGTCCCTCTACAACCATGTGCCGAACAAGGACGCGATCCTCGACGGCGTGGTCGACATGGTGTTCGCGGCGATCGAGCCGCCCGACGCCGACCGCGACGACTGGCGCGACGCGATCCGTGCGCGCGCCTCCTCCGCGCGCGCGGTCCTGTCGCGGCACAGCTGGGCCCTCGGCTTCATGGACTCCCGCCGCAACCCGGGACCGGCGACGCTCCGCCACCACGACGCCGTCCTCGGCGTCCTCCGGGAGGCGGGGTTCACGCTGCCGATGGCCGTGCACGCCGTCTCGCTCATCGACAGCTACGTCGGCGGATTCGTCCTCCAGGAGGCGAACCTGCCGGTGGCGAGGCCGGACGACGTCGAGGAGGTGGCCGGCGGCATCCTCAAGGACCTGCCCGCGGACGAGCTGCCGTACCTCACGGAGGTGATCGTCCACCACGCCCTGCGGCCGGGCTACGACCACACGAGCGAGTTCGGTTACGGCCTGGATCTGATTCTGGACGCGCTCGAAGCCCGCCGGAGCCAGGGGTCCGGCGGGCGGGCCGACGGGGTCAGCGCGCCACGCGGTAGCGGAGGTGGACGACCTTCGAGCTGAAGGTGCGGGTCTCGACGAGTTCGAGATCGACCCGGCGCTCGCGCCGGGGGAAGAACGGGACGCCACCGCCGACCAGCACCGGGTAGACCCTGGCCCGGTACTCGTCGATCAGATCCGACGCCGCGGCCTCGGCGGCGAGGGTCGCGCCGCCGATCGCGATGTCGCCCTCCCCCGGCTCGGCGCGCAGCCTCTCGATCTCCTCCGCCAGGCCGCCGGAGGCCAGGCGGGCGTTGCCCCGCACCGCCGACAGCGTGGTGGAGAACACCACCTTGGGGAGCGGCTTCCAGAGCGCGGCCCACTCCAGCTTCGCGTCGTCGAGCGACGGATCCTGGTCGGCGGTCTCCCAGTACAGCATCGCCTCGTACAGCCGGCGTCCCAACAGGTGGACGTCCACCTGCCGGATCTCGTCGATCCAGGAGCGGAAGACGTCCTCATCGGGCTCCGTCCACTCGAAGCCACCGTCCGGTCCGACGATGTACCCGTCCAGGGAGACGTTCATCGAATAGGTCACGCTGCGCATCGGAACCCCTCCTCGGTAACGGCCCGACAAACGGTGAGACCACCGACCGCCGCATGAATCATCGCGGCTCGCGAGGTCCTTCCGCGTCCACACCTCGGACGCGGGCCGACGCCGCCTCCGCCGTGCGTTCCCGCAGAGGGCGCCGCGGGTGGGTAGGCGGGAGGGCGGAGTAGGCGGATAGTGGAGTCAGCGGCACGGCGAAGGCGGCATGCCGCGACACCGCGCGACGTCCTCCGGAACCGAGCGGCGCGGCTTGTCACGAGGCGCGGCGGCGTTGTGCGGGTTTCGCTGAGCGCTTCGGCACGCACGGGAACGCGACGGCGCGGCGGCACTTCGTGGAGGGGGCGGCGGAGCGGGGCGCACGGTGTTCGGCTCGGGCGGACGTTTCTTGGAGGCGTCGTGAACGACCAGGTCATCCGCGTTCTGGTCGCCGAGGCCCGGCGGGCGTACCGGCGGGCGGTCCGCGCGCTGTTGGAGCGAGCCGGGGACATCGCGGTGGTGGGCGAGGCGGAGCACGCGGACGCGGCGTTGGCCCAGGTCCTCGCGGGGCGGCCCGATGTGGCGCTGGTGGATCTGCGGCTGCCGGGCGACGGGATCGCCGTGGTCCGGCGCATCGTCGAGGCGGTCCCGCACGCGCGGGTGCTGACGTTGAGCGGACGGGCGGAGAAACGGCCGCTACTGGCCGCGATCAACGCCGGGGCCTGCGGTTACGTCCTCAAGGGCGCGCGGAGCGACGAGTTGCGCCGCGCCATCCGCCAGGCGCACCGGGGCGAGGCCGTCATCGGTCCCGTCCTGGCGTCCCACCTGGCCGAGCGCGCCGCCTCCGGCGGGACGCCGGTCGAGCCGTTCCCCGACCTGACGGGCCGCGAACGCCAGGTCCTCGACGGCATGATCCGCGGCTTGGACAACGCCGCCATCGCCGCCCGCCTGTCGCTCTCCCCGAAGACCGTCCGCAACATCACCTCGTCCGTGATGCGCAAACTCGACGTCCACACCCGCGACGAGGCCATCGCCACGGCCCGCGCCACCGGCCTCGGCCGCCCCGGGAGTTCCTGACCGCCCGCACGACGCGAAACGATCGCGACACGCGACCCGGCAACCCGACCCTCACGTTCAACAGCCCAGCCGAAGCGGACCACAGAGAGGTCCGCCACGGCGTCACCAGGCGTTCCCCGCACCGGCCCTCCACCCCAAGACACCGCACCGACCCCTGTCCAACAGACCATCGCGCGCTCGGACCGGTCGCCCGTCACAACGTCCACTGGGCGTTCCCCCGCACCGGCCTTCCGCCCAAGGCAGCGCACCAGCCCCGTCCAGCAGACCACCGCGCGCTCGGACCGGTCGCCCGTCACGACGTCCACCAGGTGTTCCCCGCACCGGCCTTCCGCTCCAAGACACCGCACCAGCCCCCGTCCAACAGACCACCGCGCGCTCGGACCAGTCGCCCGTCACGACCTCCACCAGGCGTTCCCCGCACCGGCCCCCGTCCGGCGGGCCGTCGCGTGCTCGGGCTGGTCGTGCGGAACGGGGTCGCCTACCGTGTAGGCGAGAGCGCAAGTCCCGGGTCCGTCCCGGCGGCACGCCGGGCAGCGGGAGACCGTCCCCGGGAGCCGACCGCGAGCCGCCCGACCCGGGAGTGACCGTGTTCGACACCCTGCTGCTTTTCGCCCTGGCGTCGCTGCTGGTCTCCATGGCGCCGGGGCCGACCACCGTGGTGATCATCCGGCAGTCCATCGACGCCGGGCGGCCCGCCGGGGTCGCCACCGTGCTGGGCAACGAGACCGGCTGGCTGGCGTGGTGCCTGGCGGCGGCCTTCGGCCTGTCGGCGCTGCTGCTGGCCTCCCGCCTGGCCTACGACGTCCTGCGGGTCGCCGGTGCGGCCGTGCTGATCTGGTTCGGCGTCCAGGCGCTGCTGCGGGCCCGCCGTTCGATCCGCCGCGACGCCTCCGCCGACGCCTCCGACGGCACCGGCGGCGCGTCCGCCGCTCCCCGCCGGCGGTCCCGGTGGCGCTGTTACCGGATGGGGCTGCTCACCAATCTGGCCAATCCCAAGGCCGGCGTGTTCGCCCTCTCCTTCCTCCCCCAGTTCGTCCCCGACGGCGCCCCGGTGCTGCCGACGCTGCTCCTGCTGGCCGTCGCCTCCACCCTGATCGACCTGGCCTGGTACCTCGGCGTCGTCGTGGCGGTCTGCCAGGTCCGGCGGCTGTTCCAGCGCCCCGCCGTCCGCCGCCGCGTGGAGTACCTCTCCGGCATGGTCCTCGTCGCCCTGGGAGTGCGGCTGGCGGCAGGCGACTAACTCCCGAGGCGGTGCTTCCTCAGGGACTTGGCGGCGCGGTCCGGCGGGACCCGGCGAACGGACCGCGTGCAAAACGAAACCGCCGCCGGTGCGCTCGACTGCACCGGCGGCGGTTCGACAGCCCGCGCTCACTTCTTCGTCCGGGCGCGCTCAAGCAGCCACAGCGCCACCGTGCCCGCCGACAGCGCCGTCCCCAGCAGCACGACCCCCGACCAGCCGCCGTTGACCCACGCCACCGAGACCAGCGCCGAGCCCGCCGCGCCGCCGACGAAGTTGGAGGTCATGAACGCCGCGTTCAGCCGGTTGCGGGCCTCGGGCCGCAGCGCGTACACCACGTTCTGGTTGGCCACCAGCAGGCCCTGCTGCGCGAGCGACAGCAGGATCAGCCCGCCCAGCAGCCACGGCAGGGACGATCCGCCGAGCGCCAGCAGACCCCAGGACGCCAGCATCCCGAGCGTGCCCACCCCGGTCACCCGCTGGGCGCCGCCCCGGTCGGCCTGCCGTCCGGCCATCGACGCCGCGATCGGGCCGCCCACGCCGACCAGCCCGAACAGGCCGATCGCCGCCTCGGTCCAGCCGTAGGGCGGGCGGGCCAGCAGGAACGCCAGGGCGACCCACACGCCGTTGAACGCGGCGAACGACAGCGCGCCGATCCCGGCCCGCCAGCGCAGCACCGGCTCCTCCCGGAACAGCAGCAGCGTCGACTTGATGAGCGCCGGGTACGACAGGCCCGCGTCGGAGCGCATCGCCGGCAGGGCCCGCCACAGCAGCGCCGCCATCGCGGCCATGAGCAGGGCGTTCACCCAGTAGACGGTGCGCCAGCCGCCCAGTTCCGACAGGCCGCCGGAGACGGTGCGCGACAGCAGCGCGCCCAGCAGCAGGCCCGTCATGACGGTGCCGACGACGCGGCCGCGCTGCTCGGGGGCCGCCAGCGCGGCGGCGAACGGCACCAGCACCTGCGCGGCGACCGACGCGAACGCCGTCAGGACCGTTCCGGCCAGCAGCACCGCGCCGTTGGGGGCGGTGGCCGACACCAGCAGCGACGCGGCGGTGACCATGAACAGGCCGACGGCGAGCTTGCGGCGCTCCAGCAGGTCGCCGAGCGGGACCAGGAGGAGCAGGCCCGCGCCGTAGCCGATCTGCGCGGCGGTGACGATCATCGCGGCCATCGAGGTGCCGAGGTTCAGTTCGCGGCTGAACAGGTCGAGCAGGGGGTGGGCGAAGTAGTTGGAGGCCACCGACAGGCCGGTGGCGGCCGACATCAGGAACAGCAGTCCGCGGCCGAGGCCGGCGGCCTGCCGGGTCTCCGCGGGGCGGGGGCGCAACGCGATCGTGGTCATGCCCCTACCCTGGCCTGACAACGATCAATGAGTCCAACACATGTTTGTCATCGGAACGATCGTGATTCACGATAGATGGCGTGGACCTGCAGCAGATGCGTTACGTCGTGGCCGTCGCCGACACCGGGAGCTTCACCCGCGCCGCCGAGAGGTGCCTGGTCGTGCAGTCGGCGTTGAGCCACCAGATCGCCAAGCTGGAACGCGAGCTGGGCGCGCGGCTGTTCGACCGGACGAGCCGGATGGTGCGGCTGACCCCGGCGGGCGCGGCGTTCCTGCCCGCCGCCCGGCAGGCCCTGGACGCCGCCGAACGCGCCCGCGCCGAGGTCGCGGCGGTCACCGGGGAGATCCGCGGGAACCTGGCGATCGGCGCGATCCCCACGGTCGCGGCGGTCGACCTGCCGAACGTGCTGAAGGAGTACCACCGCCGCCACCCGCGCGTGCGGATCAGCCTGCGGACCATGGCCAGCGAGGTCCTGGTCGAGCAGGTGCGCGACGGGACGCTGGACGCGGCGCTGCTGGGGCTGCTGCCGGGCATGGAGCCGCGCGGCGTCCGCCACCGCCGGCTCGCCCACGACAACCTCGTCGCGGTCGTCCATCCCGAGCATCCGCTGGCGGGCGAGCCGGAGGTCGAGCTGCGGCGGCTGGCGGACGAGACGTTCATCGACTTCCCCTCCGGAACGGTGGGCCGCGCCCAGTCCGACGAGGCGTTCGCGGCGTCGGGCGTGCGGCGCGAGGTGCCGTTCGAGGTGTCGGCCGGGGAGCTGATGGTGCGGATGGTGCGCAGCGGCCTCGGGATCGCGATGCTGCCCGCCGCGTTCACGCCGCAGCTCGACGGCGTCCGCACGATCTGCGTGAAGGACGCCCCGGTCCGGATCGAGGTCCTGGTGTGGAGCCGTTTCACGCCGAGCCCGGCCGCCACCGCGTTCCTGGAGGCCCTCGGCTGCGCCCCCTGATCCGCGCCTGCGGCCCCCGGTGTGGACCGGACCGGGGGCCGCAGGACGATCATCGGGGCGGGTCAGGAGGACGCGAGGGCGGGCTCGCGGCGGCGCCGCAGCAGCGGCACCACGTTCAGCGCCAGGCCGACGACCGCGACCGCCGTCACCAGGTTCACCCCGGCGTGGAACTGGCCGAAGTCGCCGCCGCCGTGCGTGCCGCCCGCGACCAGCGCGGTCACCGCGGCCAGCACCAGCGCCGCGCCGACCTGCCCGGACGTCTGCACCAGGCCGGAGGCGAGCCCCTGCTCGGAGTCGTCGATCCCCTCGGTGGCCTGCGCCATGATCGAGCTGAAGCCGAACGCGAACCCGCCGCCCAGCAGCAGCATCGTCGGCAGCACCGTGAACGCGTAGTGCGGCGTGTTCCCGGCGGTGGCGATGAACCACACGTAGCCGAGGCTGAGCGACGCCATCGAGGCCAGGATCAGCCGCGACGTGCCGTACCGGTCGATGAGCCGGCCCACGAACGGCGAGCCGAACGCCACGATCAGCCCGGCGGGCAGCAGCGCGAGCGCCATCTTCAGCGGCGACCAGCGCAGCACGTCCTGGAGGTACAGCGTCATCATGAACTGGAAGCTCAGGTAGGAGCCGAACAGCGCGACCACGCTGAGGTTGGCCCGCACGATCGAGCCGATCCGCAGGATGCCGAGCCGGATCAGCGGGTGCCGCACCCGGTTCTCGGTGATCAGGAACGCGGCGAGCAGCGCGACGGCCAGCAGGATCGAGCCGATCGTCAGCGGGTCGAGCCAGCCGCGTTCGGGCGCGGACACGACGGTGTAGACGGCCAGCAGCATGCCCGCGGTCAGCGTGACCGCGCCGACCAGGTCGTGGCCGCCGCCGTCGGCGGGCTTGTCCTTCGGGATCAGCGCCAGTCCCGCGACCAGCGCCAGGATCGCCAGCGGGACCGGCGTCAGGAACGTCCACCGCCAGCCGAAGCTGGTCAGCAGGCCGCCCAGGATCAGCCCCGAGGAGTACCCGCTGGCGCCGAAGACCGAGAACACCGACAGTGCCCGGTTGCGCGCGGGGCCCTCGTGGAAGGTGGTGGTGAGGATGGACAGGGCGGTCGGCGCGGTGAACGCGGCGGCCAGGCCCTTGACGAAGCGGGTGACGATCAGCAGCGGGCCGTTGTCGACCAGCCCGCCGATCAGCGACGCCACGGCGAACACGGCGAGCGCGATCAGGAAGACGCGGCGGCGGCCGAGGAGGTCGGCGGTGCGTCCGCCGAGGAGCAGCAGGCCGCCGTAGCCGAGGACGTAGCCGTTGACGATCCACTGCAGGGAGGTGGTGGACAGGCCGAGCTCGGTCCCGATGGACGGCAGGGCGACGCCGACCATCGACACGTCCAGGCCGTCCAGGAACAGCACGGCGCACAGCACGCCGAGGACGCCCCACAGCCTGGGGGTCCATCGCTGCTCGACCGGCGCGGAGCCGGCCGCGGTCGGGCTTCCGGATGCACGGGGGGTTTCGGTGATGGTCACGCCACGGCACAGTACATGCGCATGCATCAAATGTCCAAGCACTTATTGTGTTCACATTTAATTCACGTGCATCTGATGCGTGCGCATGGTACGCTGCGCGGCATGAAGTCGGAGGCGGAGCTGATCGGCCAGTGGCGCTCGTTGCTGACCAGCTACAACACGGTCGCCTGCCGTCTGGACCGCGCACTGCAGGACGAGCACGGCCTGACGATGAGCGAGTTCGAGACCCTCGACCGCCTCGTCGCCAACGAACGTGACAAATGCCGCATGCAGGAAATCTCGGCGGACATGTACCTGAGCCAGAGCGCCCTGTCCCGCACCGTCGCCCGCCTGGAGAAGGACGGGCTGGTCGAGCGCGCCCTGTGCGAAGACGACCGGCGCGGCGTCATCGTCGTGGTGACCGAGGCGGGGCGGCGGCGACACGCCGAGGCTCGCCGGACCCATCTGGCAGTCCTCGCCGAGCATCTCGCCCCCGCCGAGGCCCCGGTCACCGCCCGCTGACGGCCTTCGCCGAGGGCCGTTACGTCACCCGGCACGGACAGCCACCTGCCCCGTCGGCAGCCATCCGTCACCCCGCGTCCCGCGCACCCGCCACTCCACTGCCGTCACACTGTGTACAGGAATCACTACACAGTGGAGGCAACCTTGCGCGTCCCCGCCCTCTCCGGCGCAACCGCACTGCTCACCGCCGCCCTGATCCCCGCCGTCCTGATCCCCGCCACGGCCCTTCCGACCGACGCCGTCCTCGGCCCGCCCACCGCGGAGTTCGACCTGACCGTGGCGGACGCGGCCGGAACGCCCCTGCGCGGCGCGCTCCTGACCTGCCCCGACGGCCTCGGCAACCATCCCCACGGCGAGGAGACCTGCGCCGTCCTCGAATCGGTCGGCGGGGACCTCGACCGCCTGCCCGGCGACCCCCACTCCTGCGCCCGGGGGCACGCCCCGGTCACCGCGACCGCGACGGGCGTCCGGCAGGGCGTCCCGGTGTGGTGGAGCCGGACGTTCGCCAACGCCTGCGAGATGGACGCGAGGACCGGCCCGGTGTTCCGGTTCTGGGGCTAGGGCCTGCTTCGGAGTGGGCCTCGGCCAAGCGAGCGCGTTACCTGACCTGCGGGCCCGCAGCCGGAGGCGAGGGCCCGCGGGTCACGCGCTCGCCAAGCCCTGGTGAGGCGCGAGCCCCCTGGGCGAGCGTCGTGGGCCAGGGCTTTGGAGGACGGCCTAGTGGACGTGGGCGGCGTGCGGCTCGGGCTCGGCGGGCCGCCCCGCCGTCGCGTCGCTCCGGGACCGTGCCAGCGCCGCCAGCACCGTCGTGACCGGAACCGCCGCGATCAGCCCGATCGTCCCGGCGACGCTCCGCACGATCTCCTGCGCGACGATCTGCCCGGTCACCACCTCGCCGAGCGGCTGCCGCCCCACCGTGAACAGCAGCAGCAGCGGCAGCGACGCGCCCGCGTAGGCCAGCACGATCGTGTTGATCACCGAGGCGATGTGCGCCCGGCCGACCCGCGCGCCCGCCCGGTACAGGTCCCGGAACCGGGAGGCGGGGTTGGCGTGGGCGAGTTCGGCGACGGTGACGGCCTGGGTGACGGTGACGTCGTCGAGCACGCCCAGCGACCCGATGATGATGCTCGCCAGCAGCAGCCCCTCGGTGCTGATCTGGTAGCCGAGGTTCAGGTTCAGCGCGCTGTCGTCCACGAACCCGCTCAGGTGCGCCATCTCCATCGCCGCCCAGGCGAACGCGCCGGTGAGGACGAGGCTGACCAGCGTTCCGACCACCGCGACCGAGGTGGTGACCGTGAACCCGTGCGTCAGGTACAGCACCGTCAGCATGATCGCCGACGCGCAGACGATCGCGGCGAGCAGCGGTGGCGCGCCGTCCAGGATCGCGGGCAGCAGGAACTGGAGCAGCAGCACGAACGTGATCGCCAGCCCGACCAGCGCGGTCAGCCCGCGCCACCGCCCGAACGCCACCACCGCCAGCACGAACGCCAGCCCGACCAGCCACAGCGCGTTCGACCGGTCGTGGTCGGACAGCTGGTAGGGGTTGCCGTCCGGGGACTCGCCCGCGTTGATCAGCACGACGTCGTCGCCGGTCGAGAACACCTGCGAGCCGGGGCCGTTCGGCAGCTCGACCGGGACGACCTGCCCCTTGCTGAGGCCCGAGGTCAGCTGGACGTGCGCCTGGCCGCAGGTCCGCGGGTCGGACTTCGCCGCGCCGATCGGCGGCGGGCACGGCCTGAGCTCGATCCCCACGACCTCCCCGGTGAACCGGGGCATGCTCTGCCCGCCCCCGGACTTCACCTCCGACGGCCACATCCACACCAACGCGACCAGCGTGACCAGTGCCAGCGGCACCACGACCGCCAGGCTCGCCCGTACCGCGCCCGGCGACGCCGGAACCCGCCCGTGATGCGCACCCATCGTTTCCGCCCTATCCCGTGAACGCCTCGACCAGCGACCAGACTGCCAGCGCCAGCATGACGACGCCGCCCACCCGTTGCACCGTCTTCAACGGAACCCGGTCGGCGATGAACCTGCCGGCGACCAGCGCGAGCGCCGACACCGTCGTCAGCGCCAGCAGGGCCCCGGCCGCGACCGGCAGGGCCTCGCGCGTGGCGGCCATGTTCGCGGTGGTGATCTGCGTCAGATCGCCCCACTCGCCGACGAACACGACCGTGAACGCCGTCGCCCAGGTCGCCGCGAAGCCCGTCACACGCCGCCCCCGCGCGACGTCGTCGTCCTCGTCGTCGTTCCCGCCGCGCAGCAGCGTCCAGGCCCCGAACGCGAACAGCGCCGCCGCCACGATCTGTACCAGCATCTCGGGCAGCAGCGAGAACACGCTGCCGGCCGCCACGGCGATGGCGACGTGCACCACGAACGCGCTCGCGGTTCCCAGCCACACCCACGACGGGCGCATCCGGGTGCCCATCGCCAGCGAGGCGAACATGGTCTTGTCCGGCAACTCGGCCAGGAATATCAGCGCGAACGTGGTCGCGAACGTGGCGACGTTGAACGACATGGAACCGGCGGCCTCTCCCGACGGGCCGGGCCGCGCGACGCCACCCGGGACGGGAGGACCACTCGGCCCGGCATGACGAATGCGCCCGGTGTCCCGGGCACGTCCTACCAGGCCGAAGGTCTCGTCCACCGCTCCACGCGGCCCGAGGGCCGGGCCACCCCTGGGGGCAGCCAGTATGTCGACCTCTCGGCGGTTCGGGACTACTCCCCTTCGCCGTCGCTCACCCTACCCGACGCGGTCAACCCCGCCGCGTCACCGCGCCTCAGGCGTCGTCGCTGACCTCGTCCAGCCCCACCAGCAGCTCGGCGACGCCGAGCCCGGTGGTCAGGTAGTCGACGAACAGCTGGTTGTTGAGCGCCCACCGGGACCGCCGGTACCGCACCAGGAAGATCGCGTCCTCCACGGGGTACCCAGCTCCACCAGCGACTGGACGACGACGAGACCCGACCGGTTGTACCCCGACCGGCACCGCACGAGCACCCGCCGGCCCTCGCGCACGTCGTCGGCGACGATCTCCGCCAGCTCGCGGACGGCGCTGATCTGGCCGACGTTCAACGGCCCGTCGGGGACCTCCCGGCAGTGGTGCGCGACCCCGTCCCCGGGCCCGCACCCGTCCCGCCGGTAGAGGCTGACGACGACGTCGAACTCGCGCCCGACGACGACGGGAACCCGTTCGCCGCCGCTCCCGCGACAGTGGTGCCCGCCCATGAACAGCCCGGGCAAGATCTCGTTCCACGGCGACCCGGCATCGGGAACCGGCCCCTTGAGACGCATACGACCCCCTGTCCGAAATCCCCATGATCCACTGCGGCCGTCCCGCCCCGCCCCCGCTGGCCCGAACCGGCCACCCCGGCATGCGAAGCCCCCTGGAGTCACCCCGGTGGTGGGGGTCCCGAGAGCGTCGAGCTCCTTGAACGCCTCCCAGTCCAGAACGACCCCCTTCCCCGACGGAAGCGGCCCGCCTCCCCGTCGCGCGAGACGTAGGTCACTCTCGGTGGGTGTCACAGCTTCGCCGAGTCGTGTGTCTGGAGGGCGTAACAGCCGACAGCGGCGGCCGGGGCGACCCTGGAACGCCGCCACCGCGAAGGGGCGGAACGTCATCATGAGCAAGGTCTGGTTCGTCACCGGTTCGTCGCGCGGCCTGGGCCGCCGGTTCGTCGAGGCCGCGCTGTCCCGCGGCGACAGGGTGGCCGCCACCGCCCGCGGCACCGCGAGCCTTGAGGACCTGGTCGCCACCTACGGCGAGGCGGTGCTCCCCCTCGAACTGGACGTGACCGACAGGGCCGCCGTGTTCGAGAGCGTGAAGCGGGCCAAGGAGCACTTCGGCCGCCTCGACGTCATCGTGAACAACGCCGGTTACGCCCAGATCGGCGCGGTCGAGGAACTGACCGAGCGGGAGCTGCGCGACCAGATGGAGACCAACCTGTTCGGCGCGGTGTGGGTGGTCCAGGCCGCGCTGCCCCACCTGCGCGCGCAGGGTTCCGGGCACATCATCCAGCTGTCCTCGGCCGCCGGGCTGATCGCGATGCCGCTCGGCGGCGCCTACCACGCCTCCAAGTGGGCCCTGGAGGGCCTGAACGAGGCCCTGGCCGGTGAGGTCGCCGGTTTCGGCGTCAAGGTGACCATCATCGAGCCCGGCGGCTTCGCCACCCGGAACGGCAGGAACCCCGACCCGCTCGACAACGGCCACATGGCCCGGCCCGACCCGGCCTACGCCGGTCTTCGCCAGCGCCTGGCCGCGGTCACCGGAAAGCAGCCCGCCGGAGACCCGGCCGCCGCGGCCCGGACCCTCCTGAAGATCGTCGACTCCGACGAGCCGCCCCTGCGAGTGCTGTTCGGCCAGGGCTTCCACCCGATGATCCGGCAGGCCTACGCCGACCGGCTCAAGACCTGGGACGACGGGCGGGACCTGTCGGCGGCGGCCCACGGCGACCTCGGCCGGGACGCTCGCTGACCCGCGCCGTCGTGCGGCGCGGCGACGGCCACGGGTCGCCGCCGCGCCCGTTGGGCGCGGTCACGATCGGCGGTCACCGCGGAGCGCCGCCGAAGCCGATCTCGTTCCCCTCGGGATCACGGAACGTGGCCTTGCGCACGCCGTTGGAGTACGTCTCCCGCTCCGCCGGGCGCAGTCCCCGTTCGGCGATCCGCGCGAGGCGCTCGTCGAAGTCGTCGACGAAGACCGTGTGCACGGCGTGGCCGGCGCGCTCGGGCCGGTGTTCGACGAACACGGACCGGTGCTCGGCGAGCTCCCACACGGCCTCCGTGTCGCTCACGACGAACGTCGGCGGGGAGCCCAGCAGCCGTTCGTACCACTCCAGGGCCGCCGCGTAGTCGGCGACGGGGATCCCCGCGAACAGATCCAGAGCCATGCCACGATCTTAGGAACCCCCTCGGACAGCGTCGGGCAGACGCCCCTCGTCCCCCGGCTCCACCAGCCGATACCCACTTTTTTGTGGGTACTTGGCGGGGACGCGGCGGTGGGGCGAACCTGGTGTCGGGCGGTCGGCGGGCCGCACGGCCGAGGAGGAGCGGAGGGGGCGCGTGTTCAGGAAGCCGACCGTGCCTCGGCGATCTTCTCCAGGCGCCGGTGGCCCCAGTCGGAGAGAGGGGCCAGCGCCTCGGACAGGTCGCGGCCGAACTCCGTCAGGGAGTACACCGTCTTCAGCGGCAGCCCGTCGTGCACCTCGCGGTGCACCAGGCCGTCGTCCTCCATCTCCCGGAGGGCCTGGGTCAGCACCTTCTCGCTGACGCCCGGCAGCCGCCGGCGCAGCTCACCGGGCCGGTGCGGGCGGTCCTCCAGCATCCAGAGCAGGCCCGTCTTCCACTTGCCGTCGATCACGGCGATCGCGGCCGTCACCCCGCAGACGTTCGTGTTCTGGGCGAGCTTGCGCGTCATCACTGTCCCGTCCGTTGTTCTTCGCTTTGTCGTGGAGGTTGCACCATGTCTGACAAGTCTGCCGTCACCGTGATCGGTCTGGGACCGATGGGGCGGGCCCTGGCCGGCGCGTTCGTGGACGCCGGTGTGCGGACCACCGTGTGGAACCGGACCCCGGGCCGGGACCGCGAACTGGTCGAACGCGGCGCGGTCCGCGCCCGTTCCGTGGAGGAGGCGGTCGCCGCGAGCGAGCTGACCGTGGTCTGCGTGGTCAACTACGACGCGGCGGACGCGATCCTGCGGCGCGACGCGGTCACCGCCGCGCTCAAGGACCGCACGGTGGTGAACCTGACCGCCGACACGCCCGGACGGGCCCGCGCCACCGCGTCCTGGGCGGCCGAGCACGGCATCCGGTACCTGGACGGCGCGATCATGACGCCGACCGTCACCATCGGGACCCCCGGCGCGGTGTTCATCCACAGCGGCCCGCACGACCTCTACCGGGAGCACCTGCCGGTGCTGGAGGCCCTAGGCGGCACCCACACCCACCTGGGCGAGGACATCGGCCGGGCCGCCGCGTACGACATCGCGCTGCTGGACATCTTCTGGACCGCGATGTCGGGTTACGCGCACGCCCTGGCCGTGGCGAAGGCGGAGGGGATCACCGCGCGCGAGCTGGCGCCGTTCGCCAAGGGCATCAGCGCGATCCTGTCGCCGGGCTTCGAAGAGCTCGCGGCGAGGGTGGACGAGGGGGACTTCTCCGGCGAGGGCAACCCGATCACCTCGGCGGCGTCGTCCATGGCCCACATCATCCACACCTCCGAGGGCCACGGCATCGACGCCGGCGTCATGCGGGCCGCCGAGGGCCTGGCCCGCCGCGTCATCGGGCTGGGCCACGGCACCGACGGCTTCATCCGGGTCACCGAGCTGCTGGGACGCCGCTGACGCCCCTCGCGACGGACGCGAGGGGCCGCCGGTCAGGCGCCGACGTAGTCCGCCAGGTGCCGGCCGGTGAGGGTCGAGCGGGCGGCGACCAGGTCGGCGGGGGTGCCCTCGAAGACGATCCGGCCGCCGTCGTGCCCGGCGCCGGGACCGAGGTCGATGATCCAGTCGGCGTGCGCCATGACCGCCTGGTGGTGCTCGACGACGATGACCGACTTGCCGGAGTCGACGAGCCGGTCGAGCAGCCCGAGAAGCTGCTCGACGTCGGCGAGGTGCAGCCCGGCGGTCGGCTCGTCGAGGACGTAGACGCCGCCCTGCTCGGCCATGTGGGTGGCCAGCTTCAGCCGCTGCCGCTCGCCGCCGGACAGCGTGGTGAGCGGCTGGCCGACGGTGAGGTAGCCGAGCCCGACGTCGGCGAGCCGGACGAGGACGCGGTGCGCGGCGGGCGTGCGCGCCTCGCCGGCGCCGAAGAACTCCTCGGCCTCGGCCACCGACATCGCGAGCACCTCGCTGATGTCGCGGCCGCCGAGCCGGTACTCCAGCACCGACGCCTGGAACCGCTTGCCCTCGCAGTCCTCGCAGGTGGTGGCGACCCCGGCCATCATCGCCAGGTCGGTGTAGACGACGCCGGCGCCGTTGCAGGTGGGGCAGGCGCCCTCGGAGTTGGCGCTGAACAGCGCGGGCTTGACGCCGTTGGCCTTCGCGAACGCCTTGCGGATCGGGTCCAGCAGGCCGGTGTAGGTCGCCGGGTTGCTCCGCCGCGAGCCCTTGATCGGCGTCTGATCGATCGACACCACGCCCGCGCCGGCGGGCACCGACCCGTGCACGAGCGAGCTCTTGCCGGAACCCGCCACCCCGGTGACGACGCACAGCACGCCGAGCGGGATGTCCACATCGACGTTCTGGAGGTTGTTGGCCGTCGCGCCGCGGATCTCCAGCGCGCCGGTCGGCTTCCGCACCGTCTCCTTCAGCGTGGCCCGGTCGTCCAGGTGGCGGCCGGTGACGGTGCCGCTGTCCCGCAGCCCCTCGACGGTCCCCTCGAAGCAGACGTCGCCGCCCGCCGCGCCCGCGCCGGGACCGAGGTCGACGACATGGTCGGCGATGGCGATCACTTCCGGCTTGTGCTCCACCACCAGCACCGTGTTGCCCTTGTCGCGCAGCCGCAGCAGCAGCTCGTTCATCCGCTGGATGTCGTGCGGGTGCAGGCCCGTGGTGGGCTCGTCGAAGACGTAGGTGACGTCGGTGAGCGAGGAGCCGAGATGGCGGATCATCTTGGTGCGCTGCGCCTCGCCGCCCGACAGCGTGCCCGCCGGCCGGTCGAGCGCCAGGTAGCCGAGCCCGATCTCCACGAACGAGTC
>NZ_BCQR01000109.1 GCF_001552175.1 Actinomadura kijaniata NBRC 14229
GCCCCCCGCCCGCGAGTCCCCGCCCAACCCCCAGCTCGCGCAGGCGATCATCAAGGAGGTCTACGGCCGCCCGCCCGCGGCCCTCGGCAGACTCGGCCCGGTCGTCGCCGCCGCCGCGGCGGCGGGCGACCCGGTGGCCCGCCGGATCACCGAGGAGGCCGCCGAGTGGCTGCTGCGCGACGTGGACGCCGTGCGCCCCGCCCTCGCCGACCCGTGCGCTCCCGTGGTGATGCACGGTTCGGTCCTGCGGGACGGCCCCGTCGCCGAAGCGGTGCGGGCCGGACTGTGCGACCGGTTCGCCGAGGCCCCCCGCCGGGCGGGCGACGGAGCCGTCGGCGCGGCCGGGCTGGCCCTGCGCCGCCTCGGCTACCCGCCGCCGCGCTGACACCCGCTCCCCCTCCCGCGTGATGCCGCGCAGGCGCGCATAGGCATACGTTTCGGGGCGTTCCGGTTGCGACACCAGGGACCGTTGTGATTCATTTGTGATCAACGGTGGAGCGATGTCCGACCGGAGACGGCGGAACCACCAGCCACAGACGTGGCCCGTACAGAACGCCGCCCCGATCGGCGGAACCGTCCGAAACACGCCCGCCCCATGCCACGCGTGGGCCGAAGCGGAGCGCGCACCCGGCATCCCCCTGCCCGCGGGACGTCGTGGCGCTCCGGCGTGCGGAGAGACGGCCCGGTTCCGTACGCCCACGTCACCCGAGGTGCCCGTGCCCGCTCTACCGCCATCCGTTCGTCCCCTGCTGCGCTCCTCCCGCAGGCGCCCGTCCCCGCCCGAGACGTCCCCTCCCGACGGGGGCGGCGGCGCGCGGCGCGCCGACCGGCACCGGGAACGGAGGAGACTGCGGCGGGCGCGGCTGCGCCAGGGATGGGTCCTGTGCGTGGCCGCCGTGGCGCTGCTCGTCGTGGCGTCCGCCGTCACCGTCGTGGTCGCCTACCAGAGCACGCCCACCCCCACCGAGCCGCAGGCCGGGGTCACCGACGAGGGGTCCACCGTCTACTACGGCGACGGCCGCACCCCCCTGTTCCGGCTCGGCGCCAACCGGGAGGTCGTGCGGCATGAGCAGATCCCCGACCACGTGCGGTGGGCCGTGCTGGCGGCCGAGGACCGCGGCTTCTACCAGGGGCACGGCGTCTCCCCCGTCGGCACGGCCCGCGCCCTGTGGAACAACGCCTCCGGCGGCGACACCCAGGGCGGCTCCACCATCACCCAGCAGCTCGCCCGCAACTACTACAAGGGCCTCAGCCGCGACCGCACGATGGGCCGCAAGATGAAGGAGATCTTCATCGCGGTGAAGCTGGACCGGGCGCAGGGCAAGGACCGCATCCTCGACCTGTACCTGAACACCATCTACTTCGGGCGGCAGACCTCCGGCGTGCAGGCCGCCGCCCGCGCCTACTTCGACAAGGACGTCTGGCACCTCAACGTCGCCGAGGCCGCGCTGCTGGCCGCGATGATCCAGCGCCCCACCTACTTCCACACCCAGGGGAACGCCGCGCCCGCCCGCGCGCTGCGCGCCCGCTGGCGCTACGTGCTGGACGGCATGGTCGGCATGGGACGGCTGCGGCGCGCCGAGGCCGACGCCCTGCGGTTCCCGGTCACGCGCCGCGCGTGGCGCGGCGTCGAGCTGAGCGGGCAGTCGCTGCTGGTCCGCCAGCGGGTCCTGGACGAGCTGCGGATGCTCGGCATCCCCGCGTCGAGCGTCGTCAACGGCCGCTTCAAGATCTACACGGCGCTGGACCAGCGCTGGATGGCCCACGCCGAGCAGGCGATGCGCGCGGCGCGCGAGCCGCAGTGGCCCAAGCGGGTGCGCGGCGGGCTCGTCGCCGTCGACCCGCGGGACGGGGCGGTGCGCGCGTTCTACGGCGGCGACCCCAGGCGCAGCCAGTACGACTCGGTGTTCAACGCCGTCGCGCAGGCGGGCTCGACGTTCAAGCCGTACGTGCTGGCGGCGGCGCTGCGGCGCGGGTTCAGCGTGCGGTCGAAGGTGAGCGGCAGGTCGCCGATGAAGTTCGCGCCGAACGGCGAGACGACCCCGATGACCGCCCCCGGCTACCTGGTCGGCAACGACGAGAAGATCGGCTCGCTCGGCACCATGGACCTGGTGCGGGCCACCGCGCTGTCGGTCAACACCGGGTACGTGAAGCTGGCGTTCGAGGCCGGGCTCGACAACGTGCTGCGCACCGCCACCGACCTCGGCGTGCCCGAGGACGCGCTGAAGCCGTTCCGGGG
The DNA here is from genome assembly GCF_001552175.1 of Actinomadura kijaniata NBRC 14229. Lineage (GTDB taxonomy): Bacteria > Actinomycetota > Actinomycetes > Streptosporangiales > Streptosporangiaceae > Spirillospora > Spirillospora kijaniata. The sequence goes on from NZ_BCQR01000109.1 coordinate 2,240, forward strand.
GCAGGCGGGGGTCGCGCTGGGCGTGCCGGACGTGTCGGCGGCGACGCAGGCGGCCGGGTACGCGGCGTTCGCCAACGGCGGCACCGCCGTCACCCCGCACGTGATCACCCGGATCGTGGACGCGCGCGGCAGAGAGGTGCCGCTGCCGTGGACCGGGCCGGGCCGCCGGGTGCTGAACCGCGAGCAGGCCGCGCAGGTCGGGTACGCGCTGCGGCGGACGGTCCAGGAGGGCACCGGCCGCAAGGCCGCGCTGACCGACCGGGAGGTGGCGGGCAAGACCGGGACGACCGACCAGAACCGGGCGGCGTGGTTCGTCGGGTACGTGCCCCGGCTGTCGGCGGCGGTGGTGATGGCCGACGAGACCCGGCGCACCCTCAGGGACCTGCCGGGCTGGCCCGGGGTGGTCTCCGGGGAGACCGCGCCCGCGAAGATCTGGCAGGCGTTCATGGCCAAGGTCGCCCGGGACCTCCCGGCGGACCCGTTCCCGGAGCCGGAGTTCACCGGGGTCGTGCGGTCCTGGGTGCCGCAGCCGGAGCGGACGGCCACCCCGTCGCCGTCCACGACCCCGTCCACCTCGCCGTCCACCTCCCCGTCCACCCGGCCGACCTCACCGGCCTCCCCGGGCGTCGACCGGCGCTGCGCGCCCCCGGCGGCCGGCGGCGCCTGCCAGAAGCCCCAGAAGCGCCGGTGAACGGCGCGCCGGTCCCCGGCTGAGTCGACAGCACCCCGGGGAGTCGCATAGCGTCACGGGTCGGATCACGAACGAGTAACGGCCCAGTCCACGATCTGCCCGGGGGTGCCTGTCCCGTGCGCGTCCCACCGCGTTCCCTCGCGCTCGGCGCGGCGGCGCTGACCGTCCTGCCGCTGGCGGCCTGCGACGGGCGGTCCGCGCCGCCCCCCGCGCCGTCCGCCGCGACGACGTCGCCGACGGCCGCCGCGGGGCAGCGGTCCGCGGGCGACGCCGTTCCCGCGCTCGTGCGGGGGATGACGGTGGAGGAGCAGGTCGGGCAGCTGTTCGTGCCGACGTTCGCGAGCGAGGCCGCCGCCAAGCAGATGATCAGAAAGTACCGCGTGGGCGGCTTCATCTACTTCCCCGGCAACCTGCGGTCGGCCCGGCAGACCGCCCGGCTGTCCAACGCGCTGCAGAGCGCCTCGAAGGTCCCGCTGCTGCTGGGCACCGACGAGGAACAGGGGCTGGTGACGCGCGTCCCGTTCCTCACCCGCTTCCCCGGCAACATGGCGCTCGGCGCGACCCGCGACCCGGACCAGGCGCGGGCCGCCGCCCGGGTCACCGGCACCGAGCTGCGCGCGATCGGCATCAACCAGGACTACGCGCCGGTCGCCGACGTCAACGTCAACCCCGCCAACCCCGTCATCGGCGTCCGCTCGTTCGGGGCCGACCCGGCGCTGGTCGCGCGGATGCTCGGCGGCGCGATCACCGGCTACCGGGAGGCCGGGGTCGCCGCGACCGCCAAGCACTTCCCCGGCCACGGCGACACCGCCACCGACAGCCACACCGGCCTGCCGGTCATCCGGCACAGCCGCGCCGAGTGGGAGCGCCTGGACGCGCCGCCGTTCCGCGCCGCCGTCGCCGCCGGCGTGGACGCGATCATGTCGGCGCACATCGTGATGCCGAAGCTCGACCGGTCCGGCGACCCGGCCACGCTGTCCCGGACCGTGCTGACCGGGCTGCTGCGCGACGAGCTCGGCTACCGGGGCGTCGTCGTCACCGACTCCCTCCAGATGGCGGGGGCGCGCCGCAGGTACGGCGAGGGCGAGACGGCGGTGCGCGCGGTCAACGCCGGGGCCGACCAGCTGCTGATGCCGCCGAACCTGGACCGCGCCCACCGCGCCGTGCTGGGCGCCGTCCGCTCCGGGAGGATCTCCCGCCAGCGGCTCACCGAGGCCGTGTCCCGCATCCTGCGGATGAAGGAGCGGCGCGGCCTGTTCCGCGGCACCCGCGTGGACCCGGCGCGGGCCGCCGCGACCGTCGGCTCGCCCGCCCACCGGGCCGTCGCCCGCCGCGTCGCCGAACGCTCGGTCACCCTCGTCCGCAACGAGGGCGGCACGCTGCCGCTGAAGAAGGGCGCGCGGGTGCGCGTGACGGGTCCGCGCGCCGAGCCGCTGGCCGCCGCGCTGCGCCGCGCCGGGGTGCGCACCACCTCCTCGGCGGACGCCGACGTGACCGTGCTGACCTCGTCGAACGGCGACCCGTCCGCGCGCGTCCGCGCGGTGCGGGGCGGCCGGGTGGTCGTCGCGGCGATCGGCCGCCCCTACGACCTGAACGGCGCGCGCGGCGCGGACGCGGCGCTGGCGACCTACTCCCCGGGGGACGCCTCGCTGGCCGCGTTGGGCCGGGTGCTGACCGGGGCCGTGAAGCCCACCGGGAAGCTCCCGGCCCCGGCGGGCGGCCCGGCCGGGCACGGCCTCACCTACCGGTGAGCGTGGACGTACGCGGGGAGCCCCTGGCAGGATCGGCGCGCGCCCTCGTCGCCTGGGAGGTCCCGTGCGCCCTTTCCTGCTGGCCCTCACCGCGTGCCTGGCCCTGACGACCGCGTGCGGCGACGACGCTCCCCCGCCCCCGCCGCCCTCCCCCGCGCCGCCGTCGCCGCCGCCCACGGTGCCGCCGGGGCGGACCCTGCCCGCCCGGACCGCGCTGCTGGACTACCTGCGGGGCGTCGGGTCGGGGGACGCGAAGGTGTGCTCGGCGATGACGCCCGCCTACGAGCGCGCGGTGTTCGGGAGGGAGGGCGGGTGCCGTCCGGGGCTGGCCGGTGAACGGCGCCGGCTGCGGGCCAAGGACCTGGCGGCGCTGCGGACGGTGAGCGTCCCGGTGGCCGAGCCGGGACCGGAGCCGGGGACGTTCACGGTGGGCTTCGAGGACCTGCGCTGGGAGGGCGACCCGGCCCGGCCGGGCGGCCTGCTGGCGGCGCGCTTCACCCTGAAGCGCTCGGGAAAGCGCTGGGTACTGGTGCCCTGAGGCGCGGGAGCGTCACGGCCGAGGGGCTGGGGAGGCGCCCGCCGACGTCCGGCGCCGGTGGTAGGCGACCGTGACCGCGATCAGCAGGAACGGCCAGGCGACCAGGGGCGCGTAGCAGAGGCCGACGAGGGACGCGGCCTTCGGGGGCGGGCAGTCGGGGTGGACGTTGTTCGGCTCGGCGAGGAAGAGGCCGTAGCCGATCAGCGCGATCAGGAGAGCGGCCCCCACCAGGGCGGGGACCACGGCGGCGAGCACCGGCACCCGCCTGCCGCCGAGCCCCGGGATCCACCGCGGGAACACCTCGCCCCACGGCCGGACCAGCCCGACCGTCAGCAGCGCCGCCCCCAGCGAGACGGCGGACAGCCCGACGATGTAGTAGGGCTCCCACGGCTCGGCGTGCGCCATGCAGGCGGAGTCGCGGAAGGCCTCACGGACCCGCCACAGGGACGAGGGCAGCACGCACGACGGTGCCGCGTAGGCGGCCCACACCGCCCATCGGGGAACGCTCACGAGGACCTCCCGGCTCTTCTCTGCGAAGATCGTCCGCCCTCGCCGCGCCCCGGCCCTCCCCCGCGGGCACCAACCCGCTCCCCCGCCGGGGGGACATGGCCTCCACCCCGTGCACGCGCCCCTGACCGGACACGCCCGCCGCGTCCGGGGGACGAGTACCGCCCCACGCCGGAGTGCGACCGCGGGCGCGACCCGGGATCGTTCGTCGAGGAGCCGGCCTTCGCCCGGCTCGATCGGGAGTGGCGTCGGCCACCGCGGCGCCGACGCCGGTTCCGGAACGGATCCCTCGCGTTGACATCGACGTTCACCTCTCAGGTAGTTTGTAGTACGAATTTCTTCGGCGGAAGGACGCGCGATGGTCAGGGACACGGGTCAGCGGATGGGGGTCGTGGCCGCGCTGGTCCGGTCGGCCTTCCTGGTGGACGCCGTGTACGCCGCGTCCGCCCGCGAGCACGGCCTGACCCAGCAGCAGGGGCAGTTGCTGTGCGTGCTGATGGGCCGGCCGTACGGCATGAGCGAGCTGGGCTCGACGCTGGGCCTGGCCAAGTCGAGCCTGACCGGGCTGGTCGACCGCACCGAACGGCGGGGCCTGGTCCACCGGGAGCCGGACCCGGACGACGCGCGGGCCGTCCGGGTCGCGCTGACGCCCGCCGGGAGCGCGCTGGCCTCGGAGTTCTACGAGGCGTGCTGCGCCCGGATCGACGAGCTGCCCTCGGGGTTCGACGAGCGGGAGCGCCGGACGCTGACCGACCTGCTGGCGCGGCTGGTGAGCGACAACGAGGTCCCCGCCGTCTTCGACTAGACCGGCACCGGCAGCGACGTGCCGAACAGGTCGTTGAACCGGCCGGTGAACAGGTCCGCGCCCTTGTACTCGCCGACCGCGGCGGCGGGCAGCACGACCGGGCCGTCCGGGGACGGCACCTGCCCGACGCCCCGGTCGGGGCCCAGCGGCAGCAGGACGAACGGGATCGGCGACGGCCGGTGGACGGCCGTGGGCCCCTCCCCGTCGAGCGCGGCGATGATGTTCCGCGCCACGACCTCGGCGTGCTGCATGGCGTTGCCCGCCATCTTGGCCTCCGGCAGGTCGGTGACGTCGCCGACCGCGTGCACGGTGGCGTGCCCGGCGACGTTGAGGTTCTCGGTGACCCGCAGCAGGCCGCCGGGGGTGCGCGCGGCCCGCAGCTCGGGCCCCAGGTGGGCGGTGTCGACGGTGACGCCGTGGGCGCGGAACCAGATGTCGGCGGTGATCGGCCCGTCGCCGGAGGAGACGGTGAACGTCCCGGCGCGCCCCGGCTCGGTCGGCGGCGTCTCCACGGTGGTGCCCAGCCGCAGGTCCACGCCCAGCTCGTCCAGGTGGCGGTGCAGGTCCGCGCGCAGGTCGTCCCGGAAGGCGGGCAGCAGGCGCTCGGCCGGGTCCACGACCGTGATCCGCTTGTCCGGCCAGACCGCCTTGGCCTCGCCCGCCAGCTCCAGGCCGACCGGCCCCGCGCCGACGACCAGCACGCGGTCCGCCGCCGCCAGGTCCTTGTGGATCCGCAGGATCTCCTCGCGGGCGGTGGCGGCGTCGGCGGCCCCGGTCTTGAACGGGGACGGGTAGGCGGAGCCGGTGGCGATGACCACGTGGTCGGCCGCGAGGCGCTCGCCCGAGGCCAGCTCGACGCCGCCGGGGTCCACCGAGACGGCGCGGTCGCGGACGACCCGGCCGCGCTCCAGCAGCCGGTCGTAGGGGAAGAACATGCTGTCGGCCCACTCGGGCCGGGCCAGCGCGCGCATGGCGACGGCGTTCTGGACGAACGCGTCCCTCGGCTCGACCAGCACGACGTCGGCGCGCTCGTCCAGTGCCTTGGCGACGCTGGCGCCGCCGTACCCGCCGCCGACGACCACAACGGTACGCCCCATGATGATCACTTCCGTTCCGAGAAGGGGTTCGTTCGCGATACGAACTGTATTAGTTCGTAATACGAACTTCAAGTCGCCGAGAAAGAAAAAACCGCCCGCCGGTGCGGCGGGCGGCCTCCGGCGGCCGGATCACGCGTGGCGGATGACGGCGTCGCCGTGCTGGGTGCGGGCGCGGACGCGGACGACGGCCTCGTCGCCGTCGGGGGTCCCGGCGGGGTCCAGGTCGCTGCGGACGTGGCCGTACTCGGAGGAGACGTCGAGCCAGGCGGCGGTGCCCTTGACGACGCCGACCTCGATGTCGCCGTCGCCGGTCTCCAGGTCGGCCGTCCCGGACGCGACCGCGGCGACCCGGACGCGGCCGCTGGAGGTCCTGGCGGTGACGTCGGTGTCGGCGCTGTCCACGGTGATGTCGCCGTGCGCGGTGACCAGGCGCGCGTCGCCCGAGACCGCGCCGAGCGCGATGTCGCCGTGGTCGGTCTTGAGGGACGCCGGCCCCCCGGCGGAGCCGACGCGGATCTCGCCGTGGGCGGTGAAGATCTCGACGGGGCCGGCCACGGCGTTCACCGACACGTCGCCGTCGTCGGTCCGCACCCGCAGCCCATCGGCCCGGTCGACATGGACCTCGCCCATGGCGCTGGTGATGCGGCAGTCGCCGAGCCGGCCCTCGCAGCGGAACTCCGCCTCGCCCCGGGCGTTCACCCGGGAGCCCGCCGGAACCGTGATCACGACGTCGAGGGCGCCGCCGCGGCCGAACCAGCGGCCGAGCGGCGACACCTCCCGCGACCGCGGGCCGCGCACGGTCAGCCGGCCGTCGGCGAAGTCCACGCGGACCTCCTCGGCGAACCGCACGTCCGCGTCGCGGGCGGCGTTGGCGGGCCTGACCTCGACGGTGGTCTCGGCCGAGTCGACGGCGCGGACGCGCACCTCGCCGACCTCCAGGTCGAGCGCGACGGAGATGGGCTCGGGGGTTGCGAAGGTGTGCATGAGGGTCCTCCTGTCGGGGTCAGCGGGCCCAGCCGGTGATGCTCTGGCCGCCGTGCTGGTGGGGGGAGCCGAAGCGGGACGCGCCGTCGAGGGCGCCGGAGATCGCGCGGACGAGCCAGGCGTTGACCGAGATCCCCTCGGCTCGGGCGGCCTCCTCGATGCGCGGCTTGAGCTGCTCGGGAACGCGCAGGGAGATGCGGGCGGTGCCGCGGTCCTCGGGCTCGGGCGGCGCGGGCGGTGCCGGGGGCACGGGCGGCAGGGGCACACCGGGCGCGGGCGGCACCGGCATGGGCGGCATCGGCGCGGGCGGCGGTCCGGTCTCCGTGAACGGCTGCCGCACCACGAACTCGGGGTCGCGCCCCCGCAGCCGCACCTCGACGGAGCCGGGGACGAGCTCCCGGGTGATCTCGTCGGCGGCGTCGGAGAGCGCCTCCAGCAGAACGAGCCGGGCGGTCGAGTCGAGGGGCGCCACGAGGCGTTCGGCGAGGGCCCGGGCCTCGTCCCCGCCCGCCGCCGCGGCCACCGCGAGCTCCCGCCGCAGGCTTTCGACATAGGAGGAGAGGTTCATGACGCCATGATGGCACCATTATGGCGCCATAGCAATTCAAGTGACGCCATAACGGCGCCATTGGCGCCACGGAAACGCGAGACGGCGAGGTCACCCCCACACCGGGTGACCTCGCCGTCTCGTTCCGGTGGGGCTACAGCCCCAGTTCCGCCAGCCCCGGCAGGGCCTCGCGGGCCGCCGCGCGGGCGTCGGCCGCGGTGCGGGCCTCGCGGGCCGCGTCGGCCGCCGTCCGGCACTCCGCCATGGTGTGCCGGGCCAGCGCCGCGCGCACCAGGGGCAGCGACGGGGCGCTCATCGACAGGGACGTCACCCCCAGGCCCACCAGCACGCAGGCCAGCGCCGGGTCGCCCGCCGCCTCGCCGCACACGCCGCAGGGGATCCCGGCCGACGCCGACAGCGCCACCAGGTCCAGCACCGCGGGCTGCCACGGGTCCTGGAGGGACGCCAGGCCGCCGATCTGGCGGTCGGCCGCGCAGGTGTACTGCGTGAGGTCGTTGGTGCCCAGGCTGAAGAACGCCACCTCCCGCGCCAGATCGCGGGCGCGCAGGGCGGCGGCGGGGACCTCGACCATCACGCCGGGGGTGTCGATGCCGTGGTCGCGGCAGGCCCGCGCGAAGTAGGCCGCCTCCTCGGCGTCGGTCACCATCGGGGCCATGACCTGGAGCTTGGTGGTCAGGCCGGACGCCGCCCGCGCCAGCGCCGACAGCTGGGCCGACAGCACGTCCTCGTGGCGGCGCAGCATGCGCAGGCCGCGCTCGCCGAGGGCCGGGTTCGGCTCCTCGCCGGGGGGCGGCAGGAACGCCAGCGGCTTGTCCGCGCCCGCGTCCAGCGCCCGCACCACCACGCGGCCCTCGGGGAACGCCTCCAGCACCTTCCGGTAGGCCTTCTCCTGCTCGGCGTCGGCCGGCGGCGTCGCGCGGTCCAGGAACAGGAACTCGGTCCGGTACAGGCCCACGCCCTCGGCGCCGTTGGCCAGCGCGTTGTCCAGGTCCTGGGGGCCGCCGACGTTGGCCAGCAGCGGCACCCGGTGCCCGTCCCTGGTCTGGCCGGGGCCGGTCGCGCCGCGCAGCGCGGCGGCGCGCGCGGCGGCCGCGTCGCGGGCGGTCCGCACCTCGTCCTCGGCCGGGTCGAGCACGACCCGGCCGGAGGAGCCGTCCACCAGCGCCATGGTCCCGTCGGCGATGCCGGTCGCGCCGGGCAGCGCGACGACCGCCGGAACGCCCATGGTGCGCGCCAGGATGGCGGTGTGGCTGGTCGGCCCGCCCTCCTCGGTCACGAACGCGACCACCTTCGCCGGGTCCAGCACGGCGGTGTCGGCGGGTGCCAGGTCCCGCGCGACCAGCACGAACGGCTCGTCGGAGTCGGGGACGCCGGGCATCGGCAGGCCCAGCAGCCGCGCGACGGTCCGGTCCCGGATGTCGTCCAGGTCGGTGACGCGGGCGGCCAGGTACTCCCCGGCCCCGGCCAGCATCTCGCGGTACACCCCGAACGCGTCGAACACGGCGCGCGCGGCGGCGGTCCCCTGGTCGATCCGCTCGGCGGTGCCCTCGGCCAGGCCGGGGTCGCGGGCCATGAGCGCCTGGGCGTTCAGCACGTCCCGGCCGTCGTCGTTGCCGACCTCGGCCGCGCGGGCGGCGCGGGCCTCCAGGTCGTCGGCGACGGCGGCCAGCGCCGCCAGGGCGGTCCGCTTCTCGGCCTCGGCGTCACCGGCGTGCCGGGCGTCGGCGGACGGCTCGGGGACCTCGCCGGCGATGCGGCGGACGGGCCCGTGGCCGACGCCGGGGCTGACGCCCGCGCCGTTCATGACCTCAGGCACCAGCGGGCTCCGGGGCCGTCAGGATGGCCTCCAGCTCGTCCAGGACGGCGTCGGCGCCCTCGCCCTCGGCGCTCAGCACGACCTCGTCGCCGTGCCGGGCGTCCAGGCCGAGCACCGCCAGGATGCTCTTGGCGTTGACCGGCCGCCCGCCGGACTTGGCGACGCTGACCTCGATGGGGGCCTTGGCCGCGGTCTGCACGAACAACGCGGCGGGCCGGGCGTGCAGCCCCACCGTCGACTGGATCTTGACGTTGCGCTCGGTCACGGACCTATCTCCTCGTCAGCCTCCGGACACCCGCAGCGCGGGGCCGGGAAGTACGTCTATTTCCTTCAGGTTCGGCACCACGCGGTCGGCCTCGGCCAGCGCGTCCGCGGTCTGGGTGGTGCTCACGCCGATGCAGGTCATACCCGCCGCCCGCACGGCGGCCACGCCGGCGGGCGCGTCCTCGAACGCGACCATCCCGGCGGGGTCCAGGCCCAGCAGGCGGGCGGCGGCCAGGAACCCCTCGGGATGGGGCTTGCCGTGGGTGACGTCGTCGGCGGTGACCACGGCGTCGAACAGGTCGAGCACGCCGAGCCCCGTCAGGATGGGTTCGGCGTAGCCCCACATCCCGGACGTCACCACCGCGATCGGCACCCCGGCGGCGCTCAGGCTCCGGACCAGCTCGACCGCGCCCGGAACGGGGTGGGCCGGGGGCAGGTCCGGGTCGTTCTCGCGGGCGACGGCCTGCTGGAAGAGCTCCTCGACCTCGCGGCCGGGGAACAGGTGCAGCAGCTCGGCCAGCACCTCCCGGCCGCGGCGCCCCGTGAACGACGACAGCAGCGCGTCGTCGCACGGGACGCCGTGCGCATCGAAGAGCCGCGCCCACATCACCCGGTTGCGCGGCTCGGTGTCGATGAGGGTGCCGTCCATGTCGAAGGCGGCACCCGTCAGCGGGATCAGCTCCATGTGTAGAGCTCGGCGCCCTTCGTCACCTCGCCGTCCTCCAGCACCTCCGACAGCGCCTCGGCGGGGGCGTCCAGGGCCACGACGGCGCAGATCGGGGACCGGCCCCCGGCCTCGACCGCGGCGGGGTCCCAGTTCACCAGCGGCTGCCCGGCGGTGACCTGCTCGCCCTCGACGGCCAGCAGCTCGAAGCCCTCGCCCTTGAGCTGGACGGTGTCGATGCCCAGGTGGACCAGCACCCCGTGGCCCTCGGCGTCCACGACGACGAACGCGTGCGGGTGCAGCTTCACGATCTTCCCGGTGACCGGGGCGAGCGCCGGACCGGGCTCGCGCACCGGGTCGACGGCGGTGCCCGGGCCGACCATGGCCTGCGCGAACACCGGGTCGGGCACGCCCGCCAGGCCGACCACGCGACCGGCGACCGGGGACAGAACCTTCGTCATGACGGCCTCCAGCCGGAACTAGTCGAGGATGTCCTCGATGTCGCTGGCGATGGTGTCGGCCTCGGGGCCGACGACGACCTGGACGACGTTGCCGGCGCGCATGACGCCGAACGCGCCCGCGGCCTTGAGCGCGGCCTCGTCGACCAGGCCGGCGTCCTCGACCTCGGTGCGCAGCCGGGTGGCGCAGGGCTCGATCTCGGTGATGTTGTCGGCGCCGCCCAGCGCGGCGACGATGGCCTCGGCCTTGTCCATTGCTTCTCCTTGGGGTGGGGTCGCCGGGTCGGCGGGGTCCGTCAGTCGGTCTGGGTGACCTTGTTCAGGCCGCGCGGGACGTCGGGGTCGAGCCCCAGTTCGCGGGCCAGGTTCTCGACCAGGATCTGGCCGGGGACGATCAGGCCGAGCGGGGCGACCCACTCGGGCAGGTCGGGACCGGCCAGCGCGGCGTTCCCGGCGCCCGCCAGGCCCGCGCCGCCGCCGACGGTGAACGCCTTGGCCCCGGCCGACCGCACCCGCTCGGCCAGCGCGATCGTGCCGGGCAGCGTCGGGCCGTCGTCGGCGGCCACCAGCAGCGCCGGGGTCTGGGCGTCGACGACCGCGATCGGGCCGTGCAGCAGGTCGGCGTAGGACAGGCCCATGGCGTGCAGGTAGCACGCCTCCTTGATCTTCAGGGCCAGCTCCAGCGCGGTGCCGAACGCGATGCCGCGCCCGGACACCACGGCGCCGGGCACCCGCGCGAGCTCCCCGACGATCTCGGGCAGCGCGGGCGACGCCTCGGTGGCGGCGATCAGGCGCTCCACCTCGTCGGGGACGCGGTCCAGGTCGGCCCGGTCCACGTCGGCGCCGAGGCCGAGGCCGAGCACGGCCAGGGCGGCGAGCTGGGTGGTGTAGGTCTTGGTCGCCGGAACGGCCAGCTCGTCGCCGGCCTCGGTGAGCAGCGCGACCTCGGCGGCCTCGGCCAGCGGCGAGCCGTGCCCGTTGGTGACCGCCACGGTGCGGGCCCCGCAGGAGGCCGCCCACTCCATGGTCTGGACGATCTCCTCGGTCTTGCCGGACTGGCTGATCGCCACGGCCAGCACGCCGTCGAGATCGACCTTCCGGCGGTAGGTGGTCGCGATGGACGGCGCGGCCAGCGTGGCGAGCCGCCCGGCGTGCGACTCCACCAGGTAGCGGCCGTACACGGCGGCGTTGTCGGACGACCCGCGCGCGATGAACAGCACCTGGCGGGTCTCCCGTGCCAGGTCGGCGATGTCGCCGACCCGCGGCAGGAGCCCCTCCAGCGTGCGGCGCAGCGCGCCCGGCTGCTCACCGATCTCGGCGCGCATTCGGCTGGTGCTCATGATCCCCCTCTGCTGACGTTCTGCCCGTTGATCCATGTCGCATGCGCCCGGAGGTCCGGGCCGAGCCAGGTCAGGTCGGCGGCGGCGCCGGGGGCGATGCGGCCGAGGTCGGACCTGCCGATCAGGTCGGCGGGGACCCGGGTCGCCGCGTCCACGGCGGTCACCGGGTCGACGCCGAGCGCGACGGTGTTGCCGATCGCCTCGTCCAGCCGCAGGCCGGACCCGGCGATGGTGCCGTCGGCGCGCCGCGGCGGGCCCTGCTCGGGCATGACGATCGGCTCGCCGCCCAGCGCGTAGGCGCCCGGCGGCATCCCGGCGGGGGCGGCGGCGTCGGTGACCAGCACGACGCGTCCCCCGGCGGCCCGGAAGACCAGCTCGCACACCTGCGGGGCGACGTGGTGCAGGTCCACGATCAGGCCGGGGTGCAGCCGGTCGTCGATGAGGGCCTGCACGGCGACGCCCGGGTCGCGGTGGTGGACGCCGCTCTGGGCGTTGAAGACGTGGGTGACCTTGCGGGCCCCGGCGTCGGCGGCGGCCCTCACCCGGTCGGCGGTGGCGTCGCTGTGGCCGACGGCGACGAGCACGCCGTGCTCGGTGAGGGCGCGGATCGCGGCGAGCGCGCCGTCGCGTTCGGGCGCGAGGGTGACGAGCCGGACCAGGCCGGTCTCCAGCAGCGCGGCGACGGCGTCCGGGGTGGGGTCGGTCATGTGGGCGGCGTTGTGGGCGCCCCTGCGTCCCTCGGCCAGGAACGGCCCTTCGAGGTGGACGCCCAGGACCTTCGCGCCCGGTGGCAGGCGCGGCAGCAGCTCGGCGGTGGAGCGCAGCGCGGCGGCCTGCCGTTCGACGGGCGCGGTGACGAACGTGGGCAGGAACGCCGTCACACCGGTCTCGGGGAGACGGGTGACGACCTCCTTCCAGCCGACCTCGTCGGCGTCGGCCAGGTCGTGCCCGAAGAAGCCGTTGACCTGGAGGTCCACCAGGCCCGGCACGAGCATGCCGTCAGTGAGCTCCACGTCCGGGACGCCGTCCGGCCGGCCCTCGCCCACCCGCGTGATCACTCCGTCCTCGGCCCGGACGTATCCCGGCCCCAGCAGACGGGTAGGACCCCCGTCGGGGGAAGCGATCAAGCTGTTCGCGGTGATGAGAAGCGATGCCATTCGTCGGGCACTCTCCGTGACGCCATAACCACCGGTCGCCGCCCTCGACGACTGGCCTGCAACTGGTCTAGGCCGGACTAGACCAGTCGTCACCATACTCCACGAAACGGATAGCGCGAAGATGTCGGGCCGGACTCGCTCGGGACGGCCCGCACGGGGGAGGTCGTCCGCGCATGAGTTCCATGTCCGCCGAGACCGGCGGCGCGTCCGGCGGGTTCGGACGCGCCTGGTCGGCCACGTTCGCCGTCCTCCAGCGGATCGGCCGCAGCCTCATGCTGCCGATCGCCGTGCTGCCCGCCGCCGGGATCCTGCTGCGGCTGGGCCAGAACGACCTGCTCGGCGAGGACGGCCTGGGCTGGGACCGCGTCGCCGAGGTCTTCGCCGCCGCCGGCGGCGTGCTGCTGGACAACCTGGCGATCCTGTTCGCCGTCGGGGTGGCGATCGGCTTCGCCAAGAAGTCCGACGGCTCCACCGCCCTGGCCGCCGTGGTCGCCTACCTGGTGTTCGACCGCGTCTCCCGGACGCTGTTCTTCCACAGCGGGGAGCTGAGGGCCGGGGTCGCCAAGCTGTCCCGGCAGGACGACGGCTCGCTGACGGAGGTCCTGGACCTCGGCACCAAGAACCCCACCCAGGTGCTCGGCGGCATCGCCGTCGGGATCATGGTCGCGCTGCTCTACCAGCGCTTCTACCGGGTGAAGCTGCCGTCGTGGCTGGCGTTCTTCGGCGGCCGCCGGTTCGTGCCGATCGTCAGCGCGGCGGCGGCGCTGGTGCTGGGCGTGGTGTTCGGCCTCGTCTGGCCGACGCTGGGCGACTGGATCGACTCGTTCGGCGACTGGCTCACCGGGCTCGGCGCGATCGGCGCGGGCATCTACGGCATGGCCAACCGGCTGCTGCTGCCGGTCGGCCTGCACCACATCCTGAACTCGCTGATCTGGTTCGTGTTCGGCTCCTACACGCCGCCCGGCACGGGGCAGGCGGCGCACGGCGAGATCAGCCGCTACCTGGCGGGCGACCCGCACGCGGGCACGTTCCTGGCGGGGTTCTTCCCGGTGCTGATGTTCGGCCTGCCCGGCGCGGCCATGGCGATCTGGCGGGCCGCTCCCCCGGACCGGCGCCCGGCGGTCGGCGGCCTGATGATCTCGTCGGCGCTGACCGCGTTCGTCTGCGGCATCACCGAGCCGATCGAGTTCGCGTTCATGTTCGTCGCGCCGCTGCTGTACGGCATCCACGTCGTGCTGACCGGCGTCTCGATGTTCGTGCTGGCGGCGGCGGACGCCCAGCTCGGGTTCGCGTTCTCGGCGGGCCTGATCGACATGGTCCTGAACGCCACCAAGAGCAACACCCGCCAGCTCCCGCTGATCATCGGCATGGGCGTCCTGTACTTCGCCCTCTACTACGCGGTCTTCTACTTCCTGATCAGGAAACTCGACCTGCCGACGCCGGGCCGCGAGAAGGACGAGGACCAGACCGCCCCAGCGAGCGGACCGGACCGGCCCACCCCGGCGTGACCGGACGCGGACAGGCGGGACCGGGCGGCGGCCCCCGGACTCCGCCGTCCGGGTCCGCCCACCCCCTCGCCGTTCCGTCGCACACCTATGACCTGCACCTTTGCAGTTCTGTTGCGGGATCGTGATGCCCGCCGGTCGTCATCACGCCGAGCGTTGACACACACTTGGGACGTGTGGTCTAGTCCGGCCTAGACCAGTACGAACCATGTTGATCCGGCCACGGATCCGGCACAGTCGGTGCGGATGATCTTTACTTCCGGACCCGAACTGAGGACTCCCCGTGACGACCATTGACCCGACCAGTCCCGTCCCCAAGTACTTCCAGCTCCGCGCGATCCTGCTCGACCTGATCGAGAGCGCGGAGCTGCCCGTCGACGCCCCGATCCCCTCGGAGCGCGAGCTGTGCGCGCGGTACGGGCTGTCGCGGATGACCGTGCGGCAGGGCGTGGACCAGCTGGTCTCCGAGGGCCGGCTCTACCGGGTGCCCGGTAAGGGCACCTTCGTGGCCCGGCCCAAGATCGAGGTGCCGCTGCGACTGGTCTCGTTCACCGAGGACATGCTGGCCCGCGGGATGCGGCCGGGCGCGATCGACCTGGACCGCCGCACCATCCCCGCCGACGCGCGGCTGGCCCGCCGGTTCGACGTGGAGGTGGGCACGCGGCTCCACGTGATCGAACGGCTGCGCACCGCCGACGGCGAGCCGATGGCCGTGGAGCGGTCCCACGTTCTCGCCTCCCTCGCCCCCGACCTGCTGGAACGGCGGCTGGCCGACCGTTCCCTGTACGGGGTGCTGGAGGCGGTGTACGGCCTGGTCTTCGACGCCGGAGACCAGACCATCGACGCCGGCCTGGCGGACGCCACCGACGCCCGCCACCTGCAGATCCCCCGCGGCAGCGCCGTGCTGCTCCTGCAACGCCGCTCCTACATGGGCGGCGTGTGCGCCGAGCTGGGCGTGTCGACCTACCGGGCCGACCGCTACCAGATCCACACGGCGCTCGGAAACCCCCCGTCGCGCTCCCACCCCCGGTAATTCGAGGAGAGGAACCCCCTGATGAGTTCGGTAACAGCAGCGGAAGGGTCGGCCGCGCCCAGGCGCGGTTCCGGCGCGTTCGCGGTCCTCCAGCGGATCGGCCGCAGCCTCATGCTGCCGATCGCCGTACTGCCCGCCGCCGCGCTGCTCCTGCGCTTCGGCCAGGATGACATGCTCGGCAAGGACGGCCTCGGCTGGAACAGCGTCGCCTCGGTCGTCGGCGAGGCCGGCAACGCGCTGTTCCAGTTCATGCCGCTGCTGTTCGCGGTGGGCGTGGCGATCGGCTTCGCCAAGAAGGCCGACGGCTCCACCGCCCTGGCCGCCGTGGTCGGGTACCTGGTGTTCGACCGGGTCTCCAAGGTCATGTTCTCGCTCGGCGACAACGCCGAGCTGAAGGCCAAGGTCATGATGACCCAGGTCGCCGACGGCGCGCCCAAGGAGGTCATCAACTGGGGCGCCAAGAACCCCACCGACGTGCTGGGCGGCATCCTCATCGGCGTCGTCGCCGCCCTCCTCTACCAGCGCTTCTACCGGGTCAAGCTGCCCGTCTACCTGGCGTTCTTCGGCGGCCGCCGGTTCGTTCCGATCGTCACGGCGCTGGCCGCGCTGGCGCTGGGCGTCGTCATCGGCTTCGTCTGGCCGGTGCTGGGCGGCCTGCTCGCCGACTTCGGCAACTGGGTGACCGGCGCGGGCGCGGCGGGCGCGGGCATCTACGGCGTCGTCAACCGCCTGCTGCTGCCGTTCGGCCTGCACCACATCCCGAACTCGCTGATCTGGTTCGTGTTCGGCGACTACCAGGGCGCCGACGGCGTCGTCCACGGCGAGATCAACCGCTACCTGGCCGGCGACCCGAACGCGGGCGGCTTCCTGGCGGGCTTCTTCCCGGTCCTGATGTTCGGCCTGCCCGGCGCCGCGCTGGCCATGTGGCGCGCCGCCCCGGCGCACCGCCGCCCGGCCGTCGGCGGCATCATGATCTCCGCCGCGCTGACCGCGTTCGTCACCGGCGTCACCGAGCCGATCGAGTTCGCGTTCATGTTCGTCGCGCCGGTCCTGTACGCGGTGCACGTGGTGCTGACCGGCATCTCGATGGCCGTGCTGGAGGCCGCGGGAGCCCAGCTCGGCTTCGGCTTCTCCGCGGGCGGCATCGACATGCTGCTCAACATGACCAAGGACAACACCAAGGGTCTGCCGTTGATCCTCGGCATGGGCGTCCTGTACTTCGTCCTCTACTACGTGATCTTCAAGTTCCTGATCCAGAAGTTCAACTTCGCGACGCCGGGCAGGGAGCCGGAGGGCGAGGACTCGGTCGCCGCCGACCCCGCGGCCTCCCCCGAGATCGCGGCCGCCGGTGAGAAGAAGCGCGACCGCAAGGCCGAGGCGCTCTGACGGGCACCACACCCCCGCCGTGGCGGGCCGTCCTCCGGGACGGCCCGCCACGGCCTTTTCACCGGGACCTGGGAATCAGCGGCGCGACGACGACCGCCGCGCCCACCAGCAGCACGAACGCGACCATCAACGCGCTCGTGTAGCCGTCCACGACGGCCGCGCTCCCGGCCGCGAGCGTGTTCAGCAGCGCGACGCCCAGGGCCGCGCCCAGTTGCTGGGCGGCGTTGTAGGCGGCCGAGGCGACCCCGATGTCACGCGCGGACAGCTCCGCCGTGGCGAGCCCGGCGGTCGGGGGCATGACGCACCCGAAACCGAGCCCGGTGAGCACCAGCGCGGGCAGCAGGAACAGGACGAGGACGTTCGAGCTGCCGACCTCCAGCCGGGTCAGCACGAACATCCCCGCCGCCGTGACGAGCAGCCCCGGCAGGACCAGGGCGGCGGGCGGGACGCGCCCGTGCAGCCGTCCGGCGACGAGCGTCGACCCGACCAGCGTGGCCCCGACGTTGACGAGCATCACCAGGCCCGTCCGCACCGGCGAGTACCCCAGCGTCCCCTGCATGTAGTAGCTCATGAACAGGTAGAACCCGTACATCGCCACCGACACCAGGGTGATGGCCAGGAACGCCCCCGCGCGGGCGCGGTGCAGCAGCACCCGCATCGGCAGCAGCGGGTCGGACGCGCGGACCTCGACGGCGACGAACGCCGCCAGCAGCGCCACCCCGCCGACCAGCAGCCCCAGCACCTCCGCCGACCCCCAGCCGAGCGCCTCGGCCCGGCCGAACGCGTAGACCACCGCGCCGACGCCCGCGACGCTGAGCAGCGCGCCGGGCACGTCCACCCGCGCCCGGCCCGGCCGGTCCGCGGGCACCAGACGCGTGCCGAGCAGGGCCAGCAAGGCGACGGGCACGTTGATGTACAGGCACCACCGCCAGTCCGCGTACTGGGTCAGCAGCGCACCGGCGACCAGCCCGACCGCCGCGCCCCCCGCGCCGACCGCCGCGAACACCCCGAACGCCAGCCCGCGTTCCCGGGGCCGTGTGAAGGCGGTCGCCAGCAGCGACAGCCCGGCGGGCGCGAGCACGGCGGCGAACGCCCCCTGAAGGCCCCGCGCGCCGAACAGCGTCGCCGCGTCGACCGCCGCACCGCCCAGCGCGGACGCGGCGGCGAACCCGACCAGCCCGACCGCGAACGCGCGCCGGTGCCCGAGCATCCCGCCGACCCGACCGCCGACCAAGAGCAGCCCGCCGAACGCGAGCGCGTAGGCGGTGACCGCCCACTGCCGGTTCCCGTCCGTCAGCCCCAGGGACCGCTGCGCCGACGGGAGCGCGATGTTCACGATCGTGCCGTCCAGGACCACCAGCAGCTGGGCCGCGCTCACCACCGCCAACGTCCACCAGCGCGCGGCGGCGGCACCCGTCCCCGTCTGTGTTCTCTCGTCTGTGACCATGGATTCAACGCTTCCGTTGAACCAGTCCCGGAAGGTTGCGCCCGATCGACCAGGGACAGGGACCCGGCAACCTTCAACGCGCGATCGAAGGGGCACAGGGGGACGCGGGGGACGGTCCCACCGACTCCGACCAAGAAAACGGCCCCCGGGAGAACTCCCAGGGGCCGTTCACATCAACGGTCAGGACTCACCTGACCGGACCGCCGTGGCACCGCTTGTACTTCTTGCCCGAGCCGCAGGGGCACGGGTCGTTGCGGTTGGTGCCCGCGTACGGGTCCTTCTCCTCCTCCGAGTGGTGCTCGACGCCGTCCTCGCTGTCCAGCGAGGGAGCGGTGTAGTCGAGCTTCTTCGGACGGTCGGGCTCGTCGATGCCCTTGGCGTGGATCACCGGGGTGTCGGCCTTGCCGGAACCCTTCTCGGAGTCCTCGGCGTCCTCATCGGACTCGGCCGACTCGGCGTCCGCCGGGCCGGTCTTGTCCAGCGCGACCGGCTTGGCGCCGACGACCGGGGCCTGCGGCTGCTCCTCGACCTCGACCTCGAGGTTGAAGAGGTAGCCGACCGACTCCTCCTTGATGCCGTCGAGCATCGCGTTGAACATGTCGTAGCCCTCGCGCTGGTACTCGACCAGCGGGTCGCGCTGCGCCATGGCCCGCAGGCCGATGCCCTCCTGGAGGTAGTCCATCTCGTAGAGGTGCTCGCGCCACTTGCGGTCCAGGACCGACAGGACGACGCGGCGCTCCAGCTCGCGCATGACCTCGGTGCCGAGTTCCTGCTCGCGCTTCTCGTACGCGGCGAGGGCGTCCTCGCGGATCTTCTCGGCGAGGGTCTCGGCGTCCAGCGAGGAGATGTCGCCGCCGATCTCCTCGACGAGGCCGTCCACCGTCAGGGAGACCGGGTAGAGCTGCTTGAACGCCTTCCACAGCTTGTCCAGGTCCCACTCCTCGGCGAAGCCCTCGCCGGTGGCGCCCGCGACGTAGCCGTCCACGACCTCGTGGATCATGTTGCGGATCTGGTCGCTGAGGTCGGCGCCCTCCAGCACCTTGCGGCGCTCGGCGTAGATGACCTTGCGCTGGCGGTTGAGCACCTCGTCGTACTTCAGGACGTTCTTGCGCATCTCGAAGTTCTGCTGCTCGACCTGGCTCTGCGCCGACTTGATCGCGCCGCTGACGACCTTGGACTCGATCGGCACGTCGTCGGGGATGTTGAGGCGCGTCATGATCGCCTCGACGCGGGCGGAGTTGAACATCCGCATCAAGTCGTCCTCGAGGGACAGGTAGAAGCGGGACTCGCCCGGGTCGCCCTGACGGCCGGAGCGGCCGCGCAGCTGGTTGTCGATGCGCCGCGACTCGTGCCGCTCGGTGGCCAGCACGTACAGGCCGCCCCGTTCGGCGACCTCCTCGTGCTCGCCCTTGACGGCCTCCTTGGCCTTCTCCAGCGCCTCGGGCCAGGCCGCCTCGTACTCCTCGGGAGTCTCCAGCGGGGACAGGCCGCGCTGGTGCAGCTCCAGGTCGGCGCGGAAGTCGGGGTTGCCGCCGAGCATGATGTCGGTGCCTCGACCGGCCATGTTGGTGGCGACGGTGACGGCGCCCTTGCGGCCCGCCTCCGCGACGATCGCCGACTCCTGCTCGTGGTGCTTGGCGTTCAGCACCTGGTGCGGGATGCCGCGCCGCTTGAGCATCTTGGACAGCCGCTCGGACTTCTCGACCGAGGTCGTGCCGACCAGGACCGGCTGGCCCTTCTCGTGGCGCTCGGCGATGTCGTCGACGACCGCCTCGAACTTGGCCTGCTCGGTCTTGTAGACGACGTCGGCCTGGTCCTTGCGGATCATCGGCTTGTTCGTCGGGATCGGCACCACGCCGATCTTGTAGGTCTTGTTGAACTCCGCGGCCTCGGTGTCGGCCGTGCCGGTCATGCCGGACAGCTTGTTGTAGAGGCGGAAGTAGTTCTGGAGGGTGATCGTGGCGAGCGTCTGGTTCTCGTCCTTGATCGCCACACCTTCCTTGGCCTCGATGGCCTGGTGCATGCCCTCGTTGTAGCGGCGGCCGTGCAGGATGCGGCCGGTGAACTCGTCGACGATCAGGACCTCGCCGTTGGCGACGATGTAGTCCTTGTCGCGCTTGTACAGCTCCTTGGCCTTGAGGGCGTTGTTGAGGAAGCTGACCAGCGGCGTGTTGACCGAGTCGTAGAGGTTGTCGATGCCGAGCCAGTCCTCGACCTTCTCGACGCCCGCCTCGGTGATGCCGACGGTGCGCTTCTTCTCGTTGACCTCGTAGTCGCCGGGGCCGTACTTGTCGATCTCGCCGGGGATCGGCTCGGCGCGCTTGAGGCGCGGCACGAGCTTGGCGAACTCGGAGTACCACTTGGAGTTCTGCTCGGCCGGGCCGGAGATGATCAGCGGGGTCCGGGCCTCGTCGATGAGGATGGAGTCGACCTCGTCGACGATCGCGAAGTTGTGGCCGCGCTGGACGCACTCCTCCAGGCTCCAGGCCATGTTGTCGCGCAGGTAGTCGAAGCCGAACTCGTTGTTGGTGCCGTAGGTGATGTCGCAGTTGTACGCGGCGCGACGCTCCTCGGGGGTCATCTGCGGGAGGATGACGCCCACTTCGAGCCCGAGGAACTGGTGCACGCGGCCCATCCACTCGGCGTCGCGCTTGGCCAGGTAGTCGTTGACGGTGACGACGTGCACGCCCTCGCCCGACAGCGCGTTCAGGTAGGCCGGGAGCACACAGGTCAGGGTCTTGCCCTCACCGGTCTTCATCTCGGCGATGTTGCCCAGGTGCAGCGCCGCGCCGCCCATGATCTGAACGTCGTAGTGGCGTTGGCCGAGCACGCGGCGCGCGGCCTCGCGAGCGGTCGCGAACGCTTCGGGGAGCAGGTCGTCGAGGCTCTCGCCGTCGGCGATGCGTTCGCGGTACTTGTCGGTCAGCTCACGCAGCTCGGCGTCGCTCATTTCGAGGAAGTCCTCCTCGATCGAGTTGACCTGATCCGCGAGCTTCTTGAGCTTGCGCAGGATTTTGCCTTCGCCCGCACGAAGGATCTTGTCGATGACTGGCGGCACTCTAGGAGGCTCCTTGCAGATCGTGGGTCACCGCCGGAGGGCGGCACGCACACCACACGTACGATGCCCATCGTAGGCGAGACACAGAATGGTCTAGGTTACGCGCGGAACGCAATCCACGACAGGCGTGCGGGCGCGGCGCGGCGCGACCTCCTCCCGATCGCCGGTTACCCGTGCCGCGTGGCGGGTACGGACGCCTCGCCTCCCCCACCAGGTCGGCACCGGGTCCCCACCAGGTCATGATCACGGGGCGGGGATTACAATGGCGGAGATCGGCCGGGGCATGCCAATACCGTCGGCCTCGCACCTGCGGGGATGTTCCCCGGTTTTTCACAGGCTCTGAGGAAGGCGCATATGTCTGACAAGTCGCTCGGGTCGCACGCCGGCCGCCCGAGTTCGTGGGTGGCCGTCACCATCATCTTCATCGGGTTCGCGCTCGGCGGGGTGGCGCTGTGCCTGGGCCCGAACTGGGTGCTGTTCTGGGCGGGCGTCGCGGTCATCGCGGTCGGCTTCGTGGTCAGCGCCGTGGTGCACGTGTTCTCCGACGTGGTCGTGGACGCCCCGCGCGTCATTCCGGAGATCGTGGACTACTCCCTGTTCGGCAAGCGCACCGACAAGCGGCGCGGCGGCCCGGCGGGCGAGACCCTCGACAAGCCGGTCAAGACCGACACCCAGCACACCCCGCACGGCTGAGCCGGGGACGGGACCGACGACGGCCCGCCGAGGAGCGTTCCTCGGCGGGCCGTCGCCTTTTCCAGCCGAACGCCACACCGGCCGGACCCGACACTGGGCGGACCCGACACCAGCCGAACGCGACACCAGCCGGACACGCGACACCAGCCGGACACGCGACACCAGCCGGACACGCGACACCAGCCGGACACGGCACC
>NZ_BCQR01000110.1 GCF_001552175.1 Actinomadura kijaniata NBRC 14229
CGAACGCGGCACCGGGCGGATCCCCGGGTCGGCTCAGGTCACGCGGTCGGAGTTGTAGGTGAAGTGGTCCTTGCAGTCCTTCCACGTGCCGTCGGGCAGCAGCTTGCACACCCGCAGGCGCACGTACTCGTCGTAGCCGGGGCGGGGGCTGTTGTCGTCGAGGCTGTTGCGGTTGGTCGAGCCGCACCCGCGCACGCTCGCCAGGGCGCTGCGCGTCCACTGGCCGTCCCGGATGACGTAGAGGGCGGCGATGACGCCGTTGTCACCGTCGCAGTAGGCGTCGTAGGCCTCGATCGAGCCGGGCAGGCCCGGGTGGAAGTAGCCGCGGCCCAGCAGGTAGCCCGAGGTGCCGTAGACGGGGACGTTGAGGGCGGCGGCCGAGGCCGGGGTGGCCGTGACCACCGTGAGGCCCGCCATCGCGACGGCGCAGGCGGCGATCGTGCCCGGTCGGGTGCGGACGCGCATCCGGAGGCTCCTTCGAGTGCGAAGAGGTGTGCCGACCGGCGGGTCCGCCGATCGCGCACACCCCATCAACGGAAGGTGCACCACAAAAGATGATCAAGTGACGGTCCGGTGAAGCCGACCCGGCCGGGCCGCCGACGACCCTCCCGGCGGGCCCCGGTCAGGCGCCAGGTCAGGGGACGCGCGCCAGCTCGGGCGGGTCGCACCGCTCGACGCGGACGTCGTCGCAGCCGACCCACTCCGCGGCCCGGCGCATCGCCTCGTGGACGGCGGCGCAGGAGGCGGCGAGACGGCCGGGCGTGGCGGCCCGGGGCTCCAGCGAGACCTGGCGGGCGACCAGGGTGCGGCCCTCGCGGGCGGGGTCGACGCGGCCGATCAGCCGGCCGCCCGCCAGGACCGGCATCGTGAAGTAGCCGTGGACGCGCTTGGCCTTCGGCACGTACGCCTCCAGCCGGTGGTCGAAGCCGAAGACGCGGGAGGTGCGGGCGCGGTCCCACACCAGGGAGTCGAACGGCGACAGCAGCGTGGTGGCGTGGCGGCCCCGGACGGGCTCGGCCAGCGCGTCGGGGTCGGCGAACGCGGCGTCGCGCCAGCCCGCGACGTTCACCGGGACCAGGCCGGTCGCCGGGAGGGCGGCCTCCACCTGGTCGCGTTTGAGGCGGTAGTAGTCGGCCAGGTCGGCGCGGGTCGCGACGCCCAGCGCCCGCCCGGCCCGGCGGACCAGCTCGGTCAGGCAGGTCTCGTCGTCGGGGTCGGCGTCCAGCAGGTCGGCGGGGATCGCCCGGTCGGCCAGGTCGTAGACGCGCCGCCAGCCGATCCGGCGGACGCAGACGACCTCGCCGAGGTCCAGCAGCCACTCCACGGCGATCTTGTGCTCGCTCCACCGCCAGGAGTCGGTCATGGTGCCGTCGCCGGTCCCGGAGCGGGCGCCGCCCAGCTCGCGGGTGGTCAGCGGGCCCTCGGCCGCCAGCCGGGCGCGGACGTCGGCCACCGCCTCCGCGGAGACCTGGTGCCAGCGCTGGCCGCGTTCGGCGTAGTGGCGGCGGCGGAAGGCGAACAGCGGCCAGTCCCGGACCGGGATGATCGAGGCGGCGTGCGCCCAGTACTCGAAGGTGCGGGGCGGGCGGGGGCCGTCCAGTCCGCCGTCCGTCCCGCCCCAGTAGGCGGTCTCGACGGCGGAGCGGCCGGCCGCGCCGAGCCGGGCGTAGGGCACCAGCTCGTGCGAGCGGGCCAGCACGGAGATCGTGTCGAGCTGGACCGCGCCCAGGCGGTCCAGGACTCCGGGCACGCCGCGGCGGCGGGCGTCCGCGCCGATCAGTCCTTGCGCGCGCAGTTGCAGGCGGCGCGCCTCGTCGGGGGTCAGGTCGAGGTCAGGCACGCCGCGATGTTACGTCACGACACCGACAAAACGCCTTCGCCGGTGTCGGCAGCGCCGCCGACACCGCCGCCGACCGGTCAGGTGATCTCCAGCAGCTTCTCGCGGACGGCGTAGACCACGGCCTCCATCCGGGAGTGCAGCTGGAGCTTCTCCAGGATGTTGCGGACGTGGTTCTTCACCGTGTTCTCGGAGATGAACAGCTCCTTGGCGATCTCCCGGTTGCCCAGGCCGCGGGCGACCAGGCGCAGGACCTCCATCTCCCGTTCGGTGAGGCGGGGCGCGGGGACCTGCTGGGTGCGTTCGGAGGAGCGCTTGGCCAGCGCCGCGAACTCGGTGATCAGCTTGGAGGCCATCGACGGGCTGATCAGCGACTGGCCGCCGTGCACCGCGCGCACCGCCTGCGGGACCTCGTCGATGGAGATCTCCTTGAGCAGGTAACCGCTGGCCCCGGCCTTGATCGCCTCGAAGAGGTCCTCCTCCTCGTCGCTGATGGTCAGCATGACGATCTTCGCGCTGGGGGCGGCCTCCTTCATCGCGCTGCACGCCTCGATGCCGCTGCGCCGCGGCATCCGGATGTCCATCAGCACCACGTCGGGCAGCAGGTCGCCGGCCATCTGCACGGCCTCGTGCCCGTCACCGCCCTCGCCGATGACCTCGATGTCGTCCTCGCCCTGCAGGACCATCTCCAGACCCCGGCGGAACAGCGCGTGGTCGTCGACGATCAGCACGCGGATGGGGTCGCTCGCGCCGGACCCTCCGGACGGGCCGCCGGGAGAGGGGGCGCCGGCCTGGCGGGGCACCGCCGCGGCGCCGCGAGCCTCGGGATTCTCGCTCACCTGAGTCGCGGCGTGGAGGGGACGCCGCTTCCCCCCTTCGCTGTCGGTGATCGGGCTTGGCTCTGTGCGGATGCCGCCGGTGAGGCCGCGTCACGGCCTCACCGGCGGCGCATTTCTAGATCATGACATGCTTCGGGTCGTGACGTAGCGCAAGTGCCGTATCACGGAGCATCCCCGCGGACGCGGGGGCCGACGTCGTACGGTCGCCACGCGGTCGTCTCGTGTGTCGTCGTCGTGTGTCGTCGCCGTGTGACGGCCTTCGCCACGGTCGCCCTCTGCCACTGTAAGGCGCGGCCCGTCGGCGGTCACTCCTCGACGAGCCGGATGACGCCGTAATCCCAGCCCCGGCGGCGGTACACCACCGAGGGGTGTCCGGACTCCTTGTCCCGGAACAGGTAGAAGTCGTGTCCCACCAGCTCCATCTCGAAAAGGGCCTGCTCGATGCCCATGGGCTCGGCCTTGTGGAACTTCTCGCGGACGACGAGGGGCCCGTCGCCGTCCATCGGGATGGGCACCAGGCTCGCGTCCGAGTCGGCGGTGGCCTGCTCGGCGGCGCGGGCGGCGGCCTCGTCCCGGGCCTCCTGGGTGTCGGCGACCGCCGTTCCGGTGGCGGACGCGGTCGTGTCTCCGCCGGCCATCATCTCCGGCAGGGTCTCCATGGTCGCGAGCTTGGCGGTGCCGCGACTGCCGTGATGGGGCTTGCGTCGATCGGCGTCGCGCCGCAGCCGCGCCTCCAGTTTGTCGAGCGCCATGTCCAGCGCTCCGTACCGGTCGTCGGCGGCGGCCTCGGCCCGGATCACCGGGCCGCGTGAGCGGATGGTGAGCTCGACCCGCTCCCGCTGGTCGGCCAGTCGTGGGTTCCGCTCCTCCGACACTTCCACGTCGACACGGATGACCTTGGAGTTGAGTCGCTCGATCTTGGCCAACTTGGCGTCGACGTGACGTCGGAACCTGTCGTTGACCTCGGTGTGCCGGCCCCTCACGATGATGTCCACGCGGGACCCCCCTTCTCCCGGTTGCGTTGTCCGCCCGCACCGGGACCGCATCCGGCCCCGGTCGGACGCCACGGCTGGATGGGTCGCACCCGCCCGGCCGACCTGGTCTTCGTCCCCACATCCGCCTGCCGAGGGGCTCGCGGCTCAGTCGCCACTACTGCCCTTCTCCCGTTTCGGAGGATGTCTGATCCTCCGGCGGGGCAGGACTTACCTCTAAGGCGCACCGTGATCGGTCGACGAGAAGTCGCCTTACGTGGGCCGTTTCGCCTGCGCCTGGCATCGGCTAGCCGGACCGCCTCTCGTGCTCGCGACGAGCACGGCGATCCGACGCAACCACGGACCCGGGCGGGTGCCATGTCAGGAACGCTAACCCCTTACGCCACGAATGTCAGGGGGGTGCGGAGAGGAAAAACTCACTGACCGTCATCGAGACGCTCCGCGAGCCCCCTCAGAGGCACCCCCATCGGTCAATCACGTGCCGTGTATCCCCCGTTCCGCAGGGGTTACACGCCCCAAAGCGGCGCAGGTCACAAGGACGGGCCGGACGTGCGAGTTTGCGATATCTCTAACTCCCCGGAACACGCCGGGCACGGGGCGTGGGCGGGGATTCCGGCGCCGCGCGGCCCCCCGGGCCGTCCGCTGTGACAGTAGGTAACTGCCGCCCGGGCGTGTCGGCGTGAAGAAAGTCACCCTCGCCGCCGCACCGCCGCCGCGACCGTCCCGGCGGCCACCGCCGCGGCCCCGGCGGCGCGCACCACCCGCGCCGCCTCCGCCAAGCTGGCCCCCGAGGTGACGACGTCGTCGGCCAGCACGACGCCCCGCCCGGCGAGCCGGGCCCCGCGCCGGAGCGCCAGCGCGCCCGAGACGTTGGCGGCCCGTTCCGCCCGGGTCAGCCCGGCCTGGTCGGCGACCCCGCGGCGGTGCCGCAGCACCGGGGCCGCGACGACGGGGAAGCCCCGCCGCCGCAGCTCCCGGACGGCCACCGCGACCATCCGCCGCGTCGGATCGTGCCCCCGCCGCCGCACCGCCCGCCGGGCCGACGGGACCGGCACGACCAGCACCTCGCCCCCTCCACCGTCCCCTCGGCCGCTCCCTCCGCCGCCCCCGCCGCACGCGCCCGTCTCGGCGAGGGCCGGGACGAGCGCACGGGCCAGCGACAGCCCGAGGGGACGGGCCAGGCAGAGGCGGCCGCGCTCCTTGTGCGCCGTGATCACCTCGCGGGTCGTCCCGTCATAGGGCGTCACGGCCCAGACGGGCGGCAGATCGGGCGGCACCGGGCTCGGACGGGCCCGGACGGGGTGGGACCCCAGGGGACGGCCGCAATCGCCGCACAGGGCCGCTGAGCCCCGCCCACAGCCCGCGCAGGACTGCGGCAGGAGCAGATCGAGGATCTCCGCCAGCACGTTCATGGAACGACCGTGCCACGGGCCGGCCCGGCCCCGCCCGGCGAACCGGCGGGCTGTGGAAAACCCCGGGTGGAGACCCCGTCACGGCGGGTAGGTCGGGTCCGTCCCGGGGATGGAGCAGAACCACTCGCTGTACTGCTCGCGCGGGTTGCGCTGGCGGCAGATGCGGTCCTTGCCGTCGGGCGTCCGCGTGCCGATCAGGATGGGCATGCCGGGGGCCGCCGCGATACGGCGGGTCTGGCCCAGCAGGGTGCCGGTGCCCAGGGAGATCACCGGGGCGCCGCCGACCGGCACCAGGTACGGCATGACCGTCTCGTCGGGCTCCTTGCGGCCCAGCACCGCCAGCTGGTCGGCGTTGCGCCAGGCCAGGTCCTCGGCGGTCGGGATCTCGGAGCTGAGCGGCAGGAACGAGCCCACGTCCAGCGAGCCGTCGGGGTTGCGCAGGATGCGGCCGAGCTGCACCTGGGCGTCGCCGTCCACCTTGACGATCGCGGCGGCGCGCACGCCGTCGCGGGCCACCTCGAACGCCAGCACCTCGCGCCCGGCCAGCCCCCAGTGCCGGACCCGGGCCGGGCCCTGGCCGCGCGGCCGGGACCACAGCACCGAGCCGTCCTTGGTGTTCTGGACGGTCCACAGCGTGCCGTTGCGGTCGAACACCGGGGGCGTGAACCGCCTGCCCCGGTCGCCCGGGGTCAGCAGGGTGCGCAGGTTGACGGTGTTGCCGGCCAGCCCGCCGACCAAGAGCCGGTCGCGGTCGGCGTTCAGCCCGGCGACCTCCTGGAAGTCGGAGGACACGGCGGGCACGGTCAGCTCGTGGGCGGCGTTGGCGGCGACCGTCTGCGGCAGGTCGCCGTTGAGGCGGCTGAGGTGCCCGGCGGAGCCCACCGCGTAGGGGGAGCGGTCGACCGCGGGGCCGTCGGGGTCGTTCTCGGGCCAGGCGTCCACCGGCTGGAGCTCGTCGCCGCCCGCCGGGACGACGACCCGGCCCTCGATCGTCAGCCGCAGCCGGCGGACCTCCGCCAGCCGCCGCAGCGTCCAGCCGAGCTGCGCCGACATCATCTTCGGATCGCCGCCGCGCGCCTGCCGGGACAGGTCCACGGTGGCGACGCCCTTGTCGAGGGTCAGCGAGCGCAGCGCGGTGCCCTGCGGGAACGCGCTGTGCACCGCGCCGTTCAGCCAGGACGTCGGCCCGCCGAGCAGGGCCCGCACGAGCTGGGCGGGAAGCTGCTGGCGGTTCACCAGCGGCAGGAAGATCCCGTTGGGCACGAGGGTGCGCCGGTCGGGCGCGTAGAAGTACAGGTTCAGGGTGCGGAAGGTGCGTTCCAGGTCGCTCTTGGTCAGCAGCAGGCCCGCGCTGAGCTCCCCGGGCAGCTCGGTGATCCGCCAGCCGCCCTGGGGCTGGCGGACCAGCTCGAACGTCACCGCGACCTGCTTGGGCGAGGCCACGTACTGGCCGTCCATGCCGATCACGCCGAGCTGGCTGCCGGCGACCTTCACGGTGGCCTGGGTGCCGGCCGCGTTCTGCCGGACGGGCTCGGGGGCGCGCCGATCCCGCACGACCGTCACGGCCGGGCGCTCGCCGGGCTGCCAGGAGGTGGGGCGGACCAGGTAGGACCGGGCCACCCGGTGGTCGTCGTCGAAGCTGGTGGCCGCCGCCAGGAACCCCGCGACGGTCTGCGCGGGCGTCCAGTCGTTGCGCGGCGGCGCCGGGATCAGCCGGACGTAGGGGTCGTCGGCCTGCTGGTCGCGTTCGGCGGGCTTGCCGGACACCACCCGGCCGCCGCTCGGCACGTTCGCGCAGCCCGTGACGCCGACGGCGAACGCCGCGGCCGCCGCGAGCGCCGCCGGGACCCGCCGGATCCGCCCCTCCCGTCCGTTCACTCCCCCGCCTCCAACTCGGCGTACAACTGCCGGGGACCGCCCGCCCCCGGCGGGACCAGCGGCAGCGGCGAGCCGCGCAGCTCGTCCCCGGCCACGCGCGGCAGCGACAGCCGGAACTGCGAGCCCGCGCCGGGCTCGCCCCACGCCTGCAACCAGCCGCCGTGCAGCTGCGCGTCCTCCTTCGAGATCGCCAGGCCCAGCCCGGTGCCGCCGGTGGTGCGGGCGCGGGCCGGGTCGGCGCGCCAGAACCGGTCGAAGACCATCTGGCCCTCCCCCGGCTTGAGGCCCACCCCATGGTCGCGGACCGCGACGGCGACGGCGTCGCGGTCGGCGGCCACCGACACCACGATGTCCTCGCCCTCCCCGTGCTCGACGGCGTTGACCAGCAGGTTCCGCAGGATGCGCTCGACGCGGCGGCGGTCCACCTCGGCCGTGCACGGCTCCCCCGGAAGCTGGAGGACGATCTTGCTTCCCTTGCGCTCGGCGAGGTCCTGGATGTCGCCCACGCAGCGCAGCACCAGGTCCCGCATGTCGAGCGACTCGGCGTCCAGCGTGGCCGCGCCCGCGTCGTGGCGGCTGATCTCCAGCAGGTCCGCCAGCAGCGACTCGAACCGCTCCAGCTGGCTCTGCAGCAGCTCCGCCGACCGTCCCACCGCCGGGTCGTCGAAGGTGTCGCGGTGCTCGTAGAGCATGTCGGCGGCGATCCGGATCGTGGTGAGCGGCGTGCGCAGCTCGTGCGAGACGTCCGACACGAACTGCCGCTGCACCTGCGACAGGTCCTCCAGCTCCTGGATCTTCTCCTGGAGGTTGGCGGCCATCTCGTTGAACGACCGCGCCAGCTTGGCGAGGTCGTCCTCGCCGCGCACCCGCATGCGCTCCTCCAGGCGCCCGGCGGCCAGGCGCTGGGCGCCCTGGGCGGCGAGCCGGACGGGGATGACGACCTGCCGGGTCACCAGCGAGGCGATGGCGGCCAGCAGCAGCACCAGCACCACGCCGACCCCGACCAGCGAACGGCTGATCAACGTCAGCGTGTGCTGCTCCTGCGTCAGCGGGAACAGGTAGTACAGCTCGTACCGGCTGGTGGTGCCGCCCACGATCAGGCCGGGCGCGGGCTGGCGCCACTTGTAGGTCAGCGTGCCGTAGGTGTAGAGGCGGGCGCCGGGCGGCTCGCGGCGCAGCTCCTCGCGCATCCGGCCCGGAACGCTCTCGCTGCGCAGGTCGGTGGTGGCGAGGCCGTCGTAGCTCTCCTCGGTGGTGTCGCGGATGTAGACCTCGTACAGCCCCGAGGGCCCGCTGCGGGTCTTCAGCCGGTCGGCGACCTCCTTGAGGCGCTGGTCGCTGTCGGTCTGCCCGTTCAGGTCCCGCTGGACCTGCGCCAGGCCCTCCTCCAGCTGGAGCAGGGCGGCCTTGGTCTTGCCCTCCATCAGCGCGGTCGACATCTGCTGGGTGAGGAACACCCCCAGGATCGCCACCACGATCGCCGACAGCACCAGGGTGGTGGTGACCACCCGAAGCTGGATCGACCGCCGCCAGTGCGAGTACCCCGACCGCGCCGCGCGGCGGGCCGCCCGGCGCAGCACCGACAACCCCCGCCGCACCGGCCGGGGCAGCGGCAGGCGGCGAGGGACGGCCGGGCGCGGCGGCGACGTCTCGGTGAGCCGGGTCATGACGGGCGGGCCGGTCGGGGCGGCGCGGCGGGG
>NZ_BCQR01000111.1 GCF_001552175.1 Actinomadura kijaniata NBRC 14229
GGCGCGGCGGGGCCGGCCGGTCAGGCCGGGCCGGCCTTGTAGCCGACGCCGCGCACCGTCACCACGATCTCGGGCCGCTCCGGGTCCTTCTCGATCTTGGCGCGGAGGCGCTGCACGTGCACGTTGACCAGGCGGGTGTCGGCGGCGTGCCGGTAACCCCACACCTGCTCCAGCAGCACCTCGCGGGTGAAGACCTGGCGCGGCTTGCGGGCCAGCGCCACCAGCAGGTCGAACTCCAGCGGGGTGAGCGGGATGTGCTTGTCGCCGCGCTTGACCGAGTGCCCGGCGACGTCGATGGTGATGTCGCCGATCTGCAGGGTCTCGGGGGCGGGCTCGTCGGTGCGGCGCAGCCGCGCGCGCACCCGCGCCACCAGCTCCTTGGGCTTGAACGGCTTGACGATGTAGTCGTCGGCGCCCGACTCCAGGCCGAGCACCACGTCCACGGTGTCGCTCTTGGCCGTCAGCATGACGATCGGGATGCCCGACTCCGACCGGATCTGGCGGCAGACGTCGATGCCGTCGGCGCCGGGCAGCATCAGGTCCAGCAGCACCAGGTCGGGCCGGGTCTCCCGGAACGCCTCCAGCGCCTTGTCTCCGTCGTGGACGAACGACGGCTCGAAACCCTCGCCCCTCAGCACGATGCCGAGCATCTCGGCGAGAGCGAGATCGTCGTCGACGACCAGTACACGTCCTCTCATGGCCCTCATCGCAAAGTCGGGGTCCGGTGGGGTTGGGAAAGCACTGAGGGCACGGAGGTGCCCGCGATTCCCGTGGTCGCGGTGTCGCCACCGCCCTCGGGGCCGGAACCCGGCCCCACCTCGCCAGGGAGAGATATGCCTCGGCACGCAAGGTTACCTGCGTTTGCCTTGTCCGTGACTCCCTCCGATACCCGGAAACCGTCCGCTGACCCTTCTTCGACCGCCGCGCACCCCGGATCGTAGACGGGGCCGGGGACATACTGCCGTGGGTTGCGCGGGACGGGAAGGGCGTTCCGTCCGGCGTCCGTGACAGGATGGCCCCACTTCGAGCACCGACGGGAGCGGGGATGTCCAGACCGAACGACGCGCCGCGGCTCGCGGGTCCGCCGCCGGGGTCGCCCGAGGGGGATGTCCCGTTCCGGCCGCTGTCGATGTCGGAGATGCTGGACGGCGCCATCGCCGGGATCCGCCGCGCGCCGCGCACCGTGCTCGGCGTGTCGGTCGCCGTCAGCGCCGTCATCCAGGTCGCCGGGACGGTGGCCGCCTACTACTTCGTCGGCGAGCAGGCCCGCGACGAGGTCACCCCGGGCGTGCTGCTGCGCTCGCTGGGGTCGCAGGTCTCGCTCGCGCTGATCGGGCTGGTGCTGTCGGCCTACGGGATCGTGCTGCTGTCGGGGCTGCTGGCCCCGGTGCTGGGACGGTCCCTGTTCGGGCTGCCGGCGGAGTCCTGGCAGGTGTGGCGGGACGCCCGGCCGCGGCTGGGGCGGCTCGCCGCCGTCGCCCTGGTGATCATGGGGGCGGCGCTGCTGGGGCTGCTGCTGCCGGTCACGCCGTTCCTGCTGCTGGTCGCGGCCGAGGCCCCGGTGCCGCTGTGCGTGCTGGCCGGGGTGCTCGGCTTCCCGGCCGGGATCGCGCTGATGGTGTGGCTGTACGTGCTGCTGGTGCTGGCCGCGCCCGCCGTGGTGCTGGAGCGCGAGTCGGTCGGCGGGGCGCTGGCGCGGGCCCGGCGGCTGTCGCGGGGCCGCTGGTGGCGCACCTGCGGCACGCTGCTGCTGGCCCTGCTGATCACCGTGTTCATGGGGTTCTTCGCGCTGCGCATCCCGTTCCTGGTGGCGCAGCTCGTGTTCTTCGGGACCGAGCCCGAGGGCGGCCGGGCGCTGGGAGCGCTGGCGCTGGACACGTTCGGGCGGATCGTGAGCTGGTCGGTGGTGCTGCCGTTCGACGCGGGCGTGATCGCGCTGCTCTACATGGACCGCCGGATGCGCCGCGAGGGCCTGGACCTGGACCTGCGCACCCGCCGCGACGCCCCGGCCGGGGACGCCCCGCACCATGATGATCCGCACCGTGACGGCCCGCACCGTGACGCCCCGGACGGGGACGCCCCGGGCGACGACGGTTTCTTCACCCTGTGGCGCCCCGCCTGGCCGAGCCCCCGCCCGGCCCCCGCACCGTTCCCCCCGCCCGCTCCCCACCCTCGACAGATGCCCCGAGAACCCCATGCGCAACACCAGTCGCACACGCCGTCGGGCGGAGGCGCGCCGTGATCCTTGAGCCCATCGGCCGGGACGAGGCGCGCGAGCTGGCCCGGCGGGAGCTGGAGAAGCCGATCTACCACCGGGACCGGCCGTCCTGGCTGGAGCGGGCCTGGGACCGGTTCGCCGACTGGCTGCGCGAGCTGTTCCAGCGCACCGCCGACCCGAACGCGCACGGCAACGGCGCGGGCTGGATCTCCTGGATCGTGATCATCCTGGTGCTGGTGGCGGCGGTGGCGCTGGTGGCGTGGGTCATGCGGGACCGGCGCAACGTGCGCTCCGACCGCGACCCGCTGCTGGAGGACGCCCCCTCCACCGCCCGCGACCACCGGGCCGAGGCCGACCGGCTGGCCGCCGCCGGGAGCTGGCCCGAGGCGATCCGCGAACGGCTCCGCGCCCTGGCCCGCGACCTGGAGGAGCGCGCCGTGCTGGCGCCGCGCCCCGGCCGCACCGCCGACGAGCTGGCGGCCGAGGCGGGCGCGGCGCTGCCGGAGCTGGCGGACGAGCTGCGCGCGGGCGTGCGGATCTTCGACGACGTCTGGTACGGCGACCGGCCCGGCAGCGCCGAGGCGTACGCGCGGGTCAAGGCGCTGGACGAACGGGTCACCGCAGCCAGGCCCAAGGTCACCACGGGATCCGGGGACGCCGCGGACTCCACGGACTCCACGGACTCCTCGGACGCCGCCGCGCCCGTCCCGGCCGGGGCCTGGGTGGTGCCGGACCGGCCGGGTGACGACACCGACGGGGGGCTCCGGTGGTGATCTCCGAGACGACCGCGCGGCAGGTCGCCGGGCGCCGGTGGCGGTCCTCGCGGGGCGTGCTGCTGGTCGTGCTGGCGCTGGCGGCCCTGGCGCTGGCGCTGGCGGCGCTGCGGCCCGGCGGGACCGCGCAGGACCTCGACCCGACCTCGCCGTCGGACGGCGGCACGCGGGCGCTGGCCGAGATCCTCAAGCAGCGCGGCGTCCGGCTGGACGTGGCGCGGCGGGCCGGGGACGCCGCCGCCCGCGCGACCCCGGGCGGCACGCTGGTGGTGACCCGCACCGACCGCCTCACCCCCACCGACCTGGGAACCCTCCAGGAGACCACCGCGAACCTGGTGCTGGTCACGCCCGACCGCCACGCGCTGGAGTCGCTGGCGCCGGGCGTGCGGCGCGCCGAGCCGTCGTTCGAGGAGACCGACGTCCCCGGCTGCGCGCTGCCCGCCGCCGTCGCCGCCGGGCGGGTGGAGTTCGGGCAGGCCCAGACCTACGAGGTCCCCTCCGGCGCGACCCGCTGCTACGTCGGGGACCGCTTCCCCCGGCTGGTGGAGATCGCCGACGGCGGGCGGACGGTGACCGTGCTGGGCTCGGCGGCCCCGCTGGTCAACCGGTCGCTCGCCGAGGAGGGCAACGCGGCGCTGGCGATGAACCTGGTCGGCGCCCGCCCGCACGTGGTGTGGCTGATCCCCGATCTGCCCGAGCCGGGCGCGGAGGGCGGCGAGCGGTCGCTGGGCGACCTGCTGCCGTTCGGGGTGAAGCTGTTCTTCCTGGAACTGATCGTCGCGGTGGCGCTGGCCGCGCTGTGGCGGTCGCGGCGGCTCGGCCCGGTGGTGGCCGAGGCGCTGCCGGTGGTGGTGCGGTCCGCCGAGACCGTGGAGGGCCGCTCCCGGCTGTACCGGGCGCACCGGGCCCGCGACCGCGCCGCCGAGGCGCTGCGCGCCGGGGCCCGGGAGCGCCTGGTGGCGCTGCTGGGGCTGCCGCGCGGGGCCGCCGCCGACCCGGAGGCGGCGCCGCAGATCGTCGCGGCGGTCGCCGCCCGCACCGGACGCGACGAGCCGTTCGTCGGCGAGGCGCTGTACGGTCCCGAGCCCGTCGACGACGCCGCGCTGGTCCGGCTCACCGATCTTCTCGACGACCTGGAAAGGCAGGTACGACAGTCTTGAACCAACCTGTGGACCTGGACAAGGACGCCGCCGGGCACGACACCCCGGCCGCGGCCGACGGCGCGCGGGCGGCGCTGACCGCGCTGCGCGGCGAGGTCGCCAAGACGGTCGTCGGCCAGGACGCGGTGGTGACCGGGCTGGTCATCGCGTTGCTGTGCCGGGGGCACGTGCTGCTGGAGGGGGTGCCGGGCACCGCCAAGACGCTGCTGGTCAAGACGTTGTCGCGGGCGCTGGACCTGGACTTCAAGCGGGTGCAGTTCACCCCGGACCTGATGCCCGGCGACGTGACCGGATCGCTGATCTACGACAACCGGACCGCGGAGTTCGAGTTCCGCGAGGGCCCGGTGTTCACGAACCTGCTGCTCGCCGACGAGATCAACCGGACGCCGCCCAAGACGCAGGCGTCGCTGCTGGAGGCGATGGAGGAGCGGCAGGTGTCGGTGGAGGGCGCGGCGCGCGCCCTGCCGAACCCGTTCGTGGTGTGCGCGACGCAGAACCCCGTCGAGTACGAGGGGACCTACCCGCTGCCGGAGGCGCAGCTCGACCGGTTCCTGGTGAAGCTGACGGTGCCCGTCCCCACGCGGGACGAGGAGATCGCGATGCTCCAGCGGCACGCGGCCGGGTTCGACCCGCGCGACCTGTCGCAGGTGCGGCCGGTCGCGGGCGCGGCGGACCTGGCGGCGGGGCAGGCGGCGGTGCGGACCGTCCACCTGGACCCGAAGGTCGCCGCGTACGTGGTGGACCTGTGCCGGGCGACGCGGCAGTCGCCGTCGCTGGCGCTGGGGGTGTCGCCGCGCGGCGCGACGGCGCTGCTGGCGACGTCGCGGGCGTGGGCGTGGCTGTCCGGGCGCGACTACGTGACCCCGGACGACGTGAAGGCGCTGGCGCGGCCGACGCTGCGGCACCGGGTGCAGCTCAAGCCCGAGGCCGAGCTGGAGGGCGCGACCGCCGACGGTGTGCTGGAGGGCATCCTCGCCCACGTCCCCGCGCCCCGCTGATGGCGCTGACGGGACGGCTGGGACTGCTGGCGGGGCTGGGCGCGCTGCTGCCGCTGGTGCTGCCGAGCTGGTGGACGCTGCTGGCGTTCTGGGGCGCGCTGCTGGCCGGGGTGGCCGCCGACCTGGCGCTGGCCGGGAACGTGCGGGCGCTCGCCTACCACCGGTCGGGCGACACGAACGTGCGGCTGGGCGAGCGCGCCGCCGTCACGCTCACCGTGGAGAACCGGGGGCGGCGGCGCGTGAAGGCCGTGCTGCGCGACGTGTGGCCGCCCAGCGCCGGGGCGTCGCCGCGCACGACGCGGATCGACGTCCCGGCCGGGGAGGCGCGGCGCGTGGAGACCGCGCTGGCGCCGACGCGGCGCGGCGACCGGGAGGCCGTGGGCGTCGTGGTGCGGTCGGTGGGACCGCTCGGGCTGGCGGCGCGGCAGCTTTCGCGGCCCGCGCCCTGGCGGGTGCGGGTGCTGCCCGCGTTCCCCTCGCGCCGCCACCTGTCGGGCAAGCTGGCCAAGCTGCGCGAGCTGACCGGGGCGCACGTGGCGCTGATCCGGGGGCAGGGCACCGAGTTCGACTCGCTGCGCGAGTACGTGGACGGCGACGACGTCCGGTCGATCGACTGGCGGGCCACGGCGCGGCGGCGCGACGTGGTGGTGCGGACCTGGCGGCCCGAGCGCGACCGCCGCATCTACCTGGTGCTGGACACCGGCCGGACCTCGGCCGGGCGGGTCGGGGACATCCCCCGGCTGGACTGCTCGATGGACGCGGCGCTGCTGCTGGGCGCGCTGGCGTCGCGCGCCGGGGACCGGGTGGACCTGCTGGCCTACGACCGGCGGGTGCGGGCGCGGGTGGAGGGCGCCTCGCGGACCGACCTGCTGCCGTCGATGGTGCAGGCCATGGCGCCGCTGGAGCCGGAGCTGATCGAGAGCGACGCGGCCGGGATGGTGTCGGCGCTGCTGTCGCGGGTGCGGCAACGGTGCCTGGTGGTGCTGCTGACCGAGCTGAACCCGGCGGCGATCGAGGAGGGGCTGCTGCCGCTGCTGCCGCAGCTCACCGCCCGGCACCTGGTGATGGTCGCGGCCGTGGCCGACCCCCGGGTGGGCGAGATGGCCGGGGCGCGCGGGGACCTGGCGGCCGTGTACGACGCCGCGGCCGCCGAGCGGGCCCGCGCGGACCGGCGGCGGCTGACGGCCGAGCTGCGGTCGTTCGGCGTGGAGGTCGTGGACGCGCCGCCGGACGAGATCGCTCCCGCGCTGGCCGACGCCTATCTGGCGCTCAAGGCGGCCGGGAGGCTGTGACCGCCGCCCCCGCCGGCGGGGCTCAGCCGCTGGTGGGGGCCAGGTCGGGGCGGATCTCGGCGTCGCCGGTCTCGCCCTGGCGCACCGCCCGCCGCCCCAGCACGATCACGTAGGCGAGGAACGCGACCTCGGCCACCACGCCGATCCCGATCCGCAGCCAGGTGGTGTGGACCCAGCCGGTCACGAACCCCTCGATCAGCCCGGACACCAGCAGCACCGCGACCAGTCCGAGCGCGACGCTCATCGCGGCCCGGCCCTCCTCGGCGAGCGCCTGGCCGCGGCGGCGCGGGCCGGGGTCGATCACCGTCCAGCCGAGCTTCAGCCCGGCGGCGACGGCCAGGTACACGGCGGTCAGCTCCAGCAGGCCGTGCGGCAGGATCAGGCCGAAGAACACGTCGCCCTTGTCGTGGGCGAACATCAGGCCGCCGACGACGCCCAGGTTGAGCTGGTTCTGCACGAGGACGTAGACCGCCGGGACGCCGAGCAGGATGCCGAAGATCAGCGCCTGCGCGGACACCCACGCGTTGTTGATCCACACCTGGAACGCGAACGACGCCGCCGAGTGCTCGGTGTAGTAGTTGGCGAAGTCGCGTTCGACCAGCTCGCGGGCCTGGTACGGGGTGACGATCGCGGCCTGCACCTCGGGGTTGCGGGCCACCCAGATCCCGAGCGCCAGGGCGAGCAGGTTGCCGAGCAGGGCGTTGCCGAGCCACCACCAGCGCAGCCGGTAGGCCACCGCCGGGAACGAGACCGTGGCCAGCCGCGACACGTCCCGCCACAGCGGCGCCCGCGCCCCGGCGACCGCCGCCCGGCCCCGCGCCACCAGCGACGACAGCCGCGCCACCAGCATCGGGTCGGGTGAGGAGGAGCGCACCACCGACAGGTGGGTGGCGGTGCGCTGGTACAGCTCGACCAGTTCGTCGATCTCCGCTCCGGACAGTCTCCGGCCGGAGTTGATCAGCTGCTCCAGCCGGACCCACTCGGCGTTGTGCGCTGCCACGTAAGCGTCGACGTCCACCCGGGGAGACTATCCCGGAACGCGCCGGGGCCGCGGTTCACCCCTGATCACCACACCGCGCGCGTTCCGGGCAGAATGGACCTCCAACCGAAGGAGGGTCATGGCCGAACTCGTCACCGGCGAGGCCGTCGCGCTCGACATCCGGGTGGCGCGCCTGGCCAGCCGGGGGTGCGCCCTCCTGCTCGATCTGATCTTCCAGCTCGCGGTGCTCAACTTCGCGGTCTACGTCGTGGCGATGACGTCGCTGGTCGCCGACGAGGCGTGGACGGTCGGCCTGGTCATCCTCACCAGCGTGCTGGTGCTGGTGGGGTACCCGTGCGCGTTCGAGACGCTGTCGCGGGGCCGGTCGCTGGGCAAGATGGCGGTCGGGCTGCGGGTGGTCTCCGACGACGGCGGTCCGATCCGGTTCCGGCAGGCGCTGGTGCGGGCGCTGGCCGGGGTGGTCGAGTTCTGGATGCTGTACGGGGCCCCGGCGCTGCTGACCTCGCTGGGGAGCCGGCGCGGCAAGCGGCTGGGCGACCTGTTCGCCGGGACGATCGTCATCCAGGAGCGCGTGCCGACCTCGGGGATGTTCGGCCCGGTCGCGGTGATGCCGCCGCAGCTCGCGTGGTGGGCCCAGAGGCTGGAGCTGTCGCAGGTGTCGGACGAGCTGGCGATGGCCGCCCGGCAGTACCTGTCGCGGTTCTGGGAGCTGCTGCCGGAGGTCCGCGACGATCTCGGGCAGCGGATCGCCGACCAGGTCACCGCCGTGGTCAGCCCGCCCCCGCCGCCGGGTGTGCGGCCGGAGGTGCTGCTGTCGGCGGTGCTGGCCGAACGCCGCATGCGCGAGGAGCGCCGCCTGGCCGAACGCCGCGCCGCCCGCCGGCGCCGGCTGGGCCTGCC
>NZ_BCQR01000112.1 GCF_001552175.1 Actinomadura kijaniata NBRC 14229
CCTGGCGGGCCACGGCGTCCCGGCGGGCCCGTGCGGGGCGGCGGCGCTGGCGGGCGTGCGCGCCGCGCTCACCCCGACCCGCCGCCCGTCGCTGTCCCCGGCGCACACCGGGACGGTCGTCCTGCTCAGCACCGAGGGCGTCACCGGACCGCCGGCTCGCGAGGAGCGGGGGCCTCGTCCGTCATCAGCCGGGTGATCGCGCGGGCCTCGGCGAACACGTCCCGGACGAAGGTCCGGCGCGTCATCCCGAGCTCCCGCAGCGCCCACCCGTGGTCGGCGACCACCACGGCCGACACCGCCGCCACCGCGCACAGCCACAGCAGCGCCAGCGGGCGCGGCAGCGGGTTCAGGCGGGCGCAGTGGAACGGCACGTGCCGCCGCTCGTCGGCCAGCACGCGCGCCGCGACGTCCCGGGCCAGCGGGTCGGCGGCCCCGTCGCGCAGCGCCCGGTAGTACCGCAGCGCCACCACCTCGGCGATCATCAGCACGGCCAGCTCGGTGCGCAGCCCCAGCGCCCGCCGCAGCCGCACGAACAGCGCGTCGCTCCAGTGCGCGCCGATCGTGGGCTCGCCCGCCGCGCCGAGCAGCAGCGCCAGCATCCGCGCGTGGTTCTGCTCCTCGGCCACGAACAGCCGGGCCGCGACGCCGTAGTCGCCGTCCCCGGCCTTGCGGATCAGGTTCGCGCCGTCGCCGTTCTCGCCGACCTGGAACCGCTGGAGGCTGCGCACCAGCTCGGGGGTCAGGCGCGCGCCGGCGTCCCAGTCGGGATCGGGGGTGGCGCGGCGGCGTTCCGCCTCGTCCTCGAAGTGCCGCCGCCATGCGGTCGCGTCGAATCCCATGGCCCGCTCCTTTCACCACCGTCTACCCAAGCGCCCCGGTATGGGGATCTCCGCCGGGAAATGTGGGGGAAGTGTGCGGGTTTCAGGGGAGCGGGACGAACGCCTCCAGCAGGTAGGTCCGGTCGGGGCCCGGACCGTGGACGAGACGGCCGTCCGCCGCGCGCAGGTGCGCGGCGAGGACGTCCAGCCCGCCCGCGGGGCCGCCGCCGTCGGGGACGCCGTCGTTGACCAGCCGCAGGCGGACGGTCCGGCCGTCGGCCAGGATCCGCACCGAGCACACCGACGCCGCGCGGTGCCGAAGCACGTGGGCCGCGCCCTCGCGCACCACCCAGCCGAGCGTCCGGTGGACGGGCTCGGGCAGGCCGTTGGGGACGTCGTCCACGGCCGTCCTCACCCCGGCCGCCGCCAGCGCCACCCGCGCCTCCTCGATCTCCGCGACCAGGTCCGGGTCCGGTTCGCCGCCGGTCAGGGAACGCTCCGCCAGCGACGTGATCTCGTCCAGCCGCGCGGCGGCCTCACCGGCGCGGCCCTCCGCCAGCAGCCGCGCCGCCAGCCTGCCCCGCAGCCCGATCGCCGAGAGCGCGCGGGCCAGCGCCTCACCGCGGTCCCGCGCGGCCCGGAGCCGTTCGGCGGCCGCGTCCGCCTCGGCCAGCCGCCCGCGCGCGAGCCACAGCTCCCGGTGCAGGAGGTTCAGCCACCCCAGCGCGAAGACGGCGAGCGCGGCGAACACGTTGCGGGCGGCCTGCTCCACGACGTCCCCGGCCACGGCGTCGCGCACGAGGTCGTTCACCACGACGGCCCCGATCACCAGCACGGCCAGCGGAACGGCCGCGCGCGGCGCGACGGCCAGCGCCAGCATCCCGGCGAACAGCCCCGGCAGCGTCCCCACGGCCCGTCCACGAACACCGCCAGCGCGACCGCGCAGACGCCCGCCGCCAGGAGCGGCCACGGCCGCCGCACCGACGGGCCGTGCTCGACGACGTCCCAGGCCACCCGCGCGTACGCGCCGAGGAACACCGCCACGCCGACCAGCCCGGCGGCCAGGTCCCCGGCGGGCGGCCGTTCCCGCACCCAGAACACGAGCCCCGACACGGTGACGTACAGCCCGAGCGCCAGGATCAGCGGACCCGTCAGACGCGACGCCGGCGCGGCGGACTGCTCGGCCAACTGGAGCCTCCTCGTGCCCGTCCGGCCGGGAAAGTCATCGTAAATGAGGATGTACGGCAGTGACAGAGCGTGCCGATGCGATTCCGGAGAAATTTCTCGGCGAGGCTGTCGAGAACGGCCGCCCCGGCTTCGGCCCCTGGGCGGCAGCGTCCCCAGACCGCGAGGAGCCGGACATGAGGTCCATGCTGCTGATGCGGTCCGC
The DNA here is from genome assembly GCF_001552175.1 of Actinomadura kijaniata NBRC 14229. Lineage (GTDB taxonomy): Bacteria > Actinomycetota > Actinomycetes > Streptosporangiales > Streptosporangiaceae > Spirillospora > Spirillospora kijaniata. The sequence continues at coordinate 2,209 of NZ_BCQR01000112.1, forward strand.
CGATGTCGGGCTGGAAACCCCGAGGAGATCCAGGCGCACATCGCGTCCGGCGAGCTCGTGGAGGCGCAGGGGCCGGACGACCCGTCCCAGGCCCGGATCGCCCAGGCCGGCTCTGACGGCGCGCCCTGGAGAGCGCGGTACCGCGCGACGATTCGGCGCAGGGGCGAAGCCACCGCCGCCGACTACCGTCCGCACCCCCGAACGCGACCATCTCACGACCCGGGCCGCCCACCTGGCTCCGGGAGCCAGGGCTCCCGCGGGTCAGGGCTTGCGGCCGACCCCGCCGAACTCGTCGATCGGCTCGGCGCCCTCGTCCACCGGCCGCCACAGCGGGCACGACACGATGCCCGGCTCGACCAGCTCCAGCCCCGTGAAGAACTCGGCGATCTGGTCGGGCGTGCGCAGCACGTACGGCGGCTCGGCGGAGCGGTTCCAGATCTCGATCGCCTCGGCGGTCTCCGGGCGCAGGACGTTGGTGGCGTCGTAGACGGCCAGGTAGCTGCCCGACGGCAGCGCGTCGATCAGCCGCCGGACGATCGACAACGCCTCCCCGTCGGCGACGATGTGCCCGAGGATGCCCATGAGCATCAGCGCGATCGGCCGGTCGAAGTCCAGCGTCTTGCGCGCCTCCTCGATGATCTTCTCGGGCTGCCGCAGGTCGGCGTCGATGTAGGTGGTCGTCCCCTCGGGGGAACTGGTCAGCAGGGCCCACGCGTGCGCCAGGACCAGCGGGTCGTTGTCCACATAAACGATCTTCGCGTCCGGGGCGACGGACTGCGCGACCTCGTGGGTGTTGTCCGCGGTCGGCAGCCCGGTGCCGATGTCGAGGAACTGCCGGACCCCGGCCTCCCCGGCCAGGTGGCGCACGGCCCGCACCAGGAACGCCCGCGTGGACCGCGCCATCTGCGCCATGTCGGGGATCACCTGGAGGATCTCGTCCCCGACCCGCCGGTCCACCTCGACGTGGTCCTTACCGCCGAGCCAGTAGTTCCAGATCCGGGCGGTCTGCGGAACGGTGAAGTCGACTCCGGGAAACTGGGCGTCGCTCACGGCGCGAACCCCTTTATCGATAGGCTTTTGGAAAGGTCATCAAGCAACGACATATTTCCACACGAAGTTATCGTCCACCGGTGTTTCCGCGCAGCTCCCCGACGGGGCGCGGTTCACGAACGGGAGGCGATGACCTCCAGCATCGCGCTCGTCGAGCGCGCCTCGGTGAGTCCGAACTCCCACGCCTCCGCGCCCAGCGCCTCGGCCCCCAGCCGCTTGGCCTCGGTGTGCGGGTCCCCGGCCGTGAACGCCAGCGCGGCCGGCTCCATCGGCGCGAGCAGGCCGACGTAGTCCCGCCAGCCCGCGGCGTCCGGCGGACCCGAGATCACGAAGACGCCGGCCACCGACCGCAGCGCCGCCATGACCTCGGCGCGTTCGGCGGCGGTGTTGACCGGGCGGGTCGGCCCCTTCCAGGCCCGCACCCGCTCGTCGTCCTCGATCCCCACCGCCACGGGGAGCCCGCGCGCGGCGACCTCCGCCAGGTAGCGGACGTGCCCGACGTGCAGCAGGTCGAACACCCCCGTGACGACCACGGGCCGCCCGCTCGGTCGCGCCCCCGCCCAGGCGGCCGACAGCCGATGCTCCTCCAACGTGGCCCGCCCTTCGAACGTCCTTCCCCTGCTCCCCAGTCAACACGACCGGCCCGGTGTTCCCGACCACCACCCTGCGCCTTGGCGAACGGACCCGGCGTCCCGCCAGGTCAGCGGAGCCTGCCGGGCGGCGCCGCCACCCCGTGGTCGGGGGGCGCGACGTCGGAGCGGATCCAGTTGAGGGAACGCTCGACGGCGCTGCGCCAGTTGCGGTACTCGGCCCCGCGCCGGTGCGGGTCCATCGAGGGGACCCAGCGGGCCGCGCGGTGCCAGTTCCGGCGCAGGCCCTCCAGATCGGCCCAGTACCCGACGGCCAGCCCGGCGGCGTAGGCCGCGCCCAGCGAGACCGTCTCGGCGACCATCGGGCGGGCGACGGGGACGTTGAGCACGTCGGCCACGAACTGCATCAGCAGGTTGTCGGCGGTCATGCCGCCGTCGACCTTGAGCTCGCCGATGCCGAGGCCCGAGTCGCGGTACATGGCGTCGACGACCTCGCGGGTCTGCCAGCCGGTCGCCTCCAGCACCGCCCGCGCCAGGTGTCCCTTGGTGATGTAGGAGGTCAGCCCGACCACGACGCCGCGCGCCTCGCCGCGCCAGTGCGGCGCGAACAGCCCGGAGAACGCCGGGACGACGTAGCAGCCGCCGTTGTCCTCCACCGAACGCGCCAGCGTCTCGATCTCCGGGGCGCTGCCGATCAGCCCGAGCCCGTCGCGGACCCACTGCACCAGCGCGCCCGTGACGGCGATCGACCCCTCCAGCGCGTACACGGCCGGATCGTCGCCGATCTTGTACCCGACGGTGGTGAGCAGGCCGTGGCCGGAGCCGACCGGTGTGGTGCCGGTGTTCATCAGCAGGAACGCGCCGGTGCCGTAGGTGCACTTGGTCTCCCCGGCCGAGAAGCACGTCTGCCCGAACAGCGCCGCCTGCTGGTCGCCGAGCGCGGCGGCGATCCGCGTGCCCGGGAAGACCCGGCGGGCCGTGCCGTACACCTCGGCCGACGACCGGATCTCCGGCAGGATCGCGCGCGGCACGTCGAAGAACGCCAGCAGCTCGTCGTCCCAGGTGAGGGACCGCACGTCCATCAGCAGGGTGCGCCCGGCGTTGGTGGCGTCGGTGACGTGCACGCCGCCGTCGGGGCCGCCGGTGAGGTTCCATATCAGCCAGCTCTCCATCGTGCCGACCAGGACCTCGCCGCGTTCGGCCCGGCCGCGCAGGCCCGGCGTGGCGTCGAGCATCCAGCGGATGCGCGGCGCGGAGAAGTAGGCGGCCAGGGGCAGGCCGGTGCGGTCGGGGACCAGGGAGGCGTCCGGGGCGCGCGACAGCTCCTCGACCAGGCCCTCGGTGCGGGTGTCCTGCCAGACCAGGGCCCGCCCGATCGGCGCGCCGGTGATCCGGTCCCACAGGACGGTGGTCTCGCGCTGGTTGGCGATGCCGACGGCCGCGATCTGCTCCGGGGACGCCCCGGCCTGGGCGAGGGCCTGCGGGGCGACGCGTTCGAGGTTGCGCCAGATCTCCATCGGGTCGTGCTCGACCCAGCCCGGCCGGGGGAAGTACTGGCGGTGCTCACGCTGCGCGACCGACACCAGCCGGCCGCTGTGGTCGAACAGGATGCACCGGGTCGAGGTGGTGCCCTGGTCGATGGACATCACGTAGCGCTCGGTCACGGTCGCGGCCTCCGCTCACCAGCGGGAGCCGCCGAACTCCCGCGACACCGCGCGGGCCGCGTCGCGCACGTATCCCACCAGCCGCGCGTCGGGGACGCGGCGCGCGTCGCACAGGCGCTCCACCGCACCGGAGATGCCGATCGCGCCGACCACGAGGCCGCCGTGTCCCCGGATGGGCGCGGCGATCGCGGCCTCGCCGATCGACAGCTCCTCGACCTCCGCCGCCCAGCCGTTCTCCCGGACGCGGGCGAGCGCGCGGGACAGCTCGCGGTGGTCGGTGACGGTGCGGCGGCAGAACGTCTCCAGCTCGGTCCCGCGCACCGCCGCGACGGCGTTCGCGTCGTGCGCCAGCAGCGCCTTGCCGAGGGCCGTGGCGTGCAGCGGCAGCAGCGCCCCGACGTCCAGGGTCTGGAGCGTGTCGTCGGGGCGGAAGACATGGTGGACGACCAGGACGCGGCCCTCCAGCAGCGTGCCGATCCGCACCGCCTCGCCGCTGCGCGCCGCCAGCGCGTCCGCCCAGTTGAGGGCCCGCGAACGCAGCTCGTTGACGTCCAGGTAGCTGGAGCCCAGGTGCAGGAGGGCCGCGCCGAGCTGGTACTTGCCGGAGTCGCGGTCCTGCTCGACGAAGCCGACCCGCTCCAGGGTGCGCAGGATGCCGTGCGCGGTGCCCCGCGCCAGGCCGAGCGACGCGGCGATCTCGCCCACGCCGAGCCGGCCCGTCCCCGCCGCGAGCAGCCGCAGGATCGCGGCGGCCCGCTCGATCGACTGCACCGGTCCCGGCATGCTCGCGATGCTAGTTCCGCCGGAAGGTGTTCGACAATGTCGGCACCCTCCGGCATCGCCGTGGTAAGCCGGAGACGCTGCCCCAACGCTGTGATCCACTGCACACGGGCGAGGGTAACGGGCCGTCCCGCTCGGCAAAAGTGTTCGACAATGTCGGCACGCGTCCGTTGTTGCCGCTATGTGGCCGACTTATCGTCCTCGGCACCGACCGAGGAGGAAGCAATGGAGCGTAGAAGGGTCCCGGGCCTCACCGGCGAACTCGCGGCCGAGTTCGCCGGCACGATGATCATCATTCTGTTCGGCGTCGGCGTCGTCGCCCAGGTCGTGGCGGGCGGCATCGGCGACCACGACAGCATCGCCTGGGCCTGGGGCCTCGGCGTGACCCTCGCGGTCTACACCTCCGCCAAGATCAGCGGCGCGCATCTCAACCCGGCGGTCACCGTCGCGCTGGCCACGTTCCGCGAGTTCCCCTGGCGCAAGGTCGCCCCGTACGCGCTGGCGCAGACGCTCGGCGCGTTCGCCGGCGCGCTGCTGGTCCGCTGGAACTACAGCGAGGTGCTGGCCAAGGTCGACCCCGACCACACCATCAAGACGCAGGGCGTCTTCTCCACCCTGCCCGGCAACGGCACCCTGCCCGTCCACACCGGCGGCGCGCTGCGCGACCAGATCATCGGCACCGCGATCCTGCTCTTCCTCATCCTGGCCGTCACCGACCTGCGCAACTCCGCCCCCGCCGCCAACCTCGGTCCCGTGGTGGTCGGCCTGATCGTCGTGGCGATCGGCTTCGCGTGGGGCACCGACGCCGGTTACGCCATCAACCCCGCCCGCGACTTCGGGCCGCGGCTGGCCTCGTTCCTCACCGGCTACGACGGGGCGTGGCGCGACCAGTACGGCGACCTGTACTTCTGGGTGCCGATCGTCGGCCCGCTGGTCGGCGGCGTGCTCGGCGCCGGGCTCTACCGGCTCCTGATCGGCCGCTACCTGCCCGGCCCCGAGGACGTCACCCCGCCCGCCACCCAGCCCCAGACCGCGGCGGTCTGACCCACCCCGATCCTCCAGGAGACACAGCAGATGGCAGAGTTCGTCGGCGCGATCGACCAGGGCACCACCAGCACCCGGTTCATGATCTTCGACCACGGTGGCAACGAGATCGCCCGCCACCAGCTCGAACACGAGCAGATCCTCCCGCGGGCCGGCTGGGTGGAGCACGACCCGATCGAGATCTGGGAGCGCACCCGCGCCGTGCTCCAGTCCACCCTCAACAAGGCGAACCTCCAGGCGTCCGACCTGGCCGCGCTCGGCATCACCAACCAGCGCGAGACGACCGTCGTGTGGAACCGCCGCACCGGCCGCCCCTACTACAACGCCATCGTGTGGCAGGACACCCGCACCGACCGGATCGCCTCGGCGCTGGACCGCGACGGACGCGGCGACGTCATCCGGCGGCGGACCGGACTGCCCCCGGCGACCTACTTCGCCGGCGGCAAGATCCAGTGGATCCTGGAGAACGTCGACGGCGTCCGCGAGGCCGCCGAACGCGGCGAAGCGATCTTCGGGACGACCGACTCGTGGCTGCTGTGGAACCTCACCGGCGGACCCGACGGCGGCGTCCACGTCACCGACGTCACCAACGCCAGCCGCACGATGCTGATGGACCTGGAGACCCTCGACTGGGACGACGAGCTCCTGTCGTTCTTCGGCATCCCCCGCGCGATGCTCCCGGAGATCAAACCGTCCGCCTCGCCCGACCCCTACGGCGTGACCCGTCCCAACGGCCCGCTCGGCGGCGAGGTGCCGCTGACCGCCGCGCTCGGAGACCAGCAGGCCGCCACCGTCGGCCAGGTCTGCTTCGAGCCCGGCCAGGCCAAGAACACCTACGGCACCGGCAACTTCCTGCTGCTCAACACCGGGACGACGCCCGTCCGCTCGTCGCACGGCCTGCTCACCACCGTCTGCTACAAGTTCGGCGACCACGACCCCGTCTACGCCCTCGAAGGCTCCATCGCGGTGACGGGCTCGGCCGTGCAGTGGCTGCGCGACCAGCTCGGCATCATCTCCGGCGCGTCGCAGAGCGAGTCCCTCGCCCGCCAGGTCGAGGACAACGGCGGGGTGTACTTCGTGCCCGCGTTCTCCGGCCTGTTCGCCCCCCACTGGCGCTCGGACGCCCGCGGCGCGATCGTCGGGCTGTCCCGGTACAACACCAACGCCCACCTGGCCCGCGCCACCCTCGAATCGATCTGCTACCAGACCCGCGACGTCGTGGACGCCATGCAGAAGGACTCCGGCGTCTCCCTCGACGTCCTCAAGGTGGACGGCGGCGTCACCGCCAACGAGCTGTGCATGCAGATCCAGGCCGACATCCTCGGCGTCCCGGTCTCCCGCCCCGTGGTGGCCGAGACGACCGCCCTCGGCGCGGCCTACGGGGCGGGCCTGGCCGTCGGGTTCTGGAAGTCCACCGACGAGCTGACCGCCAACTGGAACGAGGACCGCCGCTGGGAACCCCGGTGGACCGCCGAGCAGCGCGAGAGCGGCCACGCCGGATGGCGCAAGGCCGTCACCCGGACCCTCGACTGGGTCGACGTCGACTGACGCCGGCCCCGCGGGCGGGGCGGTCCCACCCGCCCCGCCCGCACCGCAGAACCACCACACAGACAGGAGACCCGACGTGATTTCCGTGGCCATGGGGCCGCACCACCGGGCGGCCACGCTGCGCGACCTCGCCGAGAACGAGTTCGACGTCCTGGTCGTCGGCGGCGGCATCGTCGGCGCGGGCACCGCGCTCGACGCGGTCTCCCGGGGGCTCAGCGTCGCCCTCGTCGAGGCCCGCGACTGGGCGGCCGGAACCTCCAGCCGCTCCTCCAAGCTGATCCACGGCGGCCTGCGCTACCTGGAGCAGCGCGACTTCGGCCTCGTCCGCGAGGCCCTGCGGGAACGCAGCCTCCTGCTGACCACCCTCGCCCCGCACCTGGTGCGCCCGGTGCAGTTCCTCTACCCGCTGCGCAACCGCATCTGGGAACGCGCCTACGTCGGCGCGGGCGTGACCCTCTACGACACGATGGGCGGCTCACGCGCCCTGCCCTGGCACCGCCAGCTCAGCCGCCGCGCCGCCCTGCGCATCGCCCCGGCCCTCCGCCACGACGCGTTCGTCGGAGCCGTGCAGTACTACGACGCCCAGGTGGACGACGCCCGCTACACGATGACGGTCGCCCGGACGGCGGCCCAGTACGGCGCCCGCGTCGCCACCGGCGCCGAGGTCACCGGCTTCCTGCGCGAGGGGGATCGGGTGACCGGCGCGACGGTCCGCGACCACGGGACCGGCCGGGAGATCACCGTCCGGGCCCGCCGCGTCGTCAACACCACCGGCGTGTGGACCGACGACGCCCAGCGGATGGCGGAGACGCGCCCGGCGTTCACCGTCCAGGCGTCCAAGGGCGTGCACATCGTGGTGCCCCGCGACCGCATCCCCATGCGGACCGGCCTGATCACGCGCACGCCCAGGAGCGTCCTGTTCATCATCCCGTGGGGCCGCCACTGGATCATCGGCACCACCGACACCCCGTGGAACGACGCCCCGGACGCCCCCACCGCCGACCACGCCGACATCGACTACATCCTCGACCAGGCCAACGCCTGGCTGCGCGTCCCGCTGACCCACGACGACATCGAGGGCGTCTACGCGGGCCTGCGCCCCCTCCTGCGCGGCGACACCGACGACACCACCCGCCTGTCCCGCGAGCACACGGTCGCCGAACCCGTTCCGGGCCTGGTCGTCGTCGCGGGCGGGAAGTTCACGACGTACCGGGTGATGGCCGAGGACGCCGTGGACGCCGCGGTCCGGGAACTGGAGAAGGAGGTCCCCTCCTCGGCCACGGCCCGCCTGCCCCTGATCGGGGCGGTCGGCTACGAGGTCCTGTGGAACGACCGCCGCCGCATCGCCGCCGACGCGGACCTGCACGTGGCCCGCGTCGAGCACCTCCTGCGCCGCTACGGCTCCTGCGTCCACGAGGTCCTGGAGCTGGTCAGGGCCGACCCGTCGCTGGGCGACCCGATCCCCGGCGCCGAGGACTACCTGAGGGCCGAGGTGGTCTACGCGGTCTCCCACGAGGGCGCGCGGACCCTGGAGGACGTCCTGACCCGCCGCACGAGGATCTCGATCGAGACCAGGGACGGCGGCCTGGCGGCGGCCGACCACGTGGCGGCGCTGATCGCCCCGTTCCTGGACTGGACCGACGCCCGGCGGACCGACGAGCTGACCCACTACAAGACCCACATCACCAAGGAGCGCCACGAGACCCCGACCCTCCTCCCCGCCGCGTGACCCGGCCCGTGGTGTGTGCCCGGCGCAGCGGGCGCACATCACGAAAAGGCCGGACCCGCCGACTTCGACGGTGGCCGCCGCTAGCTTGCTGATCATGACGGAGGACACCACCGCCCTGGTCAACGACGACCCCCGGAAGGTCCGCGACCGGACGCCGATCCACCAGACCTCGTACCACCTGCACCGGGACATGCCCCCGTGGGCGCGTCGGCAGATCCTCGCGCTGGACGCGGCGCGCTTCGGCGACCGGACGCTGTCCACCCGGATCCTCGCGACGCCCGTCCCCGGCGAACCGGACGCCGAGTGGACGGTGGACTGGTCCACGGGCGCCCAGGTCGACCCCCGGTTGCGCGCGACGATCCCCGTCGGCCGGCACTCGGTGGAGGCGGCCACCCCGATCACGATCGACGGACGGCCGCACATCGTCAGCGGCGACCAGGGCGGAACGGCGTTCCTGTGGGACGCGACCACCGGCGAACGGGTCGGCGGGCCCATGAGGTGCGGCGACGAGGAGACCTGGGTGGAGGCCGTGGCGACGCTGGAGATCGACGGCCGCCCGCACGCCGTCACCGCCGGAACCGACGAGTTCGTGCGGGTCTGGGACCTCACCACCCGCAAGAAGGTGGCCACGTACGAGTCCCCGTTCCGATGGGTCAAGTCCCTGGCCGCCATCGCCGCCGGGGGACGCGCGTACGCCGTGGCCAGCTACACCAACGACGGCGCCACGAACGAGGGCCTGATCCGCTGCTGGGGCCTGCCCACCGGCGCGACGCCGGACTGCCCCGACGACGAGGAACTCGCCGCCGTGGCCGCCGTGGTGATCGACGGCCGTCCGCACGCGGTCGCCGGTTTCCGGGACGGCGCCCTGCTGGTCTGGGACATGGCCACCGGCGCTCCGACCTGCCAGCGTCCGCGCGGCCACGACACGGCGGTGAACACGGTGACGCCCGTCGTCATCGACGGCCGCCCCCACGCCATCACCACCGCCCGCGACGGAACGGCGTTCCTGTGGGACCTGACCACCGGCGAGCAGGTCGGCGCGCCGCTGCTCGACCCGTCCGAACGCGCGTCCCGCATCGCCGCCGTGGACCTCGACGGCCGCCCGCACGCCCTCGTCCTGAGGCGCGACAACACCCTCGCCCTCCTCGATCTCGACACCCGCCGCGAGGTGATCGAGAGGCTGTCGCTCAACCCCGCCGAGTCCGTGGCCGCCGCCGTGATCGACGGCCGCCCCCACGCGGTCGCCGGCCACTCCGACGGCACCGTCAGGATCTGGGAGCTGCGCCCGCTCCCCCCGGACGACCGCCGGATCCCCGGCCACCAGCGGATGATCAAGTCGATGGCCACGGTCGACCTCGACGGCCGCCCCCACATCGTTTCCGGCGACTTCGCCGGAAACGTCCGAACCTGGGACCCGGTCACCGGCGCCCCCGGCGCCACCCTGAAGACCGACGGGCTCTCCGCCGACGTCGCCCGCGCCACGTTCCGGCTCGACGGCCGCCCCCACGCCGTCATCACCCAGGGTTCCTCTGGCACGGCGGCGGTGTGGGACCTGGTCAACGGCACCCGGGTCGGCGACCCGTTCACCATCAGGAGCGGCCACCGCATCATCGTCAACGCGTTGGCCACGGTGACGATCGACAGCCGTCCCCACGCGGCCCTTTGCACCTTCAACGGAGAGCTGCACCTCTGGGACCTCGCCGCCCGCCAGTGGGTCGGCGAACCGTGGAGCAGCGACGAATACTGGCGGGAAGCGGCCCCGGTGGAGATCGACGGACGGCCGCACCTGATCATCGCCGTACGGGGCGGCGCGCTGCGGCTCTGGGACCTGACCACCTGCGGCCCGGTGGGCGACCCGCTGACCGGCCACGACGAGTCCGTCAGCGCCATCACCACCACAACGGTCGACGGCCGCCCCCACGCCATCACGGGGAGCTCGGACCGAACCGTCCGCCTCTGGGACCTGGCCGCCGGCGTCCAGGTCGGCGACCCCATCACCGCCCACGAGTGGGAGGTGAACGCCGTGGCCGTGGGCACCCTCGGCGGCCGCCGGGTCATCGCGACCGGAGGCGACGACCACGCGGTCCGCCTCTGGGACCTCGCCACCAGGGAACAGGTGGGCCGGGACCTGAACTTCACCTGGAAGGTCTTCGGTGTGGAGATCCTCCCGGACGACCGGATCGCCGTGGCCTTCGGCCAGGAGGTCGCCGTCCTGACCAGGACGGCATAGCCCCTGGGGGCCAGTCGGACCGGACAAGATGGGATCTCGGCTCCTTGTCCGGTCCGCGCACGGTCGGCATGGTCGGTGGTCCCGGAAAGATCACCGACATCGAGGAGCAGCGGTGCGAAAGATCGTTCGCAGGACCCTGGCCGTCGGCACGGCCACCGCCGCGGGGGTGACCGTGCTGGGCGCGACGGGAACGGCCCAGGCCGCCATCAAGCCCAGCGCCACGGTCAGCTGCACCAGTAAGCAGGGCGACAAGGGAACGCTGTACTTCTACAAGACCGATCTCTACGGCTACAAGGCCACCTACAAGATCAAGCTCAAGGGCCACGGCACCCGCACCGCCAACGACGTCGAGTTCTCGGACGACGGCCTCCTCACCGGCACCGAGAAGCACGTCACGAGGAAGGCGAAGTCCGACAACAAGGTCCACACCCTGTTCGACCAGACCTACACCCGGACCCGCGGCTACATCAAGGTCAAGTTCATCTTCGACATCCCCAAGGTCAAAGACCACTGGTGCACCACGAAGAAGAAGTGGATCTGACACCACCCCACCACCGGACGGTCCCACGAACGCGGAAGAGGCCCGTCTCTCTCACGAGAGACGGGCCTCTGACCTGCTGCTCAACCTGTCGGGGTGGCGGGATTTGAACCCACGACCTCTTCGTCCCGAACGCCCATCCCCGTCAAAACAAACCCTCGCCCCCACGCACCATCCCTGTGAAATCGCAGGTAGAAGCCCTATAAAGGATGCCAACGAGTACCAGCCAAGATCTCCCGTCACACAACGTCCAGGGTCAAACAAGGGTCAGACGATCGAGTGAAAGATCAGCTCCCCATGGGCCACTCCCGCAAGCGCCTCGGCAAGGACGGCAAGCCCCGCTACACCGCCTACGACGACATCCGAGGCAACCGCCGCTCAGCAGGCACGTACTCCTCCAAGAAGGATGCCGATAAGGCCTGGCAACGAGCCGAGGCCGAGGTTTCCAAGGGCCGAGTAGGCGATCCATCCCGCGGCAAGCAACGCTTCCAGGACTACGTAGAGAAGACGTGGCTCCCGAACCACCAGATCGAGGCGAGCACCCGCGAGGCTTACACGTACTCCCTCTACAAGCACCTTTTACCGGAGTTCGGCGGCATGAGGATGATCGACATCCTCCCCGAACACGTCCACATCTGGGTGGCCAAGCTCAAGGACCAGGGCGTCACCCCCGCCACGATCCGCTACAACAAGATCCTCCTGAGCGCGATCTTCACCACCGCCCTGAACAACCAGGTCACCTACATCCACCCCTGCCACGGAGTGAAGACGCCTCCGGTCCCGAAGAAGCCCCTCCAGATCATCACGCCTGAGCAGTTCGACGACGTCTACCACGCCCTCCCCAACGGGGACTTCCGTCTCCTCACCGAAACCGAGATCGAAAGCGGCCTCCGCTGGGGCGAACTCACCGAACTCCGCGTGAAGGACCTGAACACCCGAACCCGCATCCTCACCGTCAGCCGAACTGTCATCGAGGTAGACCCGAAGTTCCACCCCACCAACGGCCGATTCCTGGTGAAGGACTACCCGAAGGACAAGGAGTACCGGCGCTTCAAACTCAGCGCCCAGATCACCGACAAGCTAGAGAAGCACATCAAAACAAACAATCTGACCAGCGAAGACCTACTCTTCGCCCTCCGTCAGGACGACACCCAGACCACCCGCACTCGGGACCTGGAACCACCCACCGCCCTTGGCATGACCAAGCCCAACGAGGAGGGCCGCAGCTACCGCCACGCCACCCTGAGCGCCTACACCGCTGGCAAGTGCCGCTGCGACCATTGCAAAGCGCCTTCGCCCGCTACCGAGCCGCCCGCCGCAACAAGGGCAAGGACAACCCCCGCAAGCCACGCACCCGCGAAACCGATGGCCACATCCCCAGCAACTGGTTCCGCCGCAAGATCTGGAACCCCGCCGTCGAAGCCGCCTGCCTGGACTTCAGACCCACGATGCGCGACCTACGCCACGCGCACGCCTCCTGGCTCCTACACGGCGGCGCAGGCCTCCAGGTCGTGAAGGAACGTCTAGGCCACCCCTCAATCGCAACCACAGAACGCTACCTGCACACCCTCCCCAACACCGACGAAACCGCCCTGGATGCTCTGGCTAAGACGCGTAGAAGAGCGAAGTAGAGCCTATGGCTTATCCATCTCGTACCAGCGGCGATAGCGGAGACTCGGCTGGAGCAAGCTGTCGGACTTTGTTTGATTGCATTCCTCACAAAGCATTTGGATGTTTGTAACATCGTTTAGTCCACCGCGAGCCAAGGGGATTATATGGTCGAATTCTTGCTTGGGAATCGAATCACTAAGTCCCGATATATCTCTTCCGCAGTGGGCGCATCGTCCATGTTCCCGAAAATAAACAGCCCGCTTTACCCATTGAGGAATTCGGACCCTCTTAAGGCTTCCCTCCTTGTCAAACAGGGTGGCAAGTTTATGGCTGCTTCCGAGAGTCTCGGGTCCAAGGTCGCGTATATGCATTGCTATGAAGCTGTTCAAGCCTGCGAGCAGGACGCGATTCTGGAATGTGAGATGGAACACTTCATCGGATATCTTGGTCAAGAGGGTTTCATAATCCTGGGTCAGTCGGAGATCTAGGAAGTATTCGTAGCAAGCATCCGCGACTAGGGTTGAGTCTTTCCATCTTGTGGCGTTTGGGCCAATTTCTGGTGCGGGAACTATATCTCCGTGTGGCGGGGGGACTTCAAAGGCTTCGCCAGATATGCCATATCCCTGCATTGCGATATCGACAGGAAGTCGACGTTGTACTTCAATCTTTCCCGACTCGGAAACTTGCTCTAGTGTCACGTATGGCCCACTCGTGTCCCTGGTGAACATTTCATCGGCCACCCATCTGGCAAATTTGTGGACCAGGCTTTCTTTCTGCCAGTTTGGCAAGAAATCGATTATTCCATCGTCAACCGTAATTTCTTCGAGTTCGCACAGGAAGGCAAACGGCTCCTCGGCAATGGCTGCAAGGTGGCTTGCTATTTCATAGGTGCGGAAGTAGTGGTGGTCTATCCATGAATTATTTACACGCCCTCTTCTTCTCATTGAAAACTCCAGGGGGTTGGTGGCGACTCTCATGATAGTGCCGAATTATTCCCTTTGCAAGGGATTTGCATTTTGCTGCACCCAAGGTGGAAAACGTATACTGGGTGGATTGATTTGTGTCCTTCGATAGAAGCTTAATTCAGAGGAGCTCTTTTGTTTTCGACTCCCCAGCAATCCATGCTTGGGTGTCGAGGAGTTCACACCAGACGACCTTGCCGCCGGTGGTGGGGAAGAAGTAGTTCCAGCGGTGTGACAGGGCTTTCACCAGGTGCAGGCCGCGGCCGGTTTCGGCGTCGAGGGCAGTGGGCTTGGCGATCGGGGGTTGGAGGCTGGAGTCCCAGACCTCGATCAGGAGGCGGTGGTGGTTGCTGGACAGGCGCATTTGGATCGGCGGGACGCCGATCAGGGAGGTGTAGCCGTGCTGCTCGACGTCTACGCCGGCCGCTCGGTACGCGTTGGTGATCAGCTCGCTAACCAGGAGTTCGGCGGTGTCGGTGAGATCGGGCATTCGCCAGCGGGTGAGGATGTCGCGTAGGTGCTTGCGGGCCCAACGGGCGGCGCTGGGGAGGCAGGCGAACTCGGTCTCGTCGCGGAGTGGCCAGGAGGCGCGGCGGGGGTCGGGCATGGCTGGTCTCCGATTCTTGGGCGGTGGGCGGGCTGGCGTGATATACCGGGCTTGATCACATTGTGTGCTCGCTTGTTGACGTGGTGCGTCTACGGAACTCCCGTTCGCTCCAGGGCGGCCAGAGCGGGGATGGGGCATCGTCGAGGCATCGCTGGCGCATCGTGCGGGTTGACCTGCGGGAGCGGGCGTCTCACCGTCAAGGTGGAGTCGGGAGCCGGGAGGTGAACGATGGGGATCAAGCGGTCCCGCCTGGCGCAGCAGCGTCGCGTCGCCGGGCACAGCCAGGAGCAGCTCGCCGAGAGGCTGGGGGTAGAGCGCTCGACGGTGGGCCGTTGGGATCGTGCTGAGACCGACTCACTGCCCTACATCCGTCCCCGGCTGGCCGCTGAGCTGATGGTCTCGCTGGAGGAAGCCGTTCTGCTGGATGACGTGCAGGCGGTCGAGGCCCATCCTGATGAGCGCCTTGGGCATGTCCTGAGTAATCCGGCCGGTGTTGACCTGGTCACTACCGCTCATCTGCGGCAGCGGGTGCAGCAGCTCACCGCCGACTACGACCGGATGCCGTCGGCGCTGCTGTTGGCAGCGGCCGGGTAGTGCCACGGGCAGGTCGCCTATCTGAGGCAGAACGCGCCGACCGGGCGAGTGCTACGGGAGCTCTTCGAGCTCGAAGCGGAGTCGGCCACGCTGATGGGCCAACTGGTGTGGGACGCCTCGCAGCGCCGGGATCACGCGACGACCCTCACGTACTTCGAGGCGGCGGTGACGGCCGCCCAGCAGATCGGGGACCGGTTCACCGAAGCCCATGCGCAACTGCGGAAGAGCTACGTCGCGCTGTATGGGCTGCGCGGCCCAGGAGCGACCCGAACCTGCGGACTGATCTCGCGTCAGCCGCTTCCGGGGTCCTTCATGTGGCAGCGGCGATCACCTGCGACCAGCGGATTGCCGAGGCCGCCGACTTCTGCGCGCGAGCGGTCCGGGAACCCTACGGACGCCAGCCGATCCCGACCCGGCACGGGAACGCGCTACGCCTGGCGGGACGCGCGCTGCTGTTCGCCTGCTTCGGGCACCGCCAGGGCGCCACGGTTGGGCTGATCGATCTGCTGGAGGCCCTCATCGACATCATGGAAGCCTTCGCCGAGTATCGCGAGATGCAACAACGCCACTTCCAGGCACAGGCGGCCCGGAAGGTCTCCGCGTGTCTGCGCGGAGTGTCTCGACCGGAAGCCGGTGATGTTGTGGCCGGTGCACTGCTGGTTCGGGAGAGGAAGCCGAATCCGGGGCAGTTGGCAGCGACCAGCTTTCCTGCGCCGCTCGGGCAGCTTCTCCAGCGGAGCTCACAATCAGCTCCGACACCGCGTAGACCGGCAGCTCCTCCGCCCGGCCACCGCCCCCAGCGACATCGGTGACCGGACCGTGACGACTAAAGAAGGTGTAATCGTTTTCTGTGATGGATAGACAACAGAGTGTGAATTGACCCGGCTCTTCGCAGGCCCGCTGCCCAGCCATGGCGGTGTCGAGCCACGCATGGAAAGGACGTTCGGCATGAACACGAACCACGGCGACCCGATGGTTGCTCACCCCCGCTTCGAGGAGCGCCCCCATGAACAACGGACAGCACGAACAGGCTCACCCAGTCCATGACGACGCCAGGACCGAGCAGCTCGCTTGTGACCTGTACGAGAACGTCCGGCAGCTCAACCACGCCACCAGCGGCGCCCCTGGGTCGACCCAGCCCGGTACTGCCAACACCGTCCTGGGCAACCTCAGCGCCGCCGCCCACGGCCTTGGACCAGACGATCGAGCAGCTCAACGCCTTTCTCCTCCATGAGGAAGCGGACCGCCTGGGGCGCGACCGGGACGAGCCGACCGCCCCCGTGCTCCGCGAATACGGCCAGGCACTCACCACGGCCCGCGACCATGCCCGTGGTCTGCACGCCGCTCGCGGCGAAGCACAACGCTCGATCAACTCTATCCACGGCACGTCCTCGACGGAGGCCGCTACCAGCGCGAAGACGCCTCCTGAACGCGCTGCTGAGGGGTTCCCTCTCCCGATTGCGGAGGCTCTCCAGCAAGCTCACCACGCCGATCAAGCCCCACCACGCTCATCTCCTGCGCCTGGCCCGGCCAGGAAGGAGCTCTGAACGTGGAACCAATGACCCGAGAAGAACTGCTGGCCCTGCCCACCACGACCACCATCGAGATCGCCGCTCGCGCGCTGGGCCTTGGCCGCACCCGCGCCTACGAGCTCGCCAAGCTCGGCCAGTTCCCCTGCAAGGTGATCCGCGTCGGCGTCAGCTACCGCGTCGTCACCGCGGACCTTCAGCGCCTCCTGGATCAAAAGCGTGACGCCTGAATGATGACAGGACCCCGGCGAGCCGGGGCGTGATCAACGACCGTCTGCGAGGGGTGGGGCGTAATCGGGCCCTGCCCCTCGCTGGGTGTGACACGCACGGCAAGATAGCCAAACAGTCGTGGGCGGTCGCGGCGCGGCGAGGGCGAGGCGGGGGCTGGGCAGGGTATGAACCCTCATGCCTGGCTGGCTGGCTTAGCCGGGCCAGATCCGGCGAAGAGCTTTCCTCGCCTGTCTGGATGGCCCATCCTGGGCAGTCGAGATCGGAGGTGGCGAGGCATGGCAGTGGATCGGTTCTCCACGCCTCTCTACGGAATCGCGGAGGCGGCCAGTTACTTGGCGGTACCTGCTTCGACTCTCACCACCTGGGCTTATGGCTACGAACGAAAGCGTCCTGGTGGAGGGCGTGTGCAGGGCGAAGCTGTGATCACAGCTTTTCCTCGATCGAAGCACAACGAGCCTGCGGTTCCGTTCGTCGGTCTGGCCGAGGCATATGCGCTGGCTGCGTTTCGCCACTCTGGTGTACCCCTGCAGAGGATCAGGCCCGCCGTGGAAGCGATCAAGCGCGAGCTCGGCCTGGAGTACGCCCTGGCCAGCAGACGGTTGTTCACCGATGGGGCTGAGGTGCTCTACGACTACGCGGAGCACGCCGCCGACACGCCTGAAGGAACTTCGGCCAGGGAACTCGTGGTGGTGCGCAACAACCAGGTGGTCTTCGCGGAAGTGATCAAGGACTACCTGCGTCGGGTGGAGTTCGCTGAGGACGGTTACGCCCAGATGATTCGCCTGCCTCAGTACCAGGTGGCAGAGGTCCTCATCGAGGCTGAGCACTCCTTCGGTCGACCAAGATTCGCGCGGGGTGGCGCCAAGCTGGAAGACGTGATCGACCTGTTCCAGGCAGGAGAACCGATCAAGACGGTCGCCGAGGAGTTCGGATTGTCTCGGGAAGAAGTCGAGGACGCCCTTCGTGTCGCAACCAGACCAGCCGCCTAGATTCTTCGTCGACCGCAGCCTAGGGCGCATCCTCGTCCCTCGGCTGCTCCGCGAAGCAGGCTGGAACCTCATCACTCTGGCCGAGCATTACGGCATGCCGGAGGACGAGGACGTCCTGGACGTCGAGTGGATCGAGGAAGCCGCGCGGCAGGGATGGCCGGTACTGATGAAGGACAAGAAGATCCGGCACCGTCAGGCGGAGATAGGGGCGGTCGTCGAACATCAAGCCAGATGCTTCGTGATCACTCGGGCCGGGCTGAAAGCGGATGAGTACGCCCAACGTTTCATCGCCAACCAGCAGGCGATCCTTCGAGCGGCTGCCCTGCCAGGCCCCTTCATCTACGCAGTTCAGGCAGATCGTTTGGATCTTCTGTACCCGAAGACTCAACCCGACACTTCATCTGGCGAGTGATACAGATCGATCTGGGCTGTGCTTGAGACAGAGGGTATGGCTGGCTGGCCCTAAGGAGTGCGACATCGAGCGGCTCCGCCGCTCGCGCGCTGGGCCTTGGCCGCACCCGCGCCTACGAGCTCGCCAAGCTCGGCCAGTTCCCCTGCAAGGTGATCCGCGTCGGCGTCAGCTACCGCGTCGTCACCGCTGACCTCCGACGACTTCTGGACCCTGCTTGACCGTCGAGCTGTAGTCCTGAGGTGAGAAGGCTGGTCGTCGTGCGTCGGCGGCCAGCCCTTGAGTTCTTGAGGGCGGTCAGCTTGCGAGCTCGCGGCGGCAGTAGTCGGCGAAACCCTCAACGGCCTTCGTGAGCTCCTCGTACTCCACGTTGGCGGCCTCCTCGGAGTAGGGCTCTTCCAGGAAGTGGGCTTTTGCGCAGCGGCCACCCAGAGCACGGGCGCAGGATGCGACGTTCCTTGCTGCTTCTACCGCAGAGTCCGTGCCCACGATCTCTACGCGTGCCAGGGCGGCATGGAACTCGACGATCAGTACGCGTAGATCTGCGATGGTGTCCGAGGACGGCTCTCCTTGCTCGATCCTGCGCATGAAGACCGCGAGAGCTCGGACATCGGCGTGGCTGAGCTTGAGGAAGTCGGCGTAGGCGTCGGCGCGCAGCACGTTCCTGTTAGCCGAGTGCTCATGGGCGAACCGCCGCTGGTCGGCCCGTGCGGTCAGCAGGGCGCTCAGGGAGACGCCACCCACCGCCCCCGCCAACGTGAAGCCTGCGGTGATCAACGTTGTCCACGGGAAGCTCACGCTGTCATGGTCGCGCGGGAGCGCGGGCTTGGCCTCGGCCGAAGAGCGTAGGCGGCTGGCGGGGGAGCGCCTCATCTGAACGTTGGCCGGACCGCGGCGTGCCCTCCGGGGGAGACAAACCTGTCTGTCGAAGCACGGACGGTGCCACGTGGTGGCGTTCAGTCCCACGGACGAATCGCGGACAAACGATCAGAGGCCGGTTCCTGATCTTCAGGAACCGGCCTCTGACCTGCTGTTCAACCTGTCGGGGTGGCGGGATTTGAACCCACGACCTCTTCGTCCCGAACGAAGCGCGCTGCCAAGCTGCGCTACACCCCGGTTGGTGGCTGCCCGGGAGTCGATCGGTTCTCCCGGCGCCGAAGACAACTCTAGCGGATGTCGGGGAGTGCTGCGGACGCAATATTCGGGGCAGCGTGCAACCATTCGCCCGGTTCGACGCATCGAGGGGGCATGGAGCTGACCGGATGAGCCGCCGTGAGCGGGAGTTCACAGCCTATGCGGAGGAGCGGCTGCCGTGGTTGCGGAGGCTGGCCTACCTGCTGTGCGGGGACTGGCACCGCGCCGACGATCTCGCGCAGGCGACCTTGATGCAGTTGTTCGTGAAGTGGCGGCAGGCCCGGGGCGCCGACAGCGTCGACGCCTACGTGCGGACCATGCTCGTGCGGGTCTACCTCGGAGAACGGCGGGGCGGCTGGGCCTCGCGGGTCTGGGTCGGCGGCCGGACGCCGGAGGAGGCCGGGCGGGAGGTCGACGTCGCCTCGGCGATGGACGTGCGGGACGCGCTGGCGCTGGTGCCGCCGAGGCAGCGGGCCGCGCTGGTGCTGCGCTTCTACTGTGACCTGACTCACGAGCAGGCCGCTGAGGTGCTCGGATGCTCGGTCGGAACGGTGAAGAGCCAGACGGCGCGCGGGCTGGACGCGTTGCGCCGGGTGATGTCGGCGGTCGAAGGGGCGTGAGGGACGTGGACGTGCGACGGATCGTGGACGAGATGGCCCGGGAGCCGCAGCCTCCCGGTGGGATCGACCTCGGAGCGGCGGTGCGGGCGGGGAAGCGGCGGCTGCTGTGGCGGCGGGCCGTGGCCGGGAGCGGTGCGATGGCCGCGCTGGTCGCCGGGGTGCTGGCGTGGCCCGCGGCGGAGGCGGAACGGATGACGCCCGCCGGGCCGAGCGCGCCCACGGGGTTCGACCCGATGGCGCGGCATCTGGAGTTCGGCTGGGTGCCGGACGGCCTGTCGGCCAGGGGCGTCGACAACGGCACCCGCCACGCGGCGATCACCGCCGGACCCCGGCCGCGGGACGCGCGCGTGTTCGAGGCGCCGACGCTGGCGGTGGTGTTCGGGGCGCGGGGCGCCGCGATCGACGACGCCGGGCCGAAGATCGGGGTGCCGGGGGGCGACGGGCGCGGGAACTGCCCGATGAACGACAAGATCACCGAACCCGCCCCCCAGATCGGCGGACGCCAGGCGCTCTGGCGCTCGCTCCAGGCCCCCATGACCGGCTGCCGGCCGGTGGTCAGGGAGCTGCGCTGGGAGTACGCGCCGGGAGCGTGGGCGGCGGTCCGGCTGGAGAGGACGCCCGAGGGAACCGACCGCAAGGACGCGATGATGCGGGTCGCCCGGTCGGTCCGGAGCGGCCTGAACGCGCCCCTGCGCCTTCCGTTCCGGCTGGCGGAGCCCCTCACGCCCGCCAGGTTCACGACCGGCCAGGCGAAGCCGAACTGGAATGTCCAGGTCGAGTACACCGGACAGCGGACCTGCTCGGTGGGGGCGCGGCCGAGCGCCCACCGCGACCGGCACAGCGAGGTCGGCCCCGCCGACACGACGTTCGACGGCCGGCCCGCCCGCCGGACCGGCCCCGAGCTGACCGTGTTCGGCATGAAGGGGCTGGACGTCAGCGTGGCCTGCGCGAAGGACACCGACCGGACCATGCGTTCGATCAGCGTCCCGGAGCAGCGCTGGAAGGACTGGTCCGCCGGTTAGACGACCGGCTCGCGCGGGACCAGGGTCAGCAGGGAGGCCTCCGGGGGACAGCAGAAGCGCATGGGCGCCGTGGGGGACGTCCCCAGGCCGGCGGAGACGTGCAGCCAGGCGCCCTTGTGCTTGTGCAGGCCCTTGACCCGCTTGCGGTCGATGCCGCTGTTGGTCGCCAGGGCCCCGTAGAACGGCACGCACACCTGCCCGCCGTGCGTGTGCCCCGCCAGCAGCAGGTCGTAGCCGTCGGCCACGAAGCGGTCCATGTTGCGCGGTTCCGGCGAGTGCATCACGCCCAGGTGCACGTCGGCCTGCGGGTCCACCGGGCCTGCGATCTTGTCGTAGCGGTCGCGGCCGATGTGGGAGTCGTCGATGCCGCCGAACTCCACGTCCAGGCCGCCGACCTTCAGCCGCCCGATCCGGTTGTTCAGGTCCAGCCATCCGGCGGCCTGGAGCGAGGAGCCCAGGGCGCGATAGGGCAGGTCCGGTTCGCGGCGGCGCTTCCTGTAGTCGGCCTGGCTGGTCCGCCAGATGTACCGCAGCGGGTTCTTGAAGACCGGCGAGTACAGGTCGTTGGAGCCGTAGACGAACACGCCGGGCCGGTCCAGCAGGGGGCCGAGGGCGTCCAGGAACGGCCCGATCGCGTCGGGGTGGCCGAGGGAGTCGCCGGTGTTGACGACCAGGTCCGGTTCCAGCGCGTCCAGCGAGCGCACCCAGTGGATCAGCCGGGAGCGGCCGGGCGTCAGGTGCGCGTCGGAGAGGTGCAGGATCCGCACCGAGGGCCGGCCCTCGGGCAGCACCGGCACCTCGAACCGGCGCAGCCGGAACCAGTTGCGTTCGAGCACCGAGGCGTATCCGAACGCGACGGCGCCGGTCCCCGCCAACGCCAGCGGCGCGGCGTACAGCTTTCGCACGGTTCATCCCTCCGGAGCGTTCCGTCCTCCCCCCAATGCTCCCAGACGGGGCGTGCGCGTGCCCAATCGCGGCGGGCCGGCGTTAATCCTGGTGAGCACGGCGGGGCGGGACGGGCATGATGGACCCATGAGCACCCTGAAGGAGAAGCTGGAGAACGACCTCTCGACCGCCATGAAGGCCCGCGACCAGGTGCGCACCCGCACCCTGCGGATGGCCCTGACCGCGGTGAAGAACGAGGAGGTCGCCGGCAGGCAGGCCCGCGAGCTGAGCGACGACGACGTCGTCAAGGTGCTCACCCGGGAGGCCAAGAAGCGCCGCGAGGCCGCCACCGAGTTCGCCAAGGCGGGCCGGGAGGAGCAGGCGCAGGCCGAGCGGGACGAGGGCGCGGTGCTGGACGAGTACCTGCCGGCCCAGCTCACCGACGAGGAGCTGACCGCGCTGGTCGCCGACGCCATCGCCGAGACCGGGGCGGCGGGCCCGCGCGCGATGGGCCAGGTCATGAAGGTCGTGAACCCGAAGGTCGCGGGCCGCGCCGAGGGCGGCCGGGTCGCCGCCGAGGTGAAGCGCCAGCTCGGCTCCTGAGCCGGACGCGTGAGGGCCCGGCACCGCCAGGTGCCGGGCCCTCACGCGTCCGGGGCTACCAGGAGAAGCCGGTGGGCGGTTCGCCCCGGTCCTCGCCCTCGCCCTTGTCGCCGTTGCTCAGGAACAGCGTCACGATGGCCCCGGACGAGGTCTCGTCCCCGGCGTCCGGCGAGGTCGAGGCCACCGTGCCCTTGGGCTGGTCGGACGGCACCGGCCGCGGCGAGATCTTGACCGCCAGTCCGGCGCCCTTGAGTTTGGCGGTCGCCGCGCCCGCCGACATGCCCCGCACGTCCGGGACGGCGACGGTGTCGCCGAAGTCCTCGGCGGAGGTGCTGAAGTTCAGGACGGGCTTGCCCGACAGCGCGCCGCGCATCCCCGACGCCCACATCGACAGCGGCTCGTCCGCGCCGAACGAACCGTAGACCTTGTACCGCCACGGGCCGCGGAAGTCCCAGTAGGCGGCGGCGCCGGCCAGGTTCGGGGTGTGCCCGGCGAACACCGCGCAGGTGTGCGCCTCGCACGTTCCGGTCTTGCCGGCCTGCGGGCGGCCGAGGCTGCCGCCTCCCTTGGCGGTGCCCTTGGTGAACACGCCGCGCAGGATCTCGTTGGTCTTGTCGGCGACGGCCTGGTCGACGACCTGCTGGCAGTCGGGCTTGGGCAGCTTCAGCTTGCGGCCCGCCGCGTCGGTGACGTCGGTGACGGAGACCGGCGCGCAGTACTTGCCGCGCGCGGCGATCCCGGCGTAGGCGGCGGCCAGGTGCACCATGTCGATGTCGTTCACGCCGAGGACCTGGGCGGGGTACTCCTGGAGCGGCGCGCCGTTGGCCTGCTTCATGCCGAACTTCCGCGCCATCTTGACCGCGTTGCACAGGCCGACGCGCTTCTCGAGCTGGGCGTAGAAGGTGTTGACCGACATCCAGGTGCCGGTCTTGAGGTTGTACGGCCCGGTCTCGGCGGGGTCGGAGTTGCGCGGGCTCCAGACGCCCTGGACCCTGCCCTTGCAGTCGGTCATGCCGGACACCGTGGTCTGGCTGCCCGTGGTGATCGACGAGCTGACGGGGATGCCCTGGTCGAGCGCCGCCAGCAGCGTGAACACCTTGAACGTCGATCCGGCCGACACGCCGCTGCCGCCGCCGTGCTGGGAGTCGGCGGCCAGGTTGATGGTCGTGCGGGTCTTGCTGGAGGCGCCGAACTTCTTGCTCTGCCCGACCGCCCGCACGTACCCGGTGCCGGGCTCGACCATCGCCATCGCGCCGACCTTGTTGTCGGCGGGGGAGACGACGTTGCGCACCGCGCTGTCCAGGGACCGCTGCGCCTGCATGTCGAGGGTGGTGCGGATGACGTAGCCGCCGCGGTTCAGCTTGTTGACGACCCCCTGCTGCTCCTTCGGCTTCATCTGCCAGTACTTGCCGTCCGACAGGATGTTGAGCATGTCGTACTTGACGTACTCGCAGAAGAACGGGGCCTTGCTCTGCTCGCAGCCGCCGACCGGGTCGGTGCGGTTCAGCCGGATCGGCTTGGCGGCGGCGGCGTCGGCCTGCTGCTTGGTGATGTGCCCGAGCTGCGCCATCCGGTAGAGAACGGTGTCGCGGCGCTTGCGCGCGTCGTTCGGGTTGCGGATGGGGTCGAAGGCGGTCGGGTTCTGGGTGATGCCCGCCAGCAGCGCCGCCTCCTCCAGCTTGAGCCTGGCGGCGGGCTTGCTGAAGTAGCGCTTGGCGGCGGCCTGGACGCCGTAGGCGCCGGCGCCGAAGTAGGCGATGTTCAGGTAGCCCTCAAGGATCTTGTCCTTGCTCATCCGCTGCTCCACGTCGAGGGCGTAGCGCAGCTCGCGCAGCTTGCGGCCGACGGTGGGGGCGGTGGCCTGCTGGTACTCCTCCTGCGTGCGGGCGCTGTCCACCAGCAGGTTCTTGACGTACTGCTGGGTGAGCGTCGAGCCGCCCTGGGTCTGCTCGGAGTTGGCGTTGGTCGCCATCGCCCGGATCGTGCCCTTCAGGTCCAGCGCGCCGTGCTGGTAGAACCGCGAGTCCTCGATGTCGACGATCGCCTGCCGCATGATGGGCGCGACCTGGTCGAGCCGGACCGACTCGCGGAACTTGTCGAAGAACCGGGCGATCTCCCGGCCCGAGGCGTCGTAGACGACGGTCTTCTCCGATGGCCGGTCGGTCTTGAGCCGGCTGTCCATCTGCTGGAAGTTGTTGGAGGCGTCCCGCGCGGTGAGTCCGGCGCTGCCCACCGCCGGCAGCGCGACGAACGCCAGCAGGACGCCCGCGACCGTCGCCGCGCACAGGAGTCTCAGCAGAGTGGAGAAGGGGTTGCCCCGACCTTCGTTCGCATCGTGCACGCGACAAGAGTACGCGGGACGACCAGTGCATACGGGACGGGTCGCCCGTCCCGGCGCGGCGTTTGCCCCCGACGGAGCGATCTTTCACCTGGTCACGGATGACAACCCGGCGCCGTGTCCGGGCGTCAAGAAGAGGTAACTAGTCCGTTCCGGCGGTATGGCCCTGGTGGGCCATATCGAGAATGGGCCCATCGGGGACTGTTGATTCTCCCCTCGCTTCCGTAAGTTCTTCCCCACGGCTTTCGTTTGGCGGCCTGACGTCCGCGCCCGTCTGGCCATGGAGCGCAAATCGACACAGACCCTAGGGGAGTGGGGCCAAGATGTGGATCACGGATTGGACCGCCCGCGCCGCCTGCCGTAACGCGGATCCAGACGCCCTGTTCGTGCAGGGAGCGGCGCAGAACCGAGCCAAGCTCATCTGCCGCGGCTGCCCGGTGCGCACCGAGTGTCTCGCCGACGCCCTGGACAACCGCATCGAGTTCGGGGTGTGGGGCGGGATGACCGAGCGGGAGCGTCGCGCCCTGCTGCGGCGGCGTCCGGACGTGCGGTCGTGGCGCGATCTGCTGGAGACCGCGAAGGAAGAGTACGAGCGGTCGGCGGATGACAACGAGGAAGAGCTCGTCGCGAGCTGACGAGGGGGGAGTCCGGCGGAACACGTTCCCGTGATTCCCGGGCCCGCCGGACACGAGGACCACGACAACGGCCATGGACGTGCGCTCACCGCGCCGCGTCCGTGGCCGTTGCGCATTGTGTCCCCGCTTTTCGGACCGCGTCTATTTCTGATTCATTCAAGACCGTTTGTGGCGCCGTCCGCATCCGGCCACGACAGTTCCGTTTAACGCCAGGTGATCACGCCGACGCCACCACGGAGGCGAACACCATGGCCTGGAGTGTCGCCTGAGCCGTGACGAGCACCGGCCGCACCACGGCGGCGGTCCGCACGCGGCGCGGCAGCGCCACCGCGACGATTCCGGCCGCGGCGCTGCCCCAGAACGCCCACCACGCGACCGGCAGCCAGGTGTCGGCCGCGGGGTCGCAGGTCTCGCCGTAGGTGAGGCAACGGCCGAACGTCTCGGTGCTCAGCACATGGATCCAGGCCAGCGCCGTCACGGGCAGCAGCGTGACGAGCCCGACGACGGCGCCCACGCGCCAGGGGTCCCGCCGTGTCCGGGTGGAGTTCGTGCTCATACCTCCACCCAACCGCCGGGACGGGGTGGGGCGCATCCGTGGAAGTACTCAGATGGAGATCCCGGATACTCAGACCCGCGCCCTGCGGGCCGTCCCACCCGACCTGCCGGGACGGCGACGGCGCGCCCCGCGCGGGGCGCGCCGTCGCGGAGGAGGTCAGGCGGCCGGGGCGGACTTCCCGTTCGACAGGTCCTCGCCGACCTGCCGCAGGCCGTCGAGGTCGTGGACGTCCTCGGCCTGGGCGGGGACGGCGGTGACCGGAACGGCCGGGTGCGTGGAGCTGAAGTGCTCGCGCAGCCGTCCCTCCCGCGCCGCCAGCTGCATCCGGTCGGTGTGCAGCCGCAGCAGCTTGGCGGTGAGTTCGTGCTCCCCGCGCTCCTCCAGCGTCTCGGCGGCGGCCTGGGCGCGCGCGGCCGACAGGCAGTCGTCGCACTCGTGGACGCGGTTGACGATCAGTCCGGCGAGCGGCATGCGCTCCTCGGCGAGGCGTTCCACGAAGTAGGACGCCTCGCGCAGCGCGTCCGGCTCGGGCGCGGCGACCACCAGGAACGCGGTGCCCGGCGTCTGGAGCAGCCGGAACGTCTTCTCCGCCCGCTCCCGGAACCCGCCGAACATCGTGTCGAACGCCGCCACGAACGTCTGCACGTCCCGCAGCAGCTGCACGCCCAGCACCTTGTTGATCACGCCGGTGAACATCCCGAACCCGGCGCTGATCACCTTCACGCCGAGCCGCCCGCCGCTCTTGGCCGGGGCCGCCAGGATCCGCATGAAGCGGCCGTCCAGGAAGCGCCCCATCCGCTCGGGCGCGTCGAGGAAGTCCAGCGCGTTCCGCGACGGCGGCGTGTCCACGATGATCAGGTCCCACGCGCCGGACCGGTGCAGCTGCCCCAGCTTCTCCATCGCCATGTACTCCTGCGTGCCCGACAGGGACGACGACAGCGACTGGTAGAAGGGGTTGGCGAGGATCTGCCGGGCCCGGTCGGGGTCGGCGTGCGCCTCGACGATCTCGTCGAAGGTGCGCTTCATGTCGAGCATCATGGCGTGCAGCTCGCCGTCGCCGTCGACCTCGATCCGGCGCGGGTTGTTGTCGAGCTCCGACAGGCCCATCGACTGCGCGAGCCGCCGCGCCGGGTCCACGGTGAGCACCACCACGTCGCGGCCGCGTTCGGCGGCCCGCACGCCCAGCGCGGCGGCCGTGGTGGTCTTGCCGACGCCGCCGGACCCGCAGCACACGATGATCTTGGTGCGGGGGTCGTCGATCAGCGCGTCCACGTCCAGGGCGGGCGCGTTCCTCCCGGTCATCAAGCGGCTCCCTGTTCCCGAAGTGCCTGCGCCAGGTCGTACAGCCCGGCCAGATCCACGCCGTCCGACAGCAGCGGCAGCGTGTAGCGCGGCTGCTCGATCCGTTCCAGGCGTTCCTTCTCCCGCCGTTGCAGCGCCGTGCGGCGGGCGTGCGCGACGGCCTCGGCGGCGAGGACGGCGGCGACGCGCTCGGCGTCGTCCTCCAGCCCGGCGGACTTCACGCCCCGGACGATCTCGTCCAGGTCCAGGCGCTCCTCGGCCGCGGCGGCCAGCTCGTCCTCGGCCAGCAGCGGCGGGTGCTCCATGTTGACGAACACGCCGCCGACCGGCAGGCCGACCTCGTGGAGCTCGGTGATGCCGTCCATGGTCTCCTGGACCGGCATCTCCTCCAGCAGCGTCACGAAGTGGACGGCCGTCTCGGGGCTGCGCACGACGCGCATCACGGTGTCGGCGTGGTTGCGGACCGGGCCGACCTTGGCCAGGCCGGAGACCTCGTCGTTGACGTTGAGGAACTTGGTGATCCGGCCGGTCGGCGGGGCGTCCATGACGACCGCGTCGTAGACGAACGCGCCGTTCTTCTCCTTGCGGCGGACGGCCTCGCTGGTCTTGCCGGTGAGGATCACGTCGCGCAGGCCGGGCGCGATGGTGGTGACGAAGTCGACCACGCCGAGCTTCGTCATCGCCTTCCCGGCGCGCTTGAGGTTGTAGAACATCTCGAGGTACTCGATGAGCGCCTCTTCGGTGTCGATGGCGAGCGCGTACACCTCGCCGCCGTCCGGCGCGACGGCGACCCTGCGCTCTTCGTAGGGCAGCGGCGGGACGTCGAAGAGCTGGGCGATGCCCTGCCTTCCCTCGACCTCGACCAGCAGCACCCTGCGCCCGCCGGCGGCCAGCGCCAGGGCGAGTGCGGCCGCGACGGTCGTCTTCCCGGTACCGCCTTTACCGGTGACCACATGGAGGCGTACGCCGTCCCAGTCGGTGTCTTTCGCGCTCACCTGATCGACCATATCGTTCGCTCGGCAAGGACTTCAGAGGGTGCCCGGCCCCATGCAAGTGATTCCTGACACGATGCCCTCCGCGCCGCGGATCCCCTGCCCGGACCATTGCTGACGCCGTGCCCACAGGGTTGGCTGGGAAACGTGGAACGGGGGCCCGGTTGGGGACGTCCCATCACCAGGGTCCACCGCTGGAACGGGGAAGGGTCCGGCCATGGAAATAGTTCTCTTCATCCTTCTGATCGGCCTGGTGTTCTTCGCGCTCGCGGGGGCGGCGTCGTCGATCAAGGTCGTGCAGCAGTACGAGCGCGGCATCGTGTTCCGCTTCGGCCAGGTGCGGCGCGGTGACCAGCTGCGGCCGGGCGCGGTGCGCGAACCCGGGCTGACGGCGATCATTCCGTTCGTCGAACGGATGCAGAAGGTCAACCAGCAGGTCATCACGATGAACGTGCCCGCGCAGGAGGGCATCACCCAGGACAACGTGTCGGTGCGCGTCGACGCCGTCGTCTACTTCCGGGTGATCGACCCGGTGAAGGCGATCGTCAACGTGCAGAACTACGGGGTGGCGGTCTCCCAGATCGGGCAGACCTCGCTGCGTTCGGTCATCGGCCAGACCGACATGCAGGAGCTCCTCGGCGAGCGCAAGAAGATCAACGACCGGCTGCGGACGATCATGGACGAGATCACCGACGCGCCGTGGGGCATCCGGATCGAGCGCGTCGAGATCAAGGACGTGTCGCTGCCGGAGGGCATGAAGCGCTCGATGGCGCGGCAGGCCGAGGCCGAGCGGGAGCGCCGCGCCCGCATCATCACCGCCGACGGCGAGTTCCAGGCGTCCAAGCGGCTGGCCGCCGCCGCCGAGATCATGTCGCAGGACCCGGCGGCGCTCCAGCTCCGCCTGCTCCAGACGGTCGTCGAGGTCTCGGCGGAGAAGAACAGCACGCTCGTCATGCCGCTGCCGGTCGAGCTGCTGCGCTTCTTCGACAAGATGGGCGGCGGCCCGGTCTCCACCGGCGAGCGGAAGGAGGAGAAGCCGGGCCTGGCCGAACGCCTCGCCAAGGCCGAGGAGGAGCTGGCCAGGGCCGCCGAGAAGCCCACCGCGCTCGACCCGGCCTCCGACGTCCCGCCGGTGATCGGCCTGGAGGAGCCCGCCCGGGCGCCCGAGATCAGCGCACCTCAGCGGGAGGGCGACGAACGCTGAGCGCGCGCACCCCCGGCACCGCGGCGGTCGCCAGGCAGGCCGCCGCGACCAGGACCGCCGCGACCGTCAACGGCACGCCCGGCCCCCACCGCGACGCCGCCCACGGGGCCAGCGAGTACCCGAGCGGCGCGGCGGCCAGCGACAGCAGCCAGTCGTAGGAGGTGACCCGGGCCAGCACCGGCCCGGGGATCGCCTCCTGGACGGCGGTCTCCCACAGCGGGTTCAGCACGCCGAGCCCGGTCATCGCGACCGCGTAGGAGGCGATCACCAGCGGCGCGGGCAGGGCGAGCGCGAGCAGCAGCATCGGCAGTGCCAGCGTCGCCAGCCCCAGGTTCGACACCAGCACCGGCCGCCGCGGGCGGACCCTCGCCGCGACCAGCGACCCGAGCACCAGCCCGACGGCGCCCGCCTGGACGGTGAGGATCCAGACCTTCTCGCCGCCGAGCCGGTCCACGGCGATCTTCGGGCCGAGCGTCAGCAGGACGGCGGCGGCCCCGTTCCACACCGAGTGCGCGACCAGGCTGGACCAGTACCAGTCCCGGGACCGCACCTCCCGCCAGCCCGTCACCAGGTCGGCGCGCAGCGACCGGCGCGGCGCGGGCACGCGCCGCACCCGCAGCAGGGCCAGCAGGGCGGCGCTCCCGGCGAACGCCGCGGCGTCCAGCGCGAACGTCCAGCCCGGTCCCACGGTGAGCACGAGCGTTCCGGCGAGGGCGGGCCCGGCGAGCTGGGCGGTCCCCCGGGCCGCGCCGAGCAGCGAGTT
Organism: Actinomadura kijaniata NBRC 14229; assembly: GCF_001552175.1. Taxonomy (GTDB): domain Bacteria; phylum Actinomycetota; class Actinomycetes; order Streptosporangiales; family Streptosporangiaceae; genus Spirillospora; species Spirillospora kijaniata. The sequence goes on from NZ_BCQR01000112.1 coordinate 32,368, forward strand.
GGCGCGCTGCCGCCGTTCGGCGGGGACGGTCCCGGCGACCAGCGGCGACACGGTCGGCATGGCGAACGCCGAGGCGGCCCCGCCGATGGCCTGCGCGATGGCCAGATGCCACAGCCGGGGCTGCCCGCCGAGCAGCTCCACGGCCGCGAACGCCTGCGCCCCCGCGGCGACCAGGTCGGCCGCGACGGCGACGCGCCGGGCCGCGAACCGGTCGGCCAGCACGCCGCCGACGGGCAGCAGCATCAGCCGGGGCACCATCGCGCAGGCCAGTACCAGCGCCAGCGCGCCGGAGGACCCGGTGGCGCGCAGCACGGCCAGCGCGAGCGCGGTGGGCACCGCGGCCTCACCGACCATGACCAGCACCCGGGCGGTGAACAGCAGACGGAAGTCGAGGGGTCGCATCCCCGCAAGGTAGTTCTTCAACGAACTATTCGTCAACGAAATATTCTCTGGCGAAGTAGGATGCGGTCATGGAACCGCGCGACCGGGTGGACGACCATGTGGACCGCTGGCTGCCCGTCCTGCCCGACCTGGATCCCGACGTCGAGGGCGCGGTCACGCGCATGCAGTACCTGACGGCCCATCTGCGCCGCACGAAGGAGAGGACGCTCCAGGGGCTCGCGGTGCCGCCGCACGAGTTCGAGACGCTGCACGCGCTGGCGGGGCGGGGGGGCCGGGCGACCCCGTCCCAGCTGGCGTCCGACCTGGGGATGCCCGCGAACTCGGTGACCGGCCGCCTGGACGCCCTGTCCCGCCGCGACCACATCCGCCGCACCCCCTCCCCGGCGGACCGCCGTCGCGTGGACGTGGAGCTCACCGACGCGGGCCGCGAGACCTGGCGGAAGGCGATGAACGCCCTGGGCCACGAGGAGGAACGCCTGCTGGGGGCGTTGACGCCCGAGGAACGCCGCCAGCTCTCCGGCCTTCTCCGGCGGGTCCTCCTCCGCGCCGACGCCACCTGAGACCGCCGCGGGGCCTTGTGGCGTTCTGAGCCGGGAGGGTCAGGTGCCGAGGGTGGTGCGGCGGGCGGCCAGCTCCGCCGGGTAGTCGCGCAGGTCGATGGAGGTGGCGGCGCGCGTGCTCAGCTTGTCCAGCAGCTTCAGCAGCGGACCCTTCGTCAGGGTCCGGTAGACGCGGGTGCGGCGGCGCAGGGCGCGTTCGCTCCTCGGGGCGAAGAAGCCCCCCACCCCGCCCGCCACCTGCTGGCACGCCTTCGTGAACTTCCGGATGCGCTCCTCGTAGGCCGGGAACGCGACCCGGTGGTCCCCGTTCGCGGCGGCCAGCTCGCCCGCCAGCACGTAGGCGCACACGATCGCCACGCCGCTGCCCATCCCGCCGCAGGTCGCGCCGTACCCGGCGTCGCCTAGCAGCGCCACGCGGCCCTTCGTCCAGCCGTCCATCCGGACCATGCTGATCGAGTCCAGGTAGAAGTACGGCGCGTCCCCCATGTCGCGCAGCAGGTCGGCGGTCCGCCAGCCCATGCCCTCCATCGTCGCGGCCAGCACCCGCTTCTGACCTTCGACGTCCCGGCGGCCGACGTCCGGGCGCTCGCCCGCCCACACGCACATCACGTTGGCCCTGGCGGCGTCCTCCAGCGGGGCGGCCGAGACGGCGCGGCCCGGCTCGCTGTAGAGCAGCGCCGGGCCGGTCAGCCCGAGCCGGTTGGGCGCATCGAAGATCGCCACGTGGTAGCCGGTGTCACGCACGTACTGCTCCTCGGGGCCGAACGCCAGCCGCCGCACGTTGGAGTGCAGCCCGTCCGCGCCCACCACCAGGTCGAACGTGCGGGGGGCCGAGCGTTCGAAGGTCACCGCCACCCCGTCGGCGGTCTCGGTCAGCGAGGTGATCGAGTCGTCGAAGACGTACTCGGCGCGGTCCGCCGTGCGCCGGTACAGGATCTCCGCCAGGTCGCCGCGCCGGATCTCCACCGCGCCGCCCGCGAACGAGGCGGGCATGCTCACCAGCGTCCGCCCGGCCCCGTCGATCAGGTCGATCGCCCCGCCGTGCGTCTGGTGCTCCCGGATCTCCGCCAGGACGCCCATCCGCTCCAGCACCGACAGGTGGACCTCGCCCCGGAAGTCCACCGCCTGCCCGCCGGCCCGGATGCCGGGGGCCCGCTCGACGACCGTGACCTCGAACCCGTACCGCGTCAGCCAGTACGCCAGCGCCGGACCCGCGATGCTCGCCCCGGAGATCAGAACCTTCATGTGCGCTCCTCGAATGCCGTTCTCGACGACCCGACACTCGACGACCCCGCTGACCGCCGGCGCACCGACCGCTGACCGTCACGGCACCAGGACGATCCGCCCCCGCAGCCCGCCCTTCGCCAGCAGGGCGTGCGCCTCGGCGGCGCCCTCCAGCGGCAGCGTCCGCGCCACCCGCGGCGTCAGCCGCCCCGCGTCCACCAGCGCCGACAGCTCCCCGAGCTGGGCGGCGTCACCGGCGGCCCACACGTTCTGGACACGGGTGCCGCGCAGCGGCGACGGGACGACGGGCCCGCCGTTGACCGCGACGAACGCGCCCCGGTTCCGGACCGCGTCGAGCGCCCCCGCGCCGAGCAGCGCCGCGTCCAGCGCGCCGTCCACCCCGCCCGGCACCAGCGCGCGGACGGCGTCGCCGACGTGCTCCCCGCGCGGCACGAAGAGTTCCGCGCCCATCCCGCGCACCAGCTCCTCGTCGGCGGCGCCCGCCTGCGCCACCACCCGCAGCCCCCGATGCGCGGCCAGCTCGACCGCGTACCCGCCGACCGCCCCGGCGGCCCCGGTGACCAGCAGCGTCGCCCCGGCGGGCAGGTCGAGCAGGTCCAGCGCCTGCCACGCGGTCAGCCCGTTCAGCGGCAGCGTCGCCGCGTGCGCCGCGTCCACGCCGCGCGGGGCGGCCGCCACCGCGTCGGCGTCGAGCACCACGGCCTCGGCGTAGGCGCCCAGCGCCGTGTCGAGCCGGTCCCGCGCCCCGATGACCTGGTCGCCGACCGCGAACCGGGTGACGCCCTCGCCGACCGCGTCCACGGTCCCCGCCGCGTCCCAGCCGATCCCGTACGCCGGACGCGAGCCCGCCGCCAGCTCCCCGAACTCGGTCATGAGCCCGGAGCGGGTGAGCGCGTCCACCGGGTTGACCGCCGCGGCGGCCACCCTGATCCGCACCTGGCCCGGCCCCGGAACGGGCTCGGGGACCTCCACGACCTCCAGCGCCTCCGGGCCACCGAACGACCGCACGACAACAGCACGCATGACAGAACTCCTGGTGAGAGGGGTTGTGCGGGGAGATCGCCCCGCATGTCCCACCTTCGCCGGAAGATCGCGCGGGCGGAAGGGGTTACCTTCGAGTGCGTTCGGTACCCCGAGGGGAGTCCGCAGTTGACGACGATGACGGCAGCGCAGCGCCGCGCCCGCGCCAAGACCGAGTTCGAGGCGTACATGGCGGCCTGCCCCACGCAACAGCTCATGACCACGCTCGGCAACAAGTGGTCCACGATGCTCCTGCTCGCCCTCGCGCGGGGGCCGCGCCGCTACGCCGACCTCGCCCGCGAGATGCCCGGCGTCAGCGCCAAGATGCTCACCCAGACCCTCCGCCTCCTCGAACGCGACGGGTTCGTGGCGCGCACCGTCACCCCGGCGGTCCCCGTCCAGGTCGACTACTCCCTCACCGAGCTGGGCGAACGCGCGATCCCGCTCGTGGAGCACGTCCGCGACTGGGCCGAGGCGAACATCTCCGACGTCCACGCCGCCCGCGCCCGCCACGACGCCGAAGCCCAGGTCGCCGGTCGATAGGCTGACCGCCATGAAGAAGTGGGAGTACGCGACCGTTCCGCTGCTGGTCCACGCGACCAAGCAGATCCTCGACAACTGGGGCCAGGACGGGTGGGAGCTCGTCACCGTCCTCCCGGGTCCCAACCCGGAGAACCTGGTGGCCTACTTCAAGCGCGAAGTGGAGCAGTGACCGTGGCCACTCCGGAAGAGCGCCTGGCCGACCTCGGGCTGGAGCTGCCCGAGGTCGTCAAGCCGCTGGCCGCCTACGTGCCGACCTCCCGCACCGGGAACCTGGTCTACACGGCCGGGCAGCTGCCCATGGTCAAGGGCGAGCTGGCGGTCACCGGCAAGATCGGCGCCGAGGTGACCCCCGAGGTCGGCTACGAGCAGGCCAGGATCTGCGCGCTGAACGCCATCGCCGCCGTCCGGGCCGAGATCGGCGACCTGAGCCGGGTGCGGCGGATCGTCAAGGTGGTCGGGTTCGTGGCCTCCGCCCCGGACTTCTACGGCCAGCCCAAGGTCGTCAACGGGGCCAGCGACCTGCTCGGCGAGGTCTTCGGCGAGGCCGGCGTCCACGCCCGCAGCGCCGTCGGCGTGTCGGCCCTGCCGCTGAACGCGCCCGTCGAGGTGGAACTGGTCGTCGAGGTCGCCTGACGCGAGGATCTCCGCCAGGCGCTCCCGCCGGGCCGGAGGGGTGTTCCCCGGGCCCGCCACGGCGGTGGAACGGCTGGTCGGGGCCCGTCGCGTGACCGCGGCGGGCCCCGCCGCCCTTGACGGGACGGCATGCGTTGTGTCCGAATTGACCGCCATGAGGATCACATCTGGGGCCGCCCGGTGGTGAACGGGCTGCGGCTGCCCGACGAGTTCCGGCAGCGTATCGAGGACATCGACGCCGGACGGGTCCAGCCTCCGGCGGCGCGCCACGCCGCCACCGTGGTCGTGCTGCGCGACCATTCCGAGCACGGGCTGCAGGCGTTCCTGCTGCGCCGGGTGTCGTCGATGGCGTTCGCGCCGGGCGCGTACGTGTTCCCCGGCGGATCGGTGGACCCGCGCGACGCCGACCCCGTGGCCTGGGCCGGTCCGTCGCCGGCCGAGTGGGGGCGGGCGTTCGCCGCCGACGAGGCCCTGGCCCGCGAGCTGGTCTGCGCGGCGGTGCGCGAGACGTTCGAGGAGAGCCTGGTCCTGCTGGCCGGGCCGACCGGTGAGTCCGTCGTGGGCGACACGCGCGGCGAGGACTGGGAGGCCGACCGGCAGGCCCTGTTGGATCGTTCCCTGTCGTTCCGCGAGTTCCTGGACCGGCGCGGCCTGGTGCTCCGCTCGGACCTGATGCGCCCCTGGGCGCACTGGATCACCCCGGCGATCGAGACCAAGCGCTATGACACGCGGTTCTTCGTCGCGGCCATTCCCGCCGGTCAGCGCGCCCGGGACGTGAGCACCGAGGCCGACCGCGTGGCCTGGGTGAAGCCCGCCGAGGCCGCCGCGAAGGCCCGGGCGGGGGAGTGGGCCATGCTCCCGCCCACCCTGGCGACGCTGACGGAGCTGTCCCGCTTCGAGAAGGTCGCCGACGTCCTGGCCGCGCCCCGCCGGATCGTCGTCCAGGAGCCCCGGGGCGAGATCATCGACGGGGAGCCCTACCTGGTCCTCCCCGAGGAGGCCACGCACGACTACGCGCCGGGGTGATGAGGCTGTGGTCCGGGCGCCATACCCGCGCGTTGCTGCTGCGGCTCGCGGGGACCTCGGCGCTGCGCCACCTGGACCGGATCCCCGGGCACCCGCTCCGGCATCCTGATCGCCGGTCGGGGAGGATGGGCGACATGAGCGAGATCGACGGGATGCGAACGGACCGGGCGTTCTGCGTGCTTGCGCCGAACCCGTCCATGATGACGCTGGACGGCACCAACACCTGGATCGTCGCCGAGCCCGACGCCGACGAGGCCGTCGTCATCGACCCCGGACCCGACGACCGGAAGCACCTGCGGCGGGTCCTGGACCTCGTCGCCGAGCGGGGCCGCCGCGTCGCGCTCGTGCTGATCACCCACCGGCACCCCGACCACACCGAGGGCGCGGGGACGTTCGCCGAGCTCGCGGGCGGCGTCCCGGTGCGCGCCGCCGACCCGGCGCACCGGCTGGGCGACGAGGGCCTGGCCGAGGGCGACGTGATCACCACGGGCGGGCTGGAGCTGCGCACCCTCGCCGTCCCCGGCCACACCGACGACTCGGTGGCGTTCTGGCTGCCCGCCGACCGCGCGATCTTCACCGGCGACACCGTCCTCGGCCACGGCACGACCGTCCTGGACGGGAGGCTCGGCGACTACCTGGACAGCCTCGACCGGCTGCGCGCGTTCGCCGAGGACAACGCCGTCACCACGCTCCTGCCCGGCCACGGCCCGAGGATCGACGACCCGCTGGGCGTTCTCGACCAGTACATCGCCCACCGCCAAGAGCGGCTGGCCCAGGTCGAGGCGGCCCTGGCCACCGGGGCCCGCACCGCCCGCGAGGTCGTCGAGATCGTCTACGCGGACGTCGATCCCAAGCTGTGGCCCGTCGCCGAGTGGTCGGTCCAGTCCCAGCTCGACTATCTGGCCGAACGCGGCCACTGAACGGATCGGGGGCGGCGCCCGCCGGGCGCCGCCCCCGATCCGCACATCCGTACGGGACCCGCGGCTACTTCGAGCGCTTGCGCAGCCGCTCGATGTCCAGGATGACCACGGCACGGGCCTCGATCCGCAGCCAGTTGCGCTGCGCGAAGTCGGCCAGCGCCTTGTTGACGGTCTCCCGGGACGCGCCGACCAGCTGGGCCAGCTCCTCCTGGGTGAGGTCGTGGTGGACGTGCAGCCCGGTCTCCGACGGCTGGCCGAAACGCTCGGCCAGGTCCAGCAGCGCCTTGGCGACGCGGCCGGGGACGTCGGTGAACACCAGGTCGGCCATCACGTCGTTGGTCTTGCGCAGCCGCTGGGCGAGGGCGCGCAGCAGCTGCACCGCCACCTCGGGGTGCCCGGTCAGCCACGGCCGCAGATCGTCGTGGCCGAGGCCGGCCAGCCGGCACTCGGTCACCGCCACGGCGGAGGCGGTGCGCGGGCGCGGGTCGAACAGCGACAGCTCGCCGAACATCTCCGACGGGCCGAGCACGCTCAGCAGGTTCTCCCGGCCGTCGGGCGCGGTCCGGGTCAGCTTGATCTTTCCTTCGAGGACGACGTACAGGCGGTCCCCGGTCTCCCCCTCGTTGAACAGCGTCTGACCGCGGGCGAGCCGCACCTCGGTCACGTTGGCGCGCAGCGCCTTGGCGCCCTGCTCGTCCAGGGCCTCGAACAGCGGGGCTCTGCCCAGTACGTCCACGTCGCGGTCGGTCACGCTTCTCCTCCTCAAACACCTACATGCATAGTGTGACGTACGTCCCACCGCGTACGTGAAGGCAGGGCCGCAGTGCGTCGGTGCACCGCGCGGCGCGTCACGTCGTGGGTACCCGCACGACGCCGATCCACCCGGTGCGCGACACGATCCTGTACCCCCAGTGTACGGATCATTGGTTGAATGTAGTCACAAGCAGGTCAGAACGGGTATGAGAGACCCCGCTAGGCTGGGTTCGGACGTCCGTCCGCCGGGGTGATCACGAGGTCGGAAAGCGAAACGTGCCGCGACGACAGCTGGGCCAGCTGGAGGCCGAGGTCCTGGCCGCGCTGGCCGCCGCCGACGGCTTCGTCACCACGGCGCAGCTGCGCGACCGCCTGTCGGGCGACCCCGCCTACACCACGGTCAACACGATCCTGTTCCGCCTGCACGACAAGGGCCTGGTCGTGCGGGAACGCTCGGGCCGCCAGTTCCGGTACCGCCTGGTCGTGGACGAGTCGAAGCTGGTCGCGGGGCGGATGCGCGACCATCTCCGGGTCGCCAGCGACCCGGCGGGGGTGCTGGCGCAGTTCGTGCGGACGCTCAACGCCGACGAGACCGCCGCCCTGCGCGAGCTGCTGGACGGGTCATGACGTCCTCGGTCCTGCCCGGCGTGCTCGCCCTCGCGGTCGCCCTGGCGCTGGGCCGGGGCGCGGTGCCGCTGCATCCGTCCTGGTCGGCCCGGCTGCTGGCGACGACCGCCGCCACGACCCTGCTCGCCGTGCCGGGGACGCTGCTGTTCCTCGCGGTGAACTACGGCGCGACGCTCGCCCCGCACCTGGCCGCGCACGTTCCCGAGTGGGCGCTGTTCGGCGACGACCGGCCCGTTCCCGACTGGGTCGGTATTCCCGCGGCGGTCCTGACGGCCGCCGGTGGAGCGGCGGCCGTCCGGGCCTTCGTGCGCTGGTCGCGCGAGCTGCGGGCGGCGCGCGCCGTGTTCCCCGGAGTGCTGGAGACCGACGAGCCCATCGCCGTCGCCGTGCCCGGCCGGGGCGGCGGCGTCCTGGTCTCGCGCGGCCTGCTGACCGGCCTGGCGCCCCGCGAGCTGGAGGCCGTCTTCCAGCACGAACGCTCCCACCTCCGCCACGCCCACCACCGCTACCTGGCGGTCGGCGAGCTGGCCGCCGCCGTCCTGCCGCCGCTGCGGCCGCTCGCCGTGCGCCTGCGGTTCGCCGTCGAGCGCTGGGCCGACGAGGAGGCCGCCGAGGCGGTGGGCGACCGGCGGCTGGTCGCCCGCACGATCGCGAAGGTGGCGCTGGGCCGCGCCGGGGAGGCGGACGCCGGGCCGCTCCCGGCGTTCACCGACTCCGAGGTGGTGCGGCGGGTCCGGGCGCTGCTCGGCGCGCCACCGGCCAAGAACACCGTGACCGGCCCGGTGGCCCTCGCCCTGTCCGGCTCGGCCACCGGGGCGCTCGCCGCGCTGGCCTGCCAGCTCGACCACGCGCTGGCCTCCACGTTCCTGTGAGCCGGGGCCGGGCGGGCGCGGCACCGCGGTGAGGGCCGCCTCCAGCCCCGCCCGGCCCGCTCTCCGCGACGGGACCTAGTCCTCCTCGTCGTCGAAGAACTCGTCCATCACCTCGTCGACGACCATGCCGCCGACCACGCCCGCCGCGACGCCCGCCGCCGCGCCGGCGGCCA
>NZ_BCQR01000113.1 GCF_001552175.1 Actinomadura kijaniata NBRC 14229
CTGCTCGCCGCGGCGGTCGCCGTCGCGGCGGTCCTGGCGTTCGTCCTGTGGCCCGGCGACGGCGGGACCCCGGCGCCCCGGCCGGGTGTCACCGGTTCCCGGCCGGCCACCGCCTCGGGGTCGGCCACCGCGTCCGGGCCGGCCACGGCGCCGCGGACCCGCCCCGCGTTCACCGCGGTCCCGAGGGCGTGCTCGCTGCTCAGCGCGGAAACGGTGGCCACGCTGGTGCCGGAGCCCTCCTCCCATCCGGGCCGCGACGGTCCCCGGACCCAGTCCTGCGCCTGGATGCCCGGCGGTGGCGGCGGGCGGACGCTGAGGACGGAGTTGCGGGTCGTCTCGTCCGTGCCCGCCGCGCACGACCAGTTCTTCCAGGAGTACCGGGAGATCACGCCGGCGCCCGTCCACCATCCCGTCCGTCCGCTGAACGGGCTGGGCGACGAGGCGTTCGTCCACTACGAGCGCGACACGAGCCCGATCGCGTTCGTGGTGTTCCGGCGGAGCAACCTCATCGCCGAGGTCAGCTACGAGACCGGGGACGAGGACCGGTCGCGCGTCGGCGCGCAGAGGGCGGCCCGCCTGATCCTGGCGGCGCTCGACAAGAGCCGCTGAGCATCCCCGAGCAAGGAGAGATCACGTGCAGCAGGGCCGATCGCCCTGGAGCGACCCCGCCTACGAACGGCCGAAGCGCCCCCGGAACCGCCGCCGCGCGGCCGTGGTGGCCGCGGCGCTCCTCACCCTGCTGGCCCTGGGCGCGGCCCTGGTGGTGGCGGCCGTGCGCCTCGACCAGGAGGACCGGCGCGGGAAGGAGCGCCCGCCGGCCCCCCGGGCGCAGCTCCCCTCCCCCGAGGCGGGCCCCTACAAGAAGATCCTCAACGACGACGCCTGCGCCCTGGTCCCCGACGGCCTCCCCGAACGACTGGCCCTGCACGCCGCCCCCAAGTCGGGCCTGGAATCCTCCGGCTGGGTGTGCGAGTGGTCCTCCACCCGGACCGAGGGCTCCGTCCGGACCACCCGCGACGCCAAGATCGAGATCAGCCTGGCGGGCCCGCAGAGCGGCGAGCCGGGCATCGCCTGGGCCACCCGCCGCTTCGCCCAGCAGCGCGACGGCGCCCGCGCCCCGGACCGCCGCTTCGAGGTCGCCGAGGTCGAGCACGGCCCGGTCCAGGACCTGACCGGCGTGGGCCACGCCGCGTTCACCGGGTACGAGCTGAGCAAGGGCATGGGTCTCGGGCCCACCGGGACGGCGACGGCGGTGGCCCGCCTGGACAACGCGATCGTCAAGGCCGAGTACGGCGGCCGCACCGTCCGGCTCGACGGGCTCGGGCTGCCCGACGCCGGGACCGCCCGGCCCGTCACCGACGCCGCGGCCCGCCGGCCCGCGACCGAGCTCCTGCGGGCCGCCGTCACCGCCCTCCGCTCCTGCCGGGGCTGCCTCTCCTGACCACCTTCCCGGCACATCGGACATCCGGGATCGTCACCCCCTACGCTGCTGGGCGGAGCGGGCCACGGGTGGTCGGGGGCGACCGTAGGCTTGGCATTCTGTTTTGATCGCTTTTGGGGGGACGCGTTGCGGCTGCCTGAGCATCTGGAACTGCTGCTCACCGACGAACCGGTCCTGGACGTGTACGCCCACGGACCGTGGCGGGTTCCTGACGGGCTGTTGGAGACGGTCGCCGAACGCGTCGACGCGCTCGCCGCCGACCCGCGCGGGGCCGGGCTGACCACCGAGCAGCACATGCTGCTGCGGCTGCCCGCCTCGCTCGTGCTGGCCGAGGTGATGGGCATCCTGGCGTTCCTGCCGGGGGGCGGCGCGATCAAGGGCGGGTCGCGGTGCCAGCTGTCGGAGCGGCTCCTCGGCCCCCATCTGGCCAAGCCGCCGCGGCTCAGCGACCGCATGACCCTGTGGGAGGCCCCGGGCGGGCGGTGGCGGCCGCCGGGGGACTGGCTGCTGGAGGCCCCCGACCGCAAGCTCGCCATCGAGCTCGCCCGTGACTGCCTGGGCGCGCTGGAGGGCATCGAGCCGCTGGAGGGACGGCGGCGGGCGCTGCTGCGGCTGTACGACGAGCCCCCGCCCTGTGACGTCGACCTCCCCAAGGCCGACCTGCTGGAGCTGTGGGCCCGGCACGCCGACGAGGAGGTCCTCGCGGCCGTCCCGGAGCTGCTCGGGCCCGTCGGGTACCTGGAGTGGGTGTGCGCGGGGCTGCTCGCCGCCCGCGAACGGCTCACCGCCGCCGCCCCGCGCGACGAGGCGCTCGACCGGCACCTGTCGCGGCTGCTGCTCCAGGCCGAGATGGAGCACGTCCCGGCCGAGCTGATGGTCGCGCTGGGCGAGGAGCGCTACCGGGAGGTGGCGGCGCGGTTCCCGGGAGACCGGCGCGAGTTCAAGGCCGGGCCGTGGCAGGAGGAGACGCGGTCCTGGCTGCTGCGGGCGCTGCTGGAGGGTGAGGCCGACGCGTGCCGGGCGTGGCTGGACATGGCGATGCGGTTCACCGCGATCGTGCAGGGGCTGCCCGGCGAGCCGTGGTTCCCGAAGAACGAGTACCTGCCGGTCGCGCTGTTCCAGACGGACCTGCGCCGGATGTTCGCGCCGCGCCGCCGGGTCGTCAACCCGCTCACCGCGCGGCTGCGGGTCCCCGAGGCCCGGAAGGAGGCCGGCGAGCTCCGGCCCGCACTGGAGACCTCGCTGGTCGGCCAGCCGGAGCTGGTCGCGGCCCTGGCGGAGGCCGCCGGCGCCCGGGGTCCGGTCCGGCTGCTGGTCGCCGGTCCCGACGGCACCGGCAAACGCGACGCCGCCCAGGAGCTCGCCAGGTCCCTCCCCCTGCCCCGCGACCCCCTGTGGGTCACCGACAACCTGTTCGCGGGGCAGCGCCTCACCGACGCCGTCGCCCGGCTGCACGCCGACGCCCGGGACTGCGCCGCCGAGCGCCTGCTCGTCATCGAGGGCCTCGACGCGATCGTCACCGACCCCGGCAACGGCGAGGCCCTCGCCCGCGAGCTCCGCCAGCTCCTCTCCGTCCACCCCGACCTCAACGTCGTGGCCCTGTGCGACGCCGACGGCGACACCCGCATCCGCGAGGTGGACCCGGCGCTCCCGCTCAGGTTCCGGGTCGCGCGCACCCGGCCGTTCACCGCCGCGGAGCACGCCGAGCTGTTCCGCCGCGAGCTGGCCGCGCGCGACGTCCGCGCGACCCGCCAGGCCCTCGCGGCGGCGGGCGAGCTGCTGGCGGCGACCCCTCCGCTCCAGTCGCTGCGCAACGCCCGGCTGGCCGCCCACCTGGCCGACCTGGTGCTGGCGGGCCTCGCCGGGGACCTGGTCCGCAAGCCCGACATCCCCGAGACCCTCGACACCGCCGGGCACCCCGGCAACCCGCTCACCGAGCTGGCCGACCTCACCGGCCTGCACACCGTCAAGCAGGAGATCTCCCTGCTGGTGGCGGGCACCCGCGCCGACCGGATGCGCGCGGCGGCGGGCGTGCGGGTGAGCGTCCCGACGCGGCACATGGTGTTCACCGGCAACCCCGGCACCGGCAAGACGATGGTGGCGCGCCTGGTCGGCCGCATCTACAAGAAGCTGGGCGTGCTGTCGTCGGGCCATCTGGTGGAGGCGACCCGCGCGCACCTGGTCGGCGAGTACATCGGCCAGACCGCGCCGCGCACCCGCCGCCTGGTGGAACGCGCCCTCGGCGGCGTCCTGTTCATCGACGAGGCGTACACGCTCACGCAGTCCCCGCACAAGGACGACTACGGGCACGAGGCCATCGCCGAGCTGGTCAAGATGATGGAGGACCACCGCGACGACCTGATCGTCATCGTCGCCGGGTACCAGCGCGAGATGGCGTCGTTCCTGGCCGCCAACCCGGGCCTGGAGTCGCGGTTCCCCAAGCAGCTGCACTTCCCCGACTACACCGACGAGGAGCTGCTGGAGGTCTTCGCCAAGCTGGCCGCCGAGGCGGGGTTCGGGCTGGGCGAGAACCTGCCCGAGGCGCTGGCGGGGATGCTGCGGCGGGTGCCGCGCGGGCCGTCGTTCGGCAACGGCCGTCTGATGCGCAACCTGCTGGACGTCGCGATCGCCAACCAGTCCGAACGCGTCGCCTCCGCCGACCGCGCCGCCCGCCGCGCGGGCCGCGAGCCCCGCGTGACGAGGAAGGACCTGGTCACCCTGCGTGCCGAGGACCTGCCGCCGCTCCCGGAACTCCCCCAGGAACTTCTCGGCCTGTACCTCTGAAATCCCCTCTGTGGGGGTATGACGGAAATGCGAGTCCCGGCTTCCCCGACCGTGACGACGGCGAGGAGTCCGGCATGCCCGGTGTCATCCCTACCGAGACGGCGGTGCTGCGCGACGTCGCCGCGCACGAGCTGGCGCGGCTGCGCGACGGGACGCTGCCGTGGACGTGGTGGCTGGACAAGGCCGCGCGGTTCGGCCGGTTCGGCTTCACCAACACGCTGCTGATCGCCGCGCAGTGGCGGGCGGCCACCGACGTGCGCTCCTACGAGGAGTGGCAGACGGCGGGCCGCCAGGTCCGCCGGGGCGAGAAGGGCCTGCGGATCATCGCGGCCCCCGACACGCCCGTCTCGGTGTTCGACCTGTCCCAGACCGCGGGCCTGCCGCCGCCCACGCCCCGCCCGGCCGACGCCGCGCGGGCCCGCGACCGCCTGGCGGCGCTGGCCGCCCGCCGCTTCCCCCACGCGCCCCTGCCCTCGGGCGACCTGGCCGCGCTGCTGCACCAGCTCGTCCACGCGCTGCGCGGCGACCCGCTGGACCCGCCCGGCGCGGGATGCCACGGACCGCGCCGGGTCGAGGCCGACTCGGTCGCCCACCTGGTCATGACCCGGCTCGGCCTGACGCCGCCGACCCTCGCCTTCCCGCCCGCCGTGCCGTGGGCGAACGCGGCGTTCGGCGACCGCGTCCTGCGCCTCACCGGCGTCCTGCACGCCCACGCCACCGACCCGTCCGGCGACGTGCTGGCGGCCGCGCACGTGTTCTTCCGGACGCGCCTGGCCGCGAGCTGGGTGCCGTCCTACCTGGTGGACCGGGGGTTCTCCCGGACGGTGCAGCGCCGCTGGCAGATCGGCCACGCCCCGCCCGGCGGCCGCGCCCTCACCGACCACCTGCGCGCGGCGGGCCACCCCGAGGACGCGCTCGTCGCGACCGGCCTGGCCCGCCGGGGCCGCTCGGGGCGGCTGTACGACGCGTTCCGCGACCGGATGATGTTCGCGATCCGCGCGGCGGACGGGACGATCGCGGGCTTCATCGGCCGCCGCTCCGACCGCGCCTCCGGCCCCAAGTACCTCAACACCCCCGACACCCCGCTCTTCCACAAGGGCGAGCTGCTGTACGGCCTGCACGAGACCCGCGACCGCCTGGCCCGCGGCGCCCGCCCGGTCCTGGTGGAGGGCCCGCTCGACGCGATCGCGGTGAACGCCTCCTCCCGCGACCACGCGGCGGTGGCGACGTGCGGCCTGACCCTGACGCGTGCCCAGGTGGAGGCCCTGGACGCGACGGCGGCGGACCTGGCGGCGACGGGCGTGCTGCTGGCGCTGGACGGCGACCCGGCGGGCCACGCGGCCACCCGCCGCGCCTGGGAGGTCCTGCGCCACCTCCCGGCCGACGCGGTGCTGCTGCCGCCCGGCCGGGACCCGGCGGCCGTGCTGGCGGCGCACGGCCGCCCCGCGGTCCGCGCGGCGCTGGCCGACACGGTCCCGCTCACCGACCTGGTCATCGACCGCGCCCTGGACGGCCCGGCCGACACCCCGGAACGGCGCCTGGCCGCGCTCCGCACGGCCGTCCCCCTGATCGCCGCGACCCGACCACCGGAGTACGCCCGCCACGTGGCCCGCCTGGCGGCCCGCCTGGACCTGCCGCCCTCCCTGGTCACCGCGGCCCTCGCCGAGGCGGTCAGTCCCGGCGGACCGTCCGCGCCGCGGTGAACAGCGCCTCCTCCGCGCCCGCCCGCGTCACGAACTGGACGCCGACCGGCAGGCCGTCCACCGTTCCGGCCGGGACGCTCAGCGCGGGCAGGCCCAGCAGGTTCCACGGGCAGGTCCACGAGATCAACGTCGGCGGGACCGGCCCGAACGGCCCCTCCCGCTCCCCGACCGGCGGCGCGGGGATCGCCGCCGCGGGCATCACGAGCACGTCGTGGCGCTCCAGCAGCGCGGCGACCTCGGCGGCGAACGCCTCCCGCTCCCGCAGCGCCCGCAGGTAACGCCAGGCGGGCGCCTCCGCCGCCGTCCGGACGCGGCCCAGCACCTCCGGCTGGTACAGCTCGGGGGCGCGCTCGGCCCGTTCCACGTGGACGTCGGCGACCTCGGCGCTCTGGATCGCCACGAACGTCCGCCACATCGCCGCCAGGTCGAGCCGCTCGACGGCCAGCCCCTTGAACGGGGCCCGCACCACGCCCTCGACCCGCGCGTCCACCGGCGCCCCCTCCACCCAGGCCATCCGCGGGCCGTCCCCGACCGGCGCGTCCGCTTCCGGCGCGTCGCGGAGCGCGCGGTAGGCGGTCCGGCAGTCCTCCGCGCTCCCCGCCAGCACCCCGACGTGGTCCAGCGACACCGACAGCGGGAACACCCCGTCCACGGGCAGGGCCCCGTGCGGGGGCTTGAACCCCGCCACCCCGCACAGCGCCGCCGGGATCCGCACCGAGCCGCCGGTGTCGGTCCCCAGCGCCAGCGGCACCGCGCCCGACGCCACCGCCGCCGCGCTGCCCGCGCTCGACCCGCCCGACATGCGCGAACGGTCGTGCGGGTTGCGGACCGGCCCGTTCACCGAGACGTCCCCGGTGGACCCGTAGGCGAACTCGTGCGTGACCGTCATCCCCACGATCACCGCTCCCGCCGCGCGGAGCAGCCGCACGCACGCGGCGTCCCGCTCGGGAACGTTCCCGGCGAAGTGCGCCGAACCCATCCCGCACGGCAGGCCCGCCACGTCGATCAGGTCCTTCACCGCGACCGGGACGCCGTGCAGCGGCCCGCGCCAGGCGCCCCGCCCCGCCTCCTCGTCGGCCCGCCGCGCCGCCGCCCGCGCGCCCTCGGCGTCCACGTGCGAGAACGCGTTCAGTCCGGGGTCGATCGACGCCAGCGCCCGTTCCACCAGGAACAGCGCCGACCACCGCCCGGACCGCAGCCCGGCACCCAGTTCCGCCAGCGAACGCCCGACAAAGAACCCGTTCATATCGCCCCAAACGTTTCGAGTGGCAGCCACACCGTAGTGCGACCCGCCCCGGAGAATCGACCATGTCCGACGTGCCGCGCCCCCTCGACGGCCGTCACGCACCGTTCACCTATCCTCACCTTCCGCTCATCGCAACGGTCCGACCGCTCGCCGACGCCGCCCGCCGTTCGGGCAACCTACGGCCGGGTAACGCGGTTAGCTTCATCGCACCCTGTGGGGACGTTCCGCACGGTCCATCGGGGGCGGGACGGATCAAGGCCGTCCCGGACGCCAGCTGATCGACCCCACGCATCGGGCGGGGGGAAGGAGGTCGCGGCGGACCGGTCGGGGGTGCGCACCGGCCGCCGTGACCTCTTCACCCCGGCCCTCTCACCCGGGCCCTCCCGCGTCCTCGGCCACCACCTCGGCCAGCGCCGCCGCGACCGCCGCCCGCAGCGCCGCGTGCCGCTCCCCCAGCGCGTACCGCTCGTCCCGCAGGTCGGGATACCTCCACACCGGCCCGTGCCGCAGCGTCTCCTCCTCCCACCGGTACCGCGCGAACACGTGCCCGTGCAGGTGCTCCCACGAGTTCCCGTAGACGCTGTAGTTGATCCGCCAGAACTCCGGGTCCAGCGCCGAGCAGGCCCGCTTCACCGCCTCCCCGAGCAGCGCCAGGTCCGCCAGGAACGCGACCCGCTCCGGCTGCGGCAGGTCGTTGAGCTGCCCGGCCTCCCCCTCGTAGATCAGCAGGCTGTAGCCGGGGAGCCGCTGCACGTCCCCCAGCACCGCCGTGCCCGTCCGCATCCGCCCGAGTAGCGTCGAGTCGTCCACCATTCCCCGACTCTGGCACGGCCGCTTGACCCTGACACGGTGTCAGCTCGTACCTCTGGATCCATCATGTTCACCATCGGAGACTTCGCCCGGCACGGCCAGGTGTCGGTCCGGATGCTGCGGCACTACGACGCGCTCGGGCTGCTGCGCCCGGCCCGCGTCGACCCCGCCACCGGCTACCGGTACTACGAGGCCGCCCAGCTGACCCGGCTGAACCGCGTGCTCGCCCTGAAGGACCTCGGCTTCACGCTGGAGCAGGTCCGCGACATCCTCGACGACAAGGTCACCGCCGAGGAACTGCGCGGCATGCTCCGCCTCCGCCAGGCCGAGCTGCACCAGCGGCTGGCCGCCGAGACCGCCCGCCTGACCCGGGTCGAGGCACGGCTCCGACTGATCGAGAGCGAGGGGCACATGCCCGCCGACGACATCGTGATCAAGTCACTGCCCGCCGTCCGCGTGGCGGAGCTGACCGCCACCGCGGGCGGCTTCGCCCCCGAGGAGATCAGCCCCGTCATCCGCCCGCTGTACGAGGAGCTGTTCCGGCGGCTCGAAGCGGCCGGGATCACCCCCGCCGGGCCGAGCATCGCCTACTACGACCAGCGGGAGGACGGCACCGTCACCGTGCACGCCGGGGCCACGGTCAACGCCGACCCGGACCGCGCCCGCGACTTCGCGGTCGTGGACCTGCCCGCCGTCGCCGAGGCCGCGACGATCGTCCACCGCGGCGACATGGACGACGTGTCCCCCACCCACCAGGCCCTCGCCCGCTGGATCGCCGACAACGACCGCCGCACCGCCGGCCCGTCCCGCGAGCTGTACCTGAACGCCTGCGGCCCGATGTCGGAGTGGGTCACCGAACTCCAGGAGCCCCTGACCCCCTGACCGGACCCGGCGCCGGTCGCCTCCCCTTCACCGCCGACTCGACCGTCCTGTCCGGGGCGGGGCGTGCCCGCCGCCGGCGCTGCCGACGGCGGGCACGGGCGGTAAGACCCGGCGCCGCCCGGAGGAGGCCACCGACGTCGGCGCCGCGACCGCCACCAAGGCCGCGCGGCGCGTTCGCGCTGCCGACCGCCTCCCCCGCCGTCCGCGCCGCCCTCGGCCTGGTCCTCACCGCGGGCCGGGTCACTCGTCGCGGGTGAGCAGCGTCGCGGGGTGATCGTGCAGGAACTTGGGCACCACCATGCGCCAGGCGTCCACGACCAGCTCGCGCATCTCGTCCTCGTCGAGCGCGGCCGTCCAGGCGTTCACCCAGTTGAAGCGCTGGTCGGACGGGCGGGGCAGGTGGAAGACGTCGGGGCGTTCGGTGATGAGGCCGTCGCGTTCCTCCTTGGGGAACGCGAACCCCATCACCGTCTCGTCCCGCGAGAACGCCACGTAGACGATGCTCCCGACGCGGAACTTCACCCGGTCGCGTATCAGGTGCTCCGAGGTGCGCGGCAACGCCGCCGCCACCCGCCGCACGTCCTCCACGGTGACCACGCCGACCACCCCCTCACGCCGGCACCCTAACCCCGCCCACCGACGGAACCGGTCGCCGCCCGCCGCTGGGATGATCTCGGCATGGCCGAGACCTGGAGCTTCGACGGCACCGCGTCCGTGACGCCCGACACCGCGGTTCACGGGATCCGGGCGAGGATCGCCGAGGGGCGGCTGGAGACGTGGCTCCACAGCTCCGCCGGGAGGGCGCTGGCGTTCGTGACCAACGCGGAACGCGCGATGGTCATGCTGGTCGACGAGCCGGGCGATCCCGGCGGGCACGCGACATCGCCCGGGGCCGAGGGCCGGAGCGGCGGCTTCGTCCTGGCGAACGGGCAGGCCGACGAGTACCCCGACGCGGACACGGTGCCGCTCGCCGAGGCGTTCCGGATCGTCCGGCACGCCATCGCCCACGGATCCCCACCGCCGGACGCGGCGTGGGCGGCCGACCGCTGAGCGGTCAGGCGTTGACCCAGTGGCCGTCGAAGTCGTCGCGGAAGCGGTCCAGCGCCTCCCCGGTCCTCGCGCGGACCGACAGCCAGTCGTCGCCCTCCACCCGGATCATCAGGTCGGGGCCGGTGAACCAGCGTCCCCACGGGGCGGGGAGGTCGGGGCGGGCGGTGAACGCGCGCTCCAGCCGTTCCGCATCGTCCTCTTCCAGGTCGCGGCCGTCGCACAGGTCCTCGGACACGTGCAGGGCCTCCGACAGCAGGATCTCCTGGACGGTCCGCGTGAGGCCGCCGAGCCACGGCTCCCACCTCTCGGCGGACTTGTCGGCCAGGTCCGCGCGGACGAACGTCGCCGGGTCCGCGAGCCCGGAGTCGGCCGACCGGACGCCCCAGTTCGCCGCCCCCTGGTTCTCGCTCCGGAAGACCAGCGCGCCGTCGAGCACGTACAGCTCGGACGGGGCGAGCAGCGTGTCGTGGTTGCTCGTCAGGTCGGCGCGCCGCCCGAACAGCCGGTACGCCTCCCGCAGCGCCCCGGGCAGCCGGACGCCCAGCCGCGCCTCGGCGGCGTCCAGCTCCTCCTCGGTGAACCCGTCCCGCACGGTGAGCGGCGTCGCCCACTCCGCGGCGAAACGGCGCGCGAACTCCCCGAGGCCGGTGGCGGTGTCCATGGCGGAACGGCCTAGCGCCGCCGCGTCGCCAGCGTGATCGCGACCACCAGCGCGGCGACCGCTCCGAGCACGACGAGCAGGATCAGCACTTCGGAAACCCCGATACCCGGCATGGGCCCTCTTCTCTCGCAAAAGCTCGATCAGACACCCGATCCCATCACATCGGACAGGACGTGCACAGCCGCCCGCTACCGGCGCCGCGTCGCCAGCGCGACCACGGCCACCAACGCCCCGGCCATCCCCAGCAGGATGAGCAGGATCAGCATCCCGATGACAACGACACTCCCCATCGGCCCTCTTCTCTCGCGAAAGCTTGATCAAAGGGCCAATCCCACCACATCGGTCAGGACGTGCGCAGCAGGCCCACCAGCCGGTCCAGGGCCCGCAAGTGGGAGGCCTCCTCGACCTCGCCGAGCGTCTCCGGCGGCGCCGTCACGACCGTGACGATCCGCCCCTCGTGCGCGGCGACGACCCGGCGCGGCCGACGACACGGCGCGTAGCCGCAGATCTCGTCGTCCGGGTGGACGGTGGCCCGGATCCGCTCGGGGTCGAGCCCGTATGCGCCGTCGGCGACCGGCGCTCCCGCGCGAAGCCATCCGGTTTTCCGCCCTCCGAGGCAGAAAGTCGGACATTTGGTGTTCACAGGGAACGAGCCCGGATGTTCACTGGGGGCACCTACGTTCACAGCGCCGCCGCGGCAACCGAAGGTCTCATCCCCCCAAGGAGACGCACCCGTGGAACGTCGTAGCTTCCTGCGCGCCTCGGTCCTCGGCGGCACGGCCGCCGCCTTCACCGGAAGCCTGTGGCAGGGCGCCGCACTGGCCGCTCCCGCGCAGAACGCCCCCAGCCCCTACGGCCCCCTCCAGCCCGCCGACGCCAACGGCGTCCACCTGCCCGCCGGGTTCACCAGCCAGGTCGTCGCACGGTCGGGACAGGCCGTGCCCGGCACGGCCTACCGCTGGCACAGCGCCCCCGACGGCGGCGCCTGTTTCGCCGACGGCACCGGCTGGATCTACGTGTCCAACTCCGAGACGATCTCCCTGCTGGGCGGCGGCGCCTCGATGATCCGGTTCGACGCCGCCGGGCGGGTGACGGGGGCCTCGCGCCTCCTGTCGGGCACCAACATCAACTGCGCGGGCGGCAAGACCCCGTGGAACACCTGGCTGTCATGCGAGGAGACCGACCTGGGACGCGTGTGGGAGACCTACCCGTTCGGCGGCAGGGCGGTCGCCCGGCCCGCGATGGGCCGCTTCACCCACGAGGCGGCGGCCGCCGACCCGGTACGCCGGGCGATCTACCTCACCGAGGACAAGGGGGACGGCTGCTTCTACCGCTTCGTCCCCAGTACCTGGGGCGACCTGTCGTCCGGGACGCTCCAGGTCATGGTGGCGGGCAGCGCCACGTCCGGGACCTTCACCTGGACGAACGTGCCCGACCCCGACGGGTTCCCCATCGCGACGCGCAGCCAGGTGTCGGGCGCCAAGCGGTTCGACGGCGGCGAGGGCTGTTACTACGCCGACGACACCGTGTGGTTCACCACCAAGGGCGACAACCGCGTCTGGCAGGTCAACCTGGCCTCGGGCACCTACGAGCTGGCCTACGACGACGACCTGGTGTCCCCGGGCACCGCGCCACTGAAGGGCGTGGACAACGTCACCGGCTCCACCGCGGGCGACCTGTACGTCGCCGAGGACGGCGGCAGCATGCAGATCTGCATGATCACCCCCGACGACAAGGTGTCGGTGTTCCTGCGGATCAACGGGCAGGGCTCCTCGGAGATCACCGGACCGGCGTTCAACCCCGCCGGGAACCGCCTCTACTTCTCCTCCCAGCGCGGCACCAGCGGCGACCGGCTCGGGACCGGCGGCATCACCTACTGCGTCACCGGGCCGTTCCGCGCCTGAGCCCGGCCCGCGTGTCCGGGAGCGGTCCCGGACACGCGGCGTTCACGCGGAGCGGGTGGGGATGTTCATGACAGGTACCTACGATCGCAGCGCTGCCGCGGCAACCCGACGTCTCATCCCCCCAAGGAGACAGCAGTGGAACGTCGTAGCTTCCTGCGCGCCTCGGTCCTCGGCGGCACCGCCGTCGCGTTCACCGGGAGCCTGTGGCAGAGCGCCGCGCTGGCGGCCCCCGCGCAGAACGCCCCCAGCCCCTACGGCCCCCTCCAGCCCGCCGACGCCAACGGCATCCAGCTCCCCGCCGGGTTCACCGGCCAGGTCGTCGCACGGTCGCGGCAGACCGTGCCCGGCACCTCCTACGTCTGGCACGACGCGCCCGACGGCGGGGCGTGCTTCGCCGACGGCACCGGATGGATCTACGTGTCCAACTCCGAGGTCAGCGCCTCGGCCGGAGGCGGGGCCTCGATGCTCCGCTTCGACGCCACGGGGAAGGTGACGCAGGCCCGGCGGATCCTGTCGGGCACCAACACCAACTGCGCGGGCGGCAAGACCCCGTGGAACACCTGGCTGTCATGCGAGGAGACCAGCACGGGGCGCGTGTGGGAGACCTACCCGTTCGGGGGGACGGCGGTCGCCCGGCCCGCGATGGGCCGCTTCACCCACGAGGCCGCGGCGGCCGACCCGGTGCGCAGGGCGATCTACATGACCGAGGACCGGTCCGACGGCTGCTTCTACCGCTTCGTCCCGAACACCTGGGGCGACCTGTCGTCCGGGACGCTCCAGGTCATGGTGGCGGGCAGCGCCACGTCCGGGACCTTCACCTGGGCGACCGTGCCCGACCCCGACGGCTCCCCCACCGCCACCCGCAGCCAGGTGTCGGGCGCCAAGCGCTTCAACGGGGGCGAGGGCTGCTACTACGCCGACGACACCGTGTGGTTCACCACCAAGGGCGACAACCGCGTCTGGCAGGTCGACCTCGCTTCCAACACCTACGAGCTCGCCTACGACGACAGCCTGGTCAGCCCCGGCACGCCGCCGCTGACCGGTGTCGACAACGTCACCGGCTCCACCGCGGGCGACCTGTACGTCGCCGAGGACGGCGGCACCATGGACATCTGCATGATCACTCCGGACGACAGGATCTCGGTGTTCCTGCGGATCAACGGGCAGAGCGGCTCGGAGATCACCGGACCGGCGTTCAACCCCGCCGGGAACCGCCTCTACTTCTCGTCGCAGCGCGGCACCAGCGGCTCCTCGTCCGGCGGCATCACCTACTGCGTCACCGGACCGTTCCGCACCTGACCGCCCTCCCCGCCGCCCCCGCGCCGCAGGCGACCCGGCACGGCGCGGGGGCGACCCCCCCGCTGTGGGATGATCCTGCTGGTCAGACCATAGAGGGGGCGGAATGTCGCAGACCAGGCACCGGCGGAGCCTGACGGACCCGGACGTGCTGGCGTTCTGGCGGGAACGCCACATCTGCACGCTCACCACGCTCCGCCCCGACGGCACCCCGCACGTCGCCCCGGTCGGCGCGACCCTGGACCCCGCGCGCGGCCTCGCCCGCGTGATCACCTCGGGCGGGTCCCGCAAGGCCCGCAACGTCGCCGCCGCCGGGCCCGAGGGCCTGCCGGTGGCGCTGTGCCAGGTGGACGGCCGCCGCTGGTCCACGCTGGAGGGCCGCGCCGTGGTCCGCGACGCCCCCGCGGAGGTCGCCGAGGCGGAGGCCCGCTACGCCGAGCGCTACAAGCCCCCGCGCGAGAATCCCGAGCGCGTGGTCCTGGAGATCCGGATCACCCGGGTCCTCGGCAATGTCTGAACGGGGGTCCGCCGACCGGCCCGCGCCGGACGGACCGCCCGTCGTCGTGGTCGGGATCGGGGCCGACGGCTGGACGGGCCTGGCCGACGACGCCCGCCGCGCGCTGCGCGACGCCGAGGTGGTCTTCGGCGGGCCGCGCCAGCTCGCGCTGCTCCCCGGCGCGGTCACCGCGCGGCGCGTCCCGTGGCCGTCGCCCATGCTGCCCGCCCTGCCCGGCCTGTTCGACGAGCACGCCGGGCAGCGGATCGCCGTCCTGGCCAGCGGCGACCCCATGTTCCACGGCATCGGCGGCACCCTCGCGCGCCTGCTCGGCCCCGAGCGCCTGCGCGTGCTGCCGCACCCCTCCTCGGTCTCCCTGGCCTGCGCGCGGCTCGGCTGGCCGCTGGAGGACACCGAGGTGGTCAGCGCGGTGGGCCGCCCGCTGGAGACGCTGCACCGGGTCCTCGCGCCGGGCCGCCGCGTCCTCGTGCTCAGCGCCGACGCCGCCACCCCCACCCGCGTCGCCGCGCTGCTCGCCGAACGCGGCCACACCGCCGACCTCACCGTCCTGGAACGCCTCGGCGCCCCCGACGAACGCGTCGGCCCCCTCCCGCCCGGCGGCGCGGACGCCGTCGACCCGCTCAACATCGTCGCCGTCCACTGCCGCGCCGGGGACCCGCTCCCCCTCGTCCCCGGCCTGCCCGACGACGCCTACGACCACGACGGGCAGCTCACCAAGCGCGAGGTCCGCGCCCTCACCCTCGCCCGCCTCGCCCCCACGCCCGGCGCGCTGCTGTGGGACGTCGGCGCGGGCAGCGGCAGCATCGGCATCGAGTGGATGCGCGCCCACCCCTCCTGCCGCGCCGTCGCGGTCGAACACCGCCCCGAGCGCGCCGCCCGCGTCACCGCCAACGCCGCCGCCCTCGGCGTCCCCGGCCTGCGCCTGGTGGAGGGCCGCGCCCCCGAGGCGCTGCGCGGCCTGCCCGCCCCCGACGCGGTCTTCGTCGGGGGCGGCGCGACCGTCCCCGGCATGGTGGAGACGTGCTGGCGGGCCCTGCGGCCCGGCGGCCGGCTCGTCGTCAACGCCGTCACCCTGGAGACCGAACGCCTCGTCGGCGAGTGGCAGGCCCGGATCGGCGGCGACCTGACCCGGATCCAGGTGTCCCGCGCCGCCCCGGTCGGCGGCTTCACAGGATGGAGGACGATGATGCCGGTCACCACGTGGACGGCCGTGAAGGGGGAGGCGGCGCGATGACCGTCCACTTCGTCGGCGCGGGCCCCGGCGCGCCCGACCTGATCACGGTGCGCGGCCGGGACCTGATCGCGGCGTCCCCGGTGTGCCTGTACGCGGGCAGCCTCGTCCCGCCGGAGATGCTGGCGTGGTGCCCGCCGGACGCCCGCCTGGTGAACACCGCGAAGATGACCCTGGACGACATCGTCGCCGAGATGGTGGCGGCCCACGCCGACGGCCACGACGTCGCCCGCCTGCACTCCGGCGACCCGTCGGTGTTCTCCGCGATGGCCGAGCAGATGCGCCGCCTGGACGCCGCGGGCGTCCCCTACGACGTGGTGCCGGGCGTCCCCGCGTTCGCCGCCGCCGCGGCCTCCCTCAACCGCGAGCTGACCGTCCCCGAGGTCGCCCAGTCGGTGATCCTCACCCGCACCTCGGCCCGCGCGACCCCCATGCCGCCCGGCGAGGACCTGGCCACCCTCGGCCGGTCCCGGGCGACGATCGTGCTGCACCTGGCCGTGCAGCGCATCGGGGCGGTGGTCGCCGAGCTGGTCCCGAACTACGGCGCCGACTGCCCGGCCGCCGTGGTCGCGTTCGCCAGCCGCCCCGACGAGGTGATCCTGCGCGGCACCCTCGCCGACATCGCGGACCAGGTGGAGCGGGCGGGCATCGTCCGCACCGCCGTGATCGTCGTCGGCCGGGTCCTCACCGCCGAGAACTTCACCGACAGCCACCTGTACTCGGCGGCCCGCCGCCGCGCCTGAGCCGGCGCTCCCCCCGGCGAGAACGCCTGACGAAGATCCTCGCTCCGCTGCGGTCCTCGTCAGGCCATTTCTCGCAGGATCTCCAGGAACGCCGCCAGTTCCGGGCGCGGCGGCTGGTCCTTGACCACGACGTACACCTGGCGGGTGGGAGTGGGGCGCTCGACCGGGCGGCACACCACGCCCTCGGTGGAGATCGCCCGCAGCGCCAGGCCGGGCACCAGCGTCACGCCGAGCCCGGCGGCGACGAACGCGACCGCCGCCGCGTAGTCGTGCGCCTCCACCACGAAGTCGGGGGTGAAGCCCGCCGCCCCGCACCCCCGGAGCATCGCCTCGCGGCAGTTGCCGGGCGGCCACTCGTTGTCCACCCACGGCTCGCCGCGCAGCGCGCCCAGCTCCACGGTCGCGTTCCCGGCCAGCGGGTGGTCCGGCGGCAGCACCGCCACGAACGGGTCCTCCAGCAGCGGAACGGCCCGCAGCCCGGGCGGCATCCCGGCGAGGTCGGCCGCCAGGACGATCTCCGCGTCGGCCGCGCCGTCCGGGTCGGCGGCCATCGCCAGCCCCTTCCCGACGCGCAGCTCGACCCGCACGCCGGGGAACCGCTTCCGGAAGCGCGCGACGACCGGGGGCACCAGCGCGGCCCCGGCGGAGGAGAAGTACCGCACGACCAGCCGTTCGGACACGCCCCGGCGCAGGTCGTTCAGCGCGGTCTCGGCGGCGGCGAGGTCGGCCTGCACCCTGCGCGCGTGCTCGGCCAGCAGCCGCCCGGCGGCCGTCGGCCGGATCCCGCGCCCGTGGCGCTCCAGCAACGCCGTCCCGGTCTCCCGTTGCAACGCGGCCACATGCTGGCTGACGGCCGAGGGCGTGTAGCCGAGGTGGACGGCGGCGGCCTTGATCGAGCCGGTCTCCACCACGGACCGCAGCACCATGAGCCGGTGAACGTCGAGCACACCCCGACGATACAGCCTGACTTAACCATTCTTCAGAAATCATCGCTTGTGCTGATGATTGGGAAGCCGCCAGCCTGGACGCATGCACACCGACCAGCGCATCCGCCTGGGCGTCGTCGGCCTGGGCGCGATGGGCCGCGCGATGCTCGACGCCGCCGCCGACCACCCCGACGTCGAGGTCGCCCTCGCCGCCGACCCGTCCCCGGCGGCGGTGGAACGTTCCCGTACCGCGCATCCGCACCTCGCGTTCACCGCCTCCCCCGAGAGGGCGCTGACCGGCGACGGCGTCGACGCCGTCTACATCGCCTCCCCGCCCGCGACCCACGCGCGCCACGCGATCGGGGCGATGAAGGCGGGCCGGGCGGTGTTCTGCGAGAAGCCGCTGGCCGTCGACCTCGACGAGGGCGCGGAGATGGTCGCGGCGGCCGAGGCGTCCGGCGTCGCCAACGCGCTGAACTTCGTCCTGTCCGACCGCCGCGCCGCCGTGAAGGTCCTGGCAGCCGTGCGCGCCGGGGAGGCCGGGGAGGTGCTCGGCGTGGAGATGCGGTTCGCGTTCCCGGAGTGGCCGCGGGCGTTCCAGCGGGACGCGGCGTGGGTCGCGGGGCCCGCGCAGGGCGGGTTCCTGCGCGAGGTCGCCTCCCACTTCGTGTTCCTCACCGACCGCCTGCTGGGCCCGCTCGACGTGGCCGACGCCGCGGTCGACTACTCCGGCGCCGAACGCTTCGCGGCCGCGACGCTGCGGGCGGGCGATGTTCCGGTCCGGCTGTCCGGGCAGGTCGCGGCCGTCCCCGAGAGCTACGAGTGGACGCTGTACGGCAGCCGCCGGTCGTACCGGATCACCGGCTGGAGCCGCCTGGAGACGGCCGGAGCGCACGGCTGGACGCCGGTGCCGGTCGACGACGGCCCGCACGGCGACGAACGCGCGCGCCTCGCCGAGTTCGCCCGCGCGGTCCGGGGAGAGACCACGACGCTGGCCGACTTCGCCGCCGGGCTCCGCGTCCAGCGCGTCATCGAGACCCTTCACCTTCGCAACCGGGAGCAGCACCGATGAACACCACCGCCATCGTCGTCCGCGAGACCGGCGGGCCCGACGTCCTGACGCCCGCCGAGATCGACGTCCCCGACGCGCCCGGTCCCGGGCAGGTCCTCCTCGACGTCGCCTACGCCGGGGTCAACTACATGGACGTCTACGGCCGCGACGGCACCTATCCGCAGCGGCTGCCGTGGGTGCCGGGCGCCGAGGGCTCCGGCCGGGTCGTCGCGGTCGGCGCGGATGTCACCGGCGTCGCGCCCGGCGACCGGGTCGCCTGGGAGGGCGTCCCCGGCTCCTACGCGGCGCGGCTGGTCGCCCCGGCCGACCGGCTGCTGCCCGTTCCGGACGCGCTGACCGACGCGCGGGCCGCCGCGCTCCCGCTCCAGGGCCTGACCGCCCACTACCTGGCCACCGACTCCTACGCGATCCGGCCCGGCGACACCGTCCTGGTCCACGCGGGCGCGGGCGGCGCGGGGCTGCTGCTCACCCAGATCGCCAAGATCCTCGGCGCGACGGTCCTCACCACGGTCTCCACGCCGGAGAAGGCGGAGATCTCGCGCGCGGCGGGGGCCGACCACGTCCTCGGCTACGACGACTTCGACGCGCGGGCCCGCGAGCTCACCGACGGGCGGGGCGTGCACGCGGTGTACGACGGGGTGGGGCGGGCGACGTTCGACCGGTCCCTGGACGCGGTGCGGCGGCGCGGGACGCTGGTGCTGTTCGGCGGCTCCAGCGGGCCGGTCCCGCCGGTCGATCCGATGCGGCTGTCCAAGGGGGGCTCGCTGTTCCTGACGCGCCCGACGCTGCGCCACTTCGCCGACGACCGGGACGAGTACCTCAGCCGCTACCGCGACCTGCTCTCCTGGATCGCCGAGGACCGCCTCCACCTGCGGATCCACGGCGAGTACCCGCTGGCCGAGGCCGCCCGCGCCCACCGCGACATCAGCGGCCGCGCGACGGTCGGCAAGCTCCTGCTGCGCCCGTGACGGCGCCGGGCGGCCCGTTCCCGCGACGGGCCGCCCGCGTTCCTACAGCAGCACGATCAGCCCGACGGCGACCAGCACGTCCACGATCCCGCACCACTCGGCGAACGACGACGCCACCGTCCGCCGCAGCCGGATGTGCGCGAAGTCCCAGACGCCGTGCAGGAACCAGCCCGCCGCCACCAGGTAGAGCCCCACGTCCGGGTCCATGACCAGCCCGGCCAGCACCAGCGCCCCGAACCCCACCAGCCCGGCCGCCTGCGTCGTGAACACGTCGCCGCGCCGCAACCGCCCCCCGGCGATCCCCCACAGCAGCACGACCAGCGCGACCGCCCCGAGGACGACCGACGGCGCGACCACGTCCAGCGCCTTCGCCACGACGAACAGGCCGGCGACCCCGAACAGCACCGGCCAGGTCAGGCGCCTGCGGTCGAGCTTCGCCACGATCAGGTAGATCAGCGGCAGCATGAGCATCGCCTCGGCGAGGGCCCGCACCTGGCCCCCCGGATCCGGGTCGTCGCCGGGCATGACCATGAGGGGGGCGAGGAGGCAGGCCACCAGGGTGGGCCAGCGCCGCTTCACCGCGTCGATCCGGCCTCCGCGCGCCGTCTCCGTCGGCTGTGTCATCTCGGGTCTCCCTCATACTCGGGCGGGGTGTCTTCGCGCTCTCAGCCTGCGCTCCGGCGGACGCCGCGCGTAGTGCCGAAGCCCCACCCCCCGGCGTGCGGATGTCACGTTCTTCGATGACAGCCGTCACGCGTCCACGACCGGGGCCCCTTCCTGCCCCACAATGTCCCCATGAGCGACGGCGCGGCCGAAAGCGGAACGGGCTGGACGGGCTTCCGCCGTTACACGTGGTGGACCGTTCCGGGGACGACCGCGTTCCTGCTGGTCCTGATCACGGCCCTGTGGCTGCCGGACCTGCCGCCGGTGCCCCGCGCCGTCGCCGTGGCCGCCCTGGCCGCCACGGCGGCGGCGAGCGTGGTCCTGCTCGGCCACCGGATCGGCGACGACGGTGGCCCGCCCGTCCCCTGGCTGGCCGTCGGGGTCGCGGGCGCGGCCGTCCTGGCGGCGCTCGCCCTGTCCACGCGGGAGTACGGGCGGTGGGCGCTGGCCCCGGCGGTGATGGTGGCGGTCGCGGCGGCGTTCCTGCCGCTGCGCCGCCGCGCCGTCCTGCTCGCCGTCGCCCTGCCGGTCTTCGCGGCCCCCGGCGCCCTGGTGGCCCCGGCCCACGGTGACGACCCGCTCTACGCGGCGCTGTTCCCGGTGGGGCTGCTGGCGTTCACCGTGTGGGCGGTCCTCGGGCCGCTGTGGGCCTGGGACATCGCCGCCCGCCTGGACGTGGCCCGCCGCCTGTCGGCGGAGCTGGCCGTCCGGGAGGAACGCCTCCGCTTCTCCGCCGACCTGCACGACATCCAGGGCCACCACCTCCAGGTGATCGCCCTCAAGAGCGAGCTGGCCGCGCGTCTGGCCGCCGCCGACCCGGCCCGCGCCGCCACCGAGATGGCCGAGGTCCACACCCTGGCCGTCACCGCCCTCCAGGACACCCGCGCCCTGGTCCAGGGCTACCGCCGCACCACCCTCGACGAGGAGATCGCCAACGCCACCCGCGTGCTGACCGCCGCCGACATCGACGCCCGCACCGACCCGTCCCCCGGCGACCCGTCCCCCGGCGACCTGCCGCCCGCGGCCCGGCACCTGCTCGGCCTGGTGATGCGGGAGACGGTCACCAACATCCTCCGCCACAGCCACGCCCGCAACGCCCGCATCGCCTACGCGGTCACCGCCGCCGAGGCCCGCCTGACCATCACCAACGACGGCGCCGCCACCCCGGACGCCGCCCCGGGCACCGCCTCGGACGGAACGGGCCTGACCACCCTCGCCGACCGCCTCCGCGCCGCCGGAGGCACCCTGACCTGGGAGCGGACCGACGACCGGTTCACGGTGACGGCCGTTGTCCCCACGGAGCCGACATGATCCGCCTGCTCATCGCCGACGACGAGGACCTGCTGCGCAGCGCCCTGGCGTCGCTGCTCGCCCTGGAACCCGACCTGGAGGTCGTCGCCGAGGCCGCCACCTCCACCGACGCGGTCCGCCTGGCCCGCGAGCACCGCCCCGACATCGCGGTCCTCGACCTGGAGATGCCCCCGGCCGACGGCCTGCGCGCCGCCGAGGAGATCCGCGCCGACCTGCCCACCAAGGTGGTCATCGTCACCCGGCACGCGCGCCCCGGCGTCCTGCGCCGCGCCCTGGCGGCGGGCGCGAGCGGCTTCGTCGCCAAGACGACCCCGGCCGCCCGCCTCGCCGAGATCATCCGCGACATCGCGGCGGGCCGCCGCTACGTGGACCCCGACATCGCCGCCTCCGCCCTTACCGAGGACGCCTGCCCGCTGACGGCCCGCGAGCTCGACATCCTGCGCGCCACCCGCACCGGGGCGTCCGTCAACGAGATCGCCGCCCAGGTCCACCTGGCCCCCGGCACCGTCCGCAACTACCTGTCCTCCGCGATGGCCAAGCTCAACGCCCCCACCCGCCACGCGGCCGCCCACCACGCCTGGCAGGAGGGATGGATCTGACCGGCGGGCCCGCCGCGCTGGCCGCCCGGGCCCTGCGCACGCGGCGGCTCGCGCGGGCCCCGATCCACCTGTACCGGGCCGGGCTGGGGGCGGTGTTCGGCGCCCGCCTGCTGATGCTGGAGCACACCGGCCGCGTCACCGGCGCCCGGCGTCACGTGGTGCTGGAGGTCGTGGACCGCCCGGCCCCCGACACGTACGTGGTCGTCTCCGGCTTCGGCGAGCGCTCCCAGTGGTACCGCAACGTCCTGGCGGACCCCGACGTCCGCGTCTCCACCGGCCTCCGCCGCGGCGTCCCCGCCCGGGCGGTCCCGATGCCGGAGCAGGAGTCCGCCGAGACCCTGCGCCGCTACGCCCGCGCCCGTCCCCGGGCCTGGCGGAACCTGCGCGCCGTCATCGAGAGGGCGACCGGGGCGCCGGTGACCACGCTGCCCATGGTCCGCCTGACGCTGTCGGCGGGCCGGGCCGTCAGCGGGCCCCCGGACCGTCCCGGCGGGACCAGCCCTCGGCGGCGGTGACCGGGCGGGCCCCGGCCGGCGGGGGCTCGACGGGACGGCCCTCGTACTGGGTGGACAGCACCACCGACGAGTGCATCTCGCCGTGCTCGCCGAGGCGTTCCAGCAGCCCCTCCAGATGCCGCATCGACGCCACCCGCGCCTTCAGCATCGTGCAGGACCCGCCGCTGAGCTTGTGCACCTCGGTCACCTCGGGATAGTCCTCGGCGGTCGTCGTGCGCAGCAGGCAGCGGCCCAGCGAGCAGCGCATCCGCACGAACGCCGTCAGCGGCAGCCCCGCCCGCGCCGGGTCCACCACGGCCCGGTAGCCGGTGATCACCCCGGCCTCCTCCAGCCGCCGGACGCGTTCGGCCACGGCGGGCGGCGACAGGTTCACCCGGCGGGCGAGCCGGTTGAACGACAGGCGGCCGTCGCGCTGCAGCTCGTCCAGGATGCGCCAGTCGGTCGGATCCAGCTCTCCATCGATCATGAAGTCCTCCCCGCCCTCGACCTTGCGAACGCCAGGGGACCAGCCTCCAACGCCTTGCCTTCCGCCTTCAACGCCGCGGGCGGCCTCCCTAGCGTTGAACGCGTGCGACAGCGACGGGACACGGCGGCGCTCTGCGCCGGGACGGCGATGATGAACGCGGCCATGGCCGTCACCTCGGCGACCGGCACCCTGGTCGCCACCGACCACCTCGGCCCGGCCCGGGGCGGCCTGCCCGTCACGGCGGGCATCGTCGGCACCGGCGTCGGCGCGCTGCTGGTCGGCCGCCGCCGCGGTCTGCCGCTCGGCTACCTCGCCGCCACCGCCGGGGCCGCCCTGGCGGTCTGGGCGACCGCCCGGCACGACGTCCCGGCGCTCTGCCTGGGGATGCTGCTGCTCGGCCTCGGCAACGCGAGCGCGCAGCTGTCCCGCTACGCGGTCGCCGGGCTCCACCCGCCGCACCGCCGCGGCTTCGCCATCGGCCTGGTGGTGTGGGCGGCGACGGTCGGCGCGGTGGGCGGGCCGCTGCTGCTGTCCCCCTCCGGCGATCTGGCGGAGTCCGCCGGGCTCTCGGCGCACACCGGCCCGTTCCTGCTGGCGGCGGCGGTGTGCGCGGTCGCCGCCGCGGCCGTCGCCACGGCCGTCACCGGCGGGCCCGAGCGGCCTCCCGTCCCGCGCCCGCGCGACCTGACCCGCTCCCCGGCCGCCCGGTCGGCGTTCGTGACGATGGCGACCGCGCAGGTCGTCATGGTCGCCGTGATGACCGCCGTCCCCCTCCAGATGCACCTGCACGGCCACGGCCTCGCCCCGATCGGGACGGTGCTGTCGGCGCACACCCTGGGCATGTTCGCCCTGTCCCCGCTCACCGGCCGCCTCACCGACCGGTACGGCGCGGACCGCGTGGCCTCGGCGGGCCTGGCGACGCTCCTGGCGGCGAGCGCGCTGGCCGGGGCGGGCCCCGGCGGCGCCCCGTTCCAGGCGGCGGCGATGTTCCTGCTCGGGTACGGCTGGAACCTGTGCTTCATCGGCGGCAGCACCCGGCTGGCCCGCGACCTCCCGGCCGTCGGCCGCGCGAGCCTGGAGGGCGCGGTGGACGCGGCGGTCTGGGGCCTGGCCGCCGTCGCGTCCCTGGCCTGCACGGCGGTCCTGGCGTTCGGCGGCTTCCGGCTCCTGGCGGCCGCGGCGGGCCTCCTGGCGGCGGCGCCGCTGGTCACCCGGCTCGGCCGACGATGGTCCCCGCGCGATCGATGACCACGACGTCCACCGCGACGGGCGCGCCGCGCAGCGTCTCCAGCGCCACCTCGCGGGCGCGGGCCGCCACCAGGTCGCCCAGCGGATGGCCCGCCGCCTGGCAGATCCGCAGCGCGTCGAGCGCCGTGTTCGCGCCCCGGACCCGCTCGGCGGTCTCCGGATCGTCCACCAGCGCGGCCAGCGCCTCGAAGTCCACCTGCGAACGCTTGGAATGCAGGTCCAGGTGCCCGTTCGCGAGCTTGGCGAGCTTGCCGATCCCGCCCGCGATGGTGAGCCGGGGAACCGGATGCCGCCGCAGGTATTTCAGCACCGCGCCCGCGAAGTCGCCCATGTCCAGCAACGCGTCCTCCGGCAGCCCGTACAGCTCGGCGGCGACCTTCTCCGAGGTGCTGCCCGTGGCGCCCGCGACGTGCGTGTACCCCGCCGCCCGCGCCACGTCGACGCCCCGCCGGATGCTGTCGATCCACGCCGAGCACGAGTACGGGACGACGATCCCCGTCGTCCCCAGGATCGACAGCCCGCCGAGGATCCCGAGCCGCGGGTTCCACGTCCGGCGCGCCAGCTCCTCGCCGCCGTCCACCGAGATCTCCACGATGACGTCGGCGTCGCCCAGCACCTCGCGCATCATCCGGCGCGGCACCGGGTTGATGGCGGGCTCCCCGACGTCCAGCGGCAGCCCCGGCTTGGTCACCGTCCCCACGCCCGGCCCCGCCCGGAACGTCACCCCGCCGCCCGGCGGCCCCGGCCGCACCGTGGACCGGACCAGCGCGCCGTGCGTGACGTCGGGGTCGTCGCCCGCGTCCTTGACGATCCCCGCCATCGCGAACCCGTCGCCGCGCTCCTCCACGGCCAGCGCGAACGCGGGCCGCTGCCCCCTCGGCAGCACGATCTCGACGGGGTCGGGGAACTCGCCGCCCAGCAGCGCCGCGTGGGC
The DNA here is from genome assembly GCF_001552175.1 of Actinomadura kijaniata NBRC 14229. Classification (GTDB taxonomy): domain Bacteria; phylum Actinomycetota; class Actinomycetes; order Streptosporangiales; family Streptosporangiaceae; genus Spirillospora; species Spirillospora kijaniata. Next base: position 24,971 of record NZ_BCQR01000113.1, read on the forward strand.
CGCCTTCGTCGCGGCCGTCGCGCACGCGCCGGTGGTCCAGCCGTAACGGAGTTCGCTCACCCTCCTAGTCTTCCAGTGTGACCCGACGCATCCTGCTGCTGGGCGGCACCGGCGAGGCCCGCGACCTCGCCGGACGCCTGCACGCCGACCCCGCCTTCGACGTCGTCAGCTCGCTGGCGGGCCGCACCGCCGCGCCCCTGCTGCCCGAGGGCCGCACCCGCGTCGGCGGGTTCGGCGGCCCGGACGGCCTGGCCGCGTGGCTGCGCGCCGAACGGATCGACGCGGTGGTGGACGCCACCCACCCGTTCGCCGCCGTGATGACCGACTCGGCCGTGCGGGCCGCCGAACGCGCCGGCCTGCCGCTGCTGGTGCTGCGCCGCCCCGGCTGGACCGAACGGCCCGGCGACGACTGGCGGCGCGTCCCCACCCTGGCGGCCGCCGCCGCGGACCTGCCCGGCGAACGCGTCTTCCTGACCACCGGCCGCAAGGACCTGGCGCCGTTCGCCGGCGACGACCGGCGCTGGTTCCTGATCCGCTCGGTCGACCCGCCCGAGCCGCCGCTGCCGCCGCGCCACGCGACGGTGCTGGCGCGCGGCCCGTTCACCCTCGACGAGGAACGGGCGCTGCTGCGCGAGCACGCCGTCGACTGCCTGGTCACCAAGGACAGCGGCAGCCCGATGACCGAGGCCAAGCTCACCGCCGCCCGCGAGCTGGGCGTCCCGGTGGTGATGGTGGACCGCCCACCGCTCCCGCCCGGCGTCGCGCCGGTGGGAACGGTGGACCAGGCCCTGGACTGGCTGTCGCGTCACGCCGGGTAGCGGCGCGGCGTGAACACGATCCGGGAGCCGTCGCCGCGCTCGGCGACCCGGGTCTGCGAGGAGCCGATCACCAGCAGGCAGCGCATGTCCACGTCCGCCGGGTCCAGCTCGGCCAGCCGCACGACCCGCACGCTCTCCTCCGGCCCGCCCACGTCGCGCCCGATCACCACGGGCGTGTCGGGCGAACGGTGCTTGAGCAGCAGGTCGCGGGCCTCGGCGACCTGGTGCCGCCGGGTCCTGGACGCCGGGTTGTAGACCGCGATCGCCAGATCGGCCGAGGCCGCCGCCGCGAGCCGGTCGGCGATCACCTCCCACGGCTTGAGCCGGTCCGACAGCGAGATCACGCAGTAGTCGTGGCCGAGCGGCGCGCCGATCCGGGACGCGACCGCCTGCGCGGCGGTCAGCCCCGGCAGCACCCGCACCGGAACGTGCCGCCAGCGCTCCTCCGAGGCGACCTCCAGCACGGCCGTCGCCATCGCGAACACGCCCGGATCGCCCGACGACACGACGGCGACCCGCCGCCCCCGCTCGGCGAGCTCCAGGGCGTGGGCGGCGCGTTCGGCCTCCACGGTGTTGCCGGACGGGTGCCGCCGCTGGCGCGGGTTCGGCGGAACGCGGTCCAGGTACGGCCCATACCCGATCAGGTCGTCGGCGGAGGCCAGCGCGTCCTGCGCCTGCGGCGTCAGCCACTCGCGCCCGGCGGGCCCGAGCCCGACCACCACGACCTCGCCCCGCCGCTCCCCGGCCGGAACCGGCTCCGGCAGCGCCCGCCGCGTCTCCTCGTGCACCCGGCTGGGCAGGATCGCCACCGAGAAGTACGGCACGCTCTCCGGATCGACCTCCGCCAGCGGCCGCATCCGCTGCTCGTCGGTCGTCGCCCGCTCCACGTACCAGGCGTCGTCCAGCCGCCCCGCCCGATCCAGGGCCTCGCGCACGTTCCCGAACGTCCGCCCCAGCTTCAGCACGGCGGCCGAGTCGGTGGCGGCGAGCCGTTCGGCCAGCTTCTCGGGCGGCAGCGTCCCCGGCAGCACCGTCAGCACCTCGTCGCGTTCGACCAGCGGCCGCCCCAGCTCCGCCGACGCCCCGCTCACCGACGTCACCCCCGGCACGACCTCGGTCGGGTAACGCGAGGCCAGCCGCTTGTGCAGATGCATGTAGGACCCGTAGAAGAACGGGTCCCCCTCACACAGCACGACCACCGAGCGCCCGGCGTCCAGATGCTCGGCGAGCCGCTCGGCGCACCGGTCGTAGAACTCCTCCAGCGTCCCCCGGTAGTCGCCGACCCTCTCGGTGGTCACCGGGTAGATCAGCGGCTCCTCGATCTGCCCGTCCCGCAGGTGGGCCGCCGCGATCGACCGCGCGATGCTGCGCCCGTGCCGCGCCGAGTGGTACACGACCACGTCGGCGCCCTCGATCAGCCGCGCCGCCTTCAGAGTGACCAGCTCCGGATCCCCGGGCCCGAGCCCCACGCCGTACAGGTGTCCGGTCATCACTCTTCCTCACTCGCGATGGCGTTGATGGCGGCGGCGGTCATGGCGCTGCCGCCGCGCCGCCCGTGCACGACGACGTGCGGCAGGTCGGACTCGGCGAGCGCGACCTTGGACTCGGCGGCGCCGATGAAGCCGACCGGGATCCCCAGCACGCAGGCGGGCCGGGGCGCGCCCGCCGCGACCAGCTCCAGCAGCCGGAACAGCGCGGTCGGCGCGTTCCCGATCGCGACGACGGCGCCGTCCAGCCGGTCCCCCCACAGGTCGAGGGCGGCGGCGCTGCGCGTGTTGCCCAGCTTCGCGGCGAGCGCGGGCACCCGGGGGTCGTCGAGCGTGCAGATCACCTCGTTGCCGGCGGGCAGGCGCTTGCGCGTCACCCCGGCCGCGACCATCTTCGCGTCGCACAGGATCGGCCGGCCCTCCAGCAGCGCCCCGCGCGCCGCCGCGACGGCCCCCGGCGCGTAGTCCAGGTCGCCGACCAGGTCCACCATCCCGCAGGCGTGGATCATGCGGACGGCGACCCGGGCGACGTCCCCGGGCAGCCCCGCCAGATCGGCCTCGGCCCGGATGGTCGCGAACGAGCGCCGGTAGATCTCGGCGCCGTCGCGAACGTAGTCGATCACTCGCTCCTCCGTGTCGTCGCGACGGCCGCCGCCGTCGCCGTCAGGTCATGGGACCGCGCGCGAACCTCGTCGCCGAGCCGCACCTCGTACCCGCCCGGCGTCGCCACCACCGCGACGTGCCGCCCGGCCGGGCGGCCGCAGCCGCGGTCGCATCCGGTCCAGTGCACGGGCAGCCCGCTCCCGCACGCGGCGCGCGCCGCGGCGGCGTCGGCGCGCACGTCGGTCAGGGATCGGGCACAGCCGGGCCGTCCCGCGCACGAGGTGAGCCCGACCCAACGGGAGTCGTCGGCGGCGACCAGGCCATAGGAGTGTGACACGTCAGTCAAATCGGGAACGACCACGGTCCGCCACGGCGTGACGATCAGCTCGTCCGCCGCCCGCAACGCGTCGAGCTGCGCGGACTCCAGCCGTCCCAGCGGTACCAGCCCAGACAGGGCGCTACGCCCGTCCCGCTGCGCGACCACCCCGAGCGGCGGCGGCGCGGGCGTCCGCGGCAGCTCGACCGCCTCCGCCCCGCCGGGCGCCAGCCGCAGCGGGTCGTCCAGCTCGTTGACGCGCCACTCGCCGTCGCGCACCCGCAGGAACCCCCGCGCGACCTCCAGCACGGCCGCCGCCGCGTCGTCCGCGCCGACCCGCACCCCGCTGTCCCGTCCGCCCACGACCAGCGCGAACACGTCCTCCGCGACCGCGTACAGCCCCACGTCCGGACGCAGCGCGACCACGTCCCCGCGCCCGTCGTCCAGCGCGAACAGCACCCGCCCCGGCAGCTCCGCCAGCCCCGGATCGGCGCACAGCCCCGCGTCCAGCTCCGCCACCAGCGGACGCACGTCGGCCAGCCCCCGCCCGTCACGCCCGCTGAGCGCGCTGGCGACGATGTTCCGCACCCGTTCGTGCGTGAACGACGGCAGCAGCCCCGCGTCGCACAGCCGCCCGCTCAGCTCCCGTTCCGCCCCGGCGGCGAGCCCCCTGACCTGCACGTTCCCCCGGGAGGTGAGCTCCAGCCCGCCGTTGCCGAGCTCGACGGCCGCATCCGCCAGCGCCGCGAACCCTCGCCGGTCCACCCGCCCACCGGGCAGCCGGACCCGCGCCAGCCCGCCGTCGGCGGCCCGGTGGATCCGCAACAGCCCGGGACAGGAGTCAGGACCGGAACGGGAGGAAGCAGACGAAGAGGCAGACACAGCCCGGATACTAAGCGCGAACCCGCGTCCGTCCGAGCCCCCGGCCTGACACCCCGGCTTGACGGGCCGCACGGGATGGCCAAGCATGGGCACTACTGTGTGAGCAGCGACAAAGCGGAGGAAGCCGGTGTGAGTCCGGCGCGGTCCCGCCACTGTCACCGGGGAGCGGACCCCACCCAGGGCCACTGCGTCAGCGGGAAGGCCGGGGCGAGCGTCGATCCGGGAGCCAGGAGACTCCGGTTGTCGCAGTGACCCTGCGATTCGGGGCGTGGAAACCCCGGGTGAGGACTCGACCAGCGTGATCCTGCTGCTGTCCACGTCGGACACCGACCTGCTCAGCGCGCGTGCGTCCGGCGCCGCCTTCCGTCTCGCCAATCCGGCCCGCACCTCCGCCGACGACCTGCCCGCCCTGCTGGAGGGCGTGGACCTGGTCGTCGTGCGGCTGCTCGGCGGCCGCCGCGCCTGGGAGGAGGGGCTGGACGCGCTGCTGGCCGGGCCCCGCCCGGTCGTCGTGCTGAGCGGCGAGCAGCAGCCCGACGCCGAGCTGATGGAGCTGTCCACGGTCCCGGCCGGGGTGGCGGCGGAGGCGCACGCCTACCTCGCCTACGGCGGTCCCGCCAACCTCGGTGACCTGTTCGCCTTCCTTTCCGACACGGTCCTGCTCACCGGGCACGGCTTCGGCCCGCCGACCCCGACGCCCACCTGGGGCGTCCTGGAACGCGAGGCGGCCGGCGGCGACGGGCCGCTGATCGGCGTCCTGTACTACCGGGCGCACCACCTGGCCGGGAACACCGCGTTCGTCGAGGCCCTGTGCGCGGCGATCGAGAACGCCGGGGGCCGTGCCCTCCCGGTCTACTGCGCGTCCCTGCGCACCGCCGAACGGGAGCTGCTCGACAGGCTCGGCGAGGTCGACGCGCTGGTCGTCACGGTGCTGGCGGCGGGCGGCACGCGTCCGGCGTTCGCGTCGGCCGGGGGCGACGACGAGGCGTGGGACGTCGGCGCGCTGGCCGCCCTCGACGTCCCGATCCTGCAGGGCCTGTGCCTGACCGGTGGCCGCGAGGCGTGGGAGTCCAACGACGACGGCCTGTCCCCGCTGGACACCGCCACGCAGGTCGCGGTGCCGGAGTTCGACGGGCGGCTGATCACGGTGCCGTTCTCGTTCAAGGAGATCGACGAGGACGGGCTGAGCGTCTACGTCGCCGACCCCGAACGCGCCGCCCGCGTCGCCGGGATCGCCGTCCGGCACGGCGCGCTGCGCCACGTTCCCGCGCCGGAGCGCCGCGTCGCGCTGATGCTGTCGGCGTACCCGACCAAGCACGCCCGCATCGGCAACGCCGTCGGCCTCGACACCCCCGCCAGCGTGATCGCCCTGCTGGAGGCGATGCGCGAGCGCGGCTACGACGTCGGCGACGAGCTGCCCGGCGAGGGCGACGCGCTGATGCACGCGCTCATCGCGGCGGGCGGCCAGGACGCCGACTGGCTCACCGAGGAGCAGCTCACCGGCAACCCGATCCGCATCCCCGCCTCCCGGTACAAGCGGTGGTACGCCACGCTCCCCGAGGACCTGCGCGAGGACATCGAGCGTCACTGGGGCCCGCCGCCCGGCGAGCTGTTCGTGGACGACTCCAATGATCCCGAGGGTGAGATCGTCCTCGCGGCGCTGCGGTCCGGCAACGTCGTGGTGATGGTCCAGCCGCCGCGCGGCTTCGGCGAGAACCCCGTGGCGATCTACCACGACCCCGACCTGCCGCCGAGCCACCACTACCTGGCGGCGTACCGGTGGTTGCAGGACGGGTTCGGCGCGCACGCGGTCGTCCACGTCGGCAAGCACGGCAACCTGGAGTGGCTGCCCGGCAAGGCCGCCGGGATGTCGGCCTCCTGCGGGCCGGACGCCGCGCTCGGCGACCTGCCGCTGATCTACCCGTTCCTGGTCAACGACCCCGGCGAGGGCACGCAGGCCAAGCGCCGCGCCCACGCCACCCTGGTCGACCACCTGATCCCGCCGATGGCGCGCGCCGACAGCTACGGCGACATCGCCCGCCTGGAACAGCTGCTGGACGAGCACGCCAACATCGCCGCGCTCGACCCCGCCAAGCTGCCCGCGATCCGCGCCCAGATCTGGACGCTGATCCAGGCCGCCCGGCTCGACCACGACCTGGGGCTGGAGGACCGGCCGCACGACGCGGAGTTCGACGACTTCCTGCTGCACGTGGACGGCTGGCTGTGCGAGGTGAAGGACGTCCAGATCCGTGACGGGCTGCACGTCCTCGGCCGGGCCCCGGCCGGGGAGGGCCGCGCCGACCTGGTCCTCGCGTTGCTGCGCGCCCGGCAGATGTGGGGCGGCTCGGTGACGCTGCCCGGCCTGCGCGAGGCCCTCGGCCTGGACGAGGGCAGCCGCGACCGGGGCGAGGTGGACGCGTTCGAGGACAGGGCCCGCGCCCTGGTGCTGGCCATGGAGGAGCGGGGCTGGGACCCGGACGCCGCCGGCGAGGTCGCCGAGGGGAAGGTCGCGGAGATCCTGCGGTTCGCCGCCACCGAGATCGTCCCGCGGCTGGACCGGACCGTCGACGAGATCGGCATGGTGCTGCACGCGCTGGACGGCGGCTACGTCCCGGCGGGCCCGTCCGGCTCCCCGCTGCGGGGCCTGATCAACGTGCTGCCGACCGGCCGCAACTTCTACTCCGTCGATCCCAAGGCCGTGCCGTCCCGGCTGGCCTGGGAGACCGGCCGCGCGATGGCCGACTCGCTGCTGGAGCGCTACCGCGAGGACACCGGCGAGTGGCCGCAGTCGGTCGGGCTGTCGGTGTGGGGCACCTCCGCGATGCGCACCTCCGGCGACGACATCGCCGAGGTGCTGGCCCTGCTCGGCGTGCGGCCGGTCTGGGACGACGCCTCCCGCCGCGTGACCGGCCTGGAGCCGATCCCGCTGCCCGAGCTCGGCCGTCCGCGCATCGACGTGACGGTCCGCATCAGCGGGTTCTTCCGCGACGCGTTCCCGCACGCCGTGGCGATGCTCGACGACGCGGTCCGGCTGGCCGCCGCGCAGGACGAGCCCGACGCCGACAACTTCGTGCGCGCCCACGTCCGCGCCGACGAGGCGGCCCACGGCGACCGCCGCCGCGCCACCATGCGCGTGTTCGGGTCCCGGCCGGGCGCGTACGGCGCGGGCATCCTGCCGTTGATCGACAGCCGGAACTGGCGCGACGACTCGGACCTGGCCGAGGTGTACGCGGTCTGGGGCGGCTACGCCTACGGCCGCGACCTGGACGGCGTCCCGGCCCGCGCCGACATGGAGAACGCCTACCGCCGCATCAGCGTCGCCGCCAAGAACACCGACACCCGCGAGCACGACATCGCCGACTCCGACGACTACTTCCAGTACCACGGCGGCATGATCGCCACGGTCCGGGCGCTGACCGGCAGGGCGCCCGCGGCCTACATCGGCGACAGCACCCGTCCCGACGCCGTGCGCACCCGCACCCTCAACGAGGAGACCTCCCGCGTCTTCCGTGCCCGGGTGGTGAACCCGCGCTGGCTGGCCGCGATGCGCCGCCACGGCTACAAGGGCGCGTTCGAGCTGGCGGCGACGGTGGACTACCTGTTCGGCTACGACGCGACCGCCGGGGTCGTCGCGGACTGGATGTACGAGAAGCTGGCCCAGACCTACGCGCTGGACCCGGAGAACCAGAAGTTCTTCGAGGAGTCCAACCCCTGGGCCCTGCACGGCATCGCCGAACGCCTGCTGGAGGCCGCCGACCGGGGCATGTGGGAGCACCCGGAGGCCGAGACCCTGGAAGCCCTGAAGCAGCTCTATCTGCGCGTGGAGGGCGACCTGGAGTCCGACACCGACTGACGCACCGGCCCGCCCTTCTTCAAGAAAACACCAAGAATTCGCCCGACCCGCCGCCGGAAACAAAAACCGGCGGCGGGTCGTTTTCCCAGTAGGACCTCAAGGGGAGGGGGTGTATGAGCGGGGAAACCGACCTCGCGAAGTTGCTGGCCGGACTCGATCCGGAGTTGCACGCGGGTGAATACGTGTTCGTCACGTCGCCCGACCGCTCGACTCCCCCCGACGTCGAACCGCTGCTGATATTCGAGGAACCCGAGGGTCGCACGCTGGTCCTGCCGCGTGAGCGGGCCGAGGCGGCCGGTCTGGAGTTCGCGTTCCCCAGCGCGTGGATCGTGCTGCGGATCCACTCCGCCCTGGAGGCGGTCGGGATGATGGCCGCGATCTCCACGGCGCTGGCCGGGGCGGGCATCAGCTGCAACGTGGTCTCCGCCTACCACCACGACCATCTGTTCGTCCCGCGCGACCGCGCGGACGAGGCCGTCGCGATCCTCCGCGGCCTGGGGCGCGACGGCGCGCGCTGAGCGCCGCCGCAGCCGGAACGCAAAAGAGTCCCCGGCACCGTCCCGATTTCCCTTGACGCGCGAGCACCGCGTTTTCCTGAACGGAGGTGGAAGATGAACGACACCCCGGGGGACCTCCCGTCCGAAGGGACGAGGATCCCGCGCTCCTCCGCGAGCGAGGATTTCTCGGACCGCAGTTTCTGGGTCGGGTACGCCCTTCTCCTCCTCGGCATCGCCCTGCTGGGCGTGGACATCCTGCTGATCGTCAACGCCGGCGGCGCGAACGCGCCCGAGATCGTCCTGCTGGCCGTGGCCGCCCTGCTGTTCGGCGCGGGCGCGCGCTCCCTCCACAACTGGCACCGCAGCACCGACCGCGCCCGGTCCGGGCGGTCCGAGGCCGACAGCCCGACCTGACCCCCCGCGGTCACAGCAGCGGCCGGACCACGGCGCGGGCGAGCGCCTCGGCGAACCCGCGGGGCGCGGCGGCGGCCTCCGGCCCGTGACCGTAGTAGCGCAGGAACGCCTCCTGGAAGCACCCGCCGACCAGCAGCGCCGCCGCCGCGTCCGGGTCCGCCTCCGCGCGCAGGCGCCCGAGGTCCCGTTCGGCCCTCAGGTAGGCGGCGAACGCCGCGACCGCCCTTCCCGGGCCGCCGCCGTGCCGGTCCATCGCCACCCGGTGCGACTCCATGCGCCGCGGGTCCGCCAGCAGCGCGCCCAGCATCGGGATCGACCGCTGGTAGAACTCCAGGGCCGCGTGCGCGAGCGCGGCGAGGTTGTCCTCCACCTCGCCCTCCCCGGGCCGGACCGCGACCCGCGACAGTCCGGGCAGCCGTTCCTGGAGGACGGCCAGCAGGAGCCGCTCCTTGTCCGGGAAGTGCTTGTAGAGCGTCGGCTCCGACACCCCCGACGCCTGCGCGATCTCCTTGGTGGTGGCCTGTGCGACGCCCCGCGTCCGCAGGATCTCCGCCGCCGCGTCCAGGATCCGCTCCCGCGTGCTCATCCGGTGCCCTCCGCCGATTGACAGGTTAGTGAACGCTAGCCCATGATACGGGTTAGTGTTCACTAACCCCCTGGAGGAGCATCATGCGCACCACCGTGACCGGCGGCACCGAAGAACGGCGCCCCGTCCGCCCGTCCCGGCGCGCCGGCCTGCGAAGGCGGATCGTCATCGCGCTGTGCCTGCTGCTCGCCGGAACGCTCGGCGCGGCCGGGACCGCCGGGTACCTCACGTTCGTCCGCCCGCCCGCCAACCCGCCCGCCGACGCCTGCGCGGACGGTCCGCGCCCCGGCGGCCGTCCCGTCGTCGTGGCGGCGGGGGCCAGCATGACCCAGGGCACCCTGGGCGCCGACTGGGTCGGCGACCTGCGCGACCGGGCCGAACACCGGGCCTTCGAGTTCGTCAACGCCGGGAAGAACGGCGACACCAGCGCCGACCTGCTCCAGCGCCTCGACCGCGACGTCGTCGCCTGCCGCCCCGCCGCCGTCACGGTCCTGATCGGGGCCAACGACGTGCGGGACGGCGTTCCGCTCCAGCGCTACCGCGACAACCTCACCGCGATCGTCGGCCGCCTGAAGGCGCGGACCTCCGCCCGGGTCGCGCTGGTCTCCCTCCCGCCGATCGGCGAGCAGATCGGCAGCGACCTCAACCGCAAGGCCGCCGGATACAACGCCGCCCTCAGGGAGACCGCCGACCGCACCGGGGCCGACTACGTGCCGCTGAACGAGCGGATGACCGACCACCTGCGGCGGCGCGGCGGAGACGGCGCCCCCTACGGGTTCGGCTTCACCCTCGCCTTCCTCGCCGGAGCCCGGCACTACCTGCTCGGCCACAGCTGGGACGAGGTGGCCCGCGGCAACGGCCTCGAACTCCTCGTCGACCACCTGCACCTGAGCGACCGGGGCGGAGCGATGGTCGCCGACCTGATCTCGGAGTGGCTGTCGCGACGCTGAGCGACAACCCTCCCGCGCGCCCCGGCGCCCTCCGCCGCCGCGGAATTCCCGAAAACGAAAAAGGGAATTGCCGTAAGACTCTCGCGGAATGTCGTACCGGACAGGTAGAAGAAACATATGTCGCATGTGCCTCCGATGGTCCAGTCCAGCACCGTTGACGGCCCGGCCTACCTGCTCGCCTGGGAACGCCTCCCCGAGGGATCCTGGGGCGCGCGCATCGCCTGGATGGAAATCGACGGCGATTCCTGGACGGCCCGCGTCACCCGTGTCGCCGCCGACGCCATCACCAAACTCGACGGGCAGGACTACAGCCAGGTCCCCCGCCGCGACACCGCCGCCCCCGCGACCGCCTGACCCGCACCGGCCCCGTCCCTCGCCCGTCGGACGCGCCGTGCGGCGGGTGGTACCGAAGTCCCAGGTCAGGGTCCACCCAGCGGAGGACGACGGGGGCGGCCCACCGTCCTACGCTCAGGATCATGGTCGTGGGGTCGAGGGCGTTTCCGCCGTCCGCACCGCGCCGGACCGCGGTCGCGCGCCGCCGGGCCGACGCGCTCGTCACGGCGCTCACCCCAGAGCGGCGGGCCCGGGCCGCCGACGCGGCTCTGGCGCTGCTGATGCTGGCCGTCCTGCTGGACATCGTCGTCAAGCGCTGGCCGGACGGTCCGGTCCCCCTCGCCCTGCCCGCCGGGCTGCTGCTCGGCCTGGCGCAGGTCGGCGTGGTCCTCGTCCGGCGGACCCGGCCCCTGCTCACGCTCACCGTGATCGTCGCGGCCGACCTGACCGGCTGGCTGCTGCTGCCGGAGCTGCCGTTCGACCCGCTCAGCCTGGGCAGCCTCGTCGCGCTGTACGCCGTCGGCCGGTACCTGCCGTACCGGACCGGCTGGTGGAGCGGCCTGGCGGCGACCGGCGCGGGCGCCGCCGCCTACGCCGTCCACAGCCCCACCGACCTGGCGAACGTGGTGGCCGCGCTGCTGGCGCTCGTCCTCGGCCAGTACACGCGGCTGCGCGCCGAGACCGCCGAACGGCGGCGCGCCGAGCGGGCCGCCGAGGCCGTCCGCGCCGAACGCCGGCACATCGCCCGCGAGCTGCACGACGTCGTCGCCCACCACATCAGCGTGATGAGCGTGCTGGTCGGCGCGGCCCGCACCACCATGGCCGCCGACCCCGAACGGGCGGCCGAGGCGCTGGTCACCACCGAGCGCACCGCCCGCGAGGCGATGGCCGAGATGCGGCGGCTCCTGGCGGTGCTGCGCGCCGACGACGAACCCGAGCCGGACGCCCGCGCCGACCGGCTGCCCGCGCTGGTCGAACGGGCCCGCGCCGCCGGGGTCCGCGCCGACCTGCGCGTCGAGGGCCGGGCCCGTCCCCTGCCGCCGGCCGCCGACCTGGCGGTCTACCGGGCCGTGCAGGAGGCGCTGACCAACGCCCACAAGCACGCCGCCGGGGCCCGGGTGCGGGTCGTGCTGCGCTACACCGACACGGCGGTCGAGGCGGAGGTCCACGACGACGGCTCCGGCGGGCCCGCCCCCGCGCCGGCCCCCGCGGACCGGCGGGGCCACGGGCACGGGCTGCGCGGCATGGCCGAACGGGTCGCCCTGTGCGGCGGCGAGCTCACCGCCGGGCCCGCTCCCGGGGGCGGGTTCCGGGTGCGGGCCCGCCTCCCCCTTCCCCCGGACGCGCTGCCCCAGGAGGCGACATGACGATCTCGGTGCTGCTGGTGGACGACCACGCCCTCGTCCGCACCGGATTCCGGATGATCATCGGGGCGCAGCCCGACATGGAGGTGGTCGGGGAGGCCGCCGACGGCGGCGAGGCCGTGGACCGCGCCGCCGCGCTGCGCCCCGCCGTGGTGCTGATGGACATCCACCTGCCCGGCCTGAACGGGGTGGCCGCCACCGGCCGGATCGCCCGGCTGGTCCCCGAGGCGCGGGTGCTGGCGCTCAGCACGTTCGACCTGGACGAGTACGTGCTCGGCGCGCTGCGCGCCGGGGCGTCGGGGTTCCTGCCCAAGGACGTGTCCCCGGAGGAGCTGACGGCGGCGGTGCGGACCGTGCACCGCGGCGAGGCCGCCGTCGCGCCCCGCCTGCTGACCCGGCTGATCGGCACGTTCGTGCGGGCCGCGCCCACCGGACCCGGCACGCCGCCGAGGGGCCTGGACGCGCTGACCGGACGCGAACGCGAGGTGCTGGCCCTCATCGCGCGCGGGCGGTCCAACGCCGACATCGCCGCCGAGCTGGCCATCACCCCCTCCACCGTGAAGAACCACATCTCCAGCGTCTTCGCCAAGACCGGCGCGCGGGACCGCGCCCAGGCGGTGATCGCCGCCTACGAGTCCGGGCTGGTCGCCCCGGGTGTGCCCCAGGCGTAGGACCGAGGTCCTACGCCAGGTGGCGACCTGGGTACGATGCGTGACGCGTACGACCGGCCTAGCGTCGTTCCCATGCCGACGAAGACACCGTGCAGGATCCTGATGGGCGCGCCGGTCGCCGCCTCCCTCGTCCTCCTCGCCTCCCCGGCCGTTCCGGCCGCCGCCGGGACCGCCCGGCCTCCCGACGGCGTGTGGCGGACCGCCGCCTACGGCCAGGTCGCCGTGGTCGACGGCGCCCGGCTGCGGCTCTACCAGACCACCTCGATCAGCTGCCTGCCCGGCGGCGAGCTGCGGCGCGCCGGCCCGGGCGGCTCCGGCGGGGTCCGGTTCGCCTCCGACGACGGCACCGAGATGGTCCTGCGCCCCGGCCCGCGCGGCGGTCTCGTCCTCACCGTCCCCGGCTCGGTGGGCCGGGTGGACCTGCGCCGCCTGCCGTCCCTGCCGGACCGCTGCACCCGGCCCATGCCGAAGGACCCCCGCACGGTCTTCGACGTGTTCTGGACGACGTTCGCCGAGCGCTACCCCTTCTTCGCCGCCCGCGGGGTCGACTGGAACGCCCTGCGCGCCCGCCACCGGCCGCGGGTCACCGGGCACACCTCCCCCGACCGGCTGTTCACGATCCTCAGCGACATGATCCGGCCGCTGGGCGACGCGCACACCGGCGTGGCCGACCCGGCCGGCGGCCGGTCCTTCGCCGGGCGGCGCCCCGGCACCCGCCGGCACGACGACGCGTTCCGCGCCCGCGTGGACAAGGCCGTGCTGCGCAACGTCGGCGTCCCGCTGCGCACCTGGGCCAACGGCCGGGTCGGTTACGCCGACCTGCCGCGGCGGCTCGGCTACCTGCGCGTCACCGCCTTCACCGGGTACGCCGGCGAGAACTCCGTCTACGCGCGGCAGCGGGCCGAGCTGGACCGGGCGCTGGACGCCGTCCTGACCCGCGACCGCGTCCGCACCCTGCGCGGCCTGATCATCGACGTGCGGTACAACGGCGGCGGCCACGACGCGCTCGGCGTGCGCATCGCGTCCCGGCTGACCGACCGGCCCTACGTCGCCTACCGCAAGCGCGCGCCGGGGACCGCGTTCCAGACGGTGCGGGTACGGCCGTCCGACCGGCCCCGCTACACCGGCCCGGTCGCCGTCCTGACCAGCGACCTCAGCGTCAGCGCCGCCGAGACGTTCACGCTCGGCCTGACGGGGCGCTCCCCCGCGCCGCACCGCGTCGGCGCCACCACGCAGGGCGTGTTCTCCGACGTGCTGGTCCGCGCGCTGCCCAACGGCTGGATCTTCGCCCTCGGCAACGAGGACTACCGCTCCGCCGGCGGCGTCTCCCACGAGGGCCGGGGCGTGCCGCCCACCGTCCGCACCCCCGTCTTCACCGACGCCGAGCTCGCCGCCGGACGCGACTCCGCGCTCGCCCGGGCGCGCGCGCTGCTGACGCGGTGAACGGCGCGCCGCCCGCCCCACCGGGCGGGCGGCGCGCACCGTGCGGCTACGGGGTCACCGGAGGAACCCCTCGTAGTTGCGTTGCTGGAGCTGCGCCTCGATCTGCTTGACGGTGTCGAGGCCGACGCCGACGACGATCAGGATGCTCGTCCCGCCGAACGGGAACTGGTCGCCCACCCCGAGCATCGCCAGCACCACCAGCGGCACCAGCGACACCGCCCCCAGGTACAGCGCCCCGGGCGCGGTGATCCGCGACAGCACGTGGTCCAGGTACTCGGCGGTCGGCCGCCCCGGGCGGACGCCGGGCACGAACCCGCCGTACTTCTTCATGTTGTCGGCGACCTCCACCGGGTTGAAGGTGATCGCCACGTAGAAGTACGTGAAGAACACGATCAGCAGGAAGAAGCCGGCCATGTGCCAGGGGTTCTCCGGCCGCAGGTACGGCTGGACCTGCTGGAGCCACTTCACGTCCGGCCACAGCCGGGTGGCCAGGATCGGCAGGTACAGCAGCGACGACGCGAAGATCACCGGGATGATCCCGGCCTGGTTGACCTTCAGCGGGATGTAGGTCGCGGCCCCGCCGTACATGCGCCGCCCCACCATCCGCTTGGCGTACTGGACGGGGATGCGGCGCTGGCCCTGCTCGACGAACACCACGCCCGCCATGATGGCCAGGCCGACCAGCATGACCAGCACGAACACGAACGGGCCCTGGGTCTTGTAGATCCCCCAGAACTGCGCCGGGAAGACCGCCACCACCTGGGTGAAGATCAGGATGGACATGCCGTTGCCGACCCCGCGGTCGGTGACCAGCTCGCCCAGCCACATCACCACCGCGGTGCCCGCCACCAGGCAGACCACCATGGTGACGATCGCGAACGCGCCGGTGTCGTGCAGCAGGGACCCGGCGCCCGGGACGTTCTGGAACAGCTGCCCGGTGGCGGCCATCGCGACCAGCCCCGCGCCCTCCAGGGTCGCCAGCCCGACGGTGAGGTACCGCGTGTACTGCGTGATCTTCGTGGTGCCGGCCTGGCCCTCCTTCTTCAGGGCCTCCAGCCGGGGGATCACGACCGTCAGCAGCTGCAGGATGATGCTGGCGGTGATGTAGGGGATGACGCCGAGCGCGAAGATCGACAGCTTCAGCAGCGCGCCGCCGCTGAACAGGTCGAGCATCCCGTAGAGCTGGTCGCCCTTCTTCGCGGCGGCGGCCGTGTCGCGGAGCACGGCGACGTTGACGTTGGGGACCGGCACGTTCTGGCCGATCCGGAACAGCACGATGACGAACAGCGTGAACAGCAGCTTGCGCCGCAGGTCGGGCGTGCGGAACGCCCGCGTGAACGCGCTCAGCACGCGACCACCCCGCACCGGCGCGACAGCGGCCGGGCGAACGCGGCGCACGCGTTCGCCGGAACATGGCGAGAGATGACTTGCCTCCACAGGGGTACGCCGCGGCGCACCCCTACGGAGCGCCGCGGTCAGGAAAGGGGAACGTCGGGACCCGTGGAGGCGGGCGGTCCGCGTTCCCGGACGGCCGAGGGCGCGAGGCCCGGCAGCGCCGCCGCGCGGCCGTTCGCCGCGGCGGCCCGGCTGCGGCGTTCCCCGGCCGCGAACGCGTCGGCGAGCACCGCGACCGCGTGGTCGTACGCGGCGACGGCCCGGTCGGCCGGCCCGTGGTCCCAGTGCCCGTGGTGCCAGTGCGCGGCGGGGAGCCCGGCCCAGAACACCGTGGGCCGCGCGCCGGGGGCCCGCGCGGGCGTGCCCCGGCGTTCCCCGACGACGGCGCGCCCG
>NZ_BCQR01000114.1 GCF_001552175.1 Actinomadura kijaniata NBRC 14229
GCGGCCAGGGCGTCGGCGGCGCGGCCCGCCGCCGTCCGGGCCTCCGCCGGGCCGATCGCGGCCAGCACCCGCAGGAACGCCTTCGCCCCCGGCGTCGCGGCGGCCCGCAGACTCATGATCAGATCGCCCAGCGCCGCCCGGTACCCCTCGGCGTTCGGCGCGGCCGCCTCCAGCGAGCCGAGCTGCGCCGAGGCCCACACCTCGGCCTGCAACGCCGACGGCAGCGCGGGCAGCGCGCCGGCCGCCCGCACGTACGCCGCGTACACCTCGCGGAGGCCGGGCAGCAGCAGGCGGGGCTCACGGGATGCGGGTCGGGTCGCGCTCACCGCTCCAGGGTAGACGCCGCCCGAACCCGATCCGTACCCGCCGGTAGCGTTCGGTCCCTCACGCCGGAACGGTCAGCAGCGTGCGGTCGTCGCCCAGCGTGCGCACCTCGAACCGGACGATCTGCGACGACGGCAGCGCCGTGCCGCCCTGGAGCACCAGCGCCGGCGGCGTGCCGGGCAGGCCGTAGCCCCGCTCGGGGACCGACCAGCCCGCCACCGTGTGCGCCCGGCCCGACCGGTCCACGGCCACCAGCTCGCACTGCAGGGGGCCGCGCAGGCGGCTGAGCCGCATCCCCACGCGGGTGCCCCACGCCTTCGACTCGGTCGCCACGCGGCCCGTCACGCCCGTGCGCGGGTCCGTCGCCGCGGCCGTCCGGCCGGTGCTCAGCAACTGCTCGGCGCTGCCGTCCGGCGGCGCCGGCGGCTCGGGCTCGGCGAGGTCCAGCGTCGTTCCCAGCCCCAGCGCCCCGCCCAGCAGCACCAGCCCGGCCGCCGCCCCGACCAGCGCCCGCGACCACCGGTCGCGGCGCCGCCGCCGCGCGTGCAGGCTGAGCAGGTCCGCCACCCCGGCCGGGTCGGGCTCGGGGGGCGGGGGAGCGGCCAGCTCCGGCGGCAGCCCGTCCAGCGCCGCAGCGACGCCGCGCAGCTCCGACAGCTCGCGGCGGCACGGCGGGCACCCGGCCAGATGCCCCTCGAACGCCAGCCGGTCGCCCGGCTCCAGCAGGCCCAGCGCGTAGGCGCCGACCTCGACGTGCCCGGTCACGGCGTCACGCCCCTTTCCTCCAGGGCGACGCGCAACGCCCTGAGCGCGTAGTACACCCGGGACTTGACCGTGCCCACGGGGATGCCGAGGGCCGCGGCGGCCTCGTTGACCGAGCGGTCCCGGAAGAAGGTCTCGTTGAGGATCTCGCGGTGCGAGGGGGACAGCGCGAGCAGTGCTTCGGACACCACGACCGAACGCAGCAGGTCCTCCAACCCGTCGGGGGCGCGCAGGTTCTCCAGCGGGCCCTCGCCCGCCTCCTGCGGCCGCGCGTTCTTGCGCCGCTGGTCGTCGATGACGATGCGGCGGGCCACCGTGGCCAGCCACGGCAGCAGCGAGGTCGCGCCCGAGTCCAGCTGGTGGGCGCTGCGCCAGGCGCGGATCATCGTCTCCTGCACGACGTCCTCGGCCCAGTGCCGGTCGCCGCCGGTCAGCCGCAGCACCAGCGACAGCAGCGGACGGCCGTACACGCGGTACAGCTCGGTGATGATCACCTGGTCGTCCACGTCCCCGGCCGGGCGGGGGCCGCGGAACCACGACCACGGGCCGTCGGCCGGGGCGTCGCCGCCCCGGCCGCGTCCGCGGGCGGCCGGGGCGGTGGGGGAACGATGAGCCATCGATGGTCTCCGATGGGTGCGGGTGCGGGTGCGGGGTGGGGTGGACGCGGCCGGGGCTCAGTTCATGCCGGGCATGCCCTGCATGCCCGGCATGCCGCCGTCCGGGGGAGGGCTGCTCGGGGCGCCTCCGTTCGGGGCGCCGCCCTGGCCGTCCTCGGCGCGGGTGCCGGGCGGCGCGGGCTGCACCAGGCGGGCCTTGCCGCCGTTCGGGGCGCTGGCGAACCAGACGCCGCCCTTGCCGTGCCCGGTGGTCTCGGTCGGCGCGGCGTCCCCGGCGTACCGGTACAGCGGCCAGCCGCCCAGGGTGACCTGCCAGGACCCGTCGGGGCGCCGGACCCGTCCGACGCGCTCCCGGTCGATGCCGGTGATCCTCAGCTCCGGCGTCCAGACGGCCGGCGGCCACGTCCGCTCGCACTGGTCCACGCAGGTGGTGGCCGATGGTCTGGGACGGTCACGGTCGAAGCGGTACAGGGTGCGTCCGGAGTTGTCGGCCACGACGCTGCCGAACATGGTGGTCGGCAGCGCGCGCAGCGACGGCGGAACGGCCTGCATGTCCTGCATGTCCGCCATGCCGCCCGCGGCGGCCTGCGCCGGAGGACGGACCGTCCCGCCGGAGCCGCCGCACGCGGTCAGCGCCAGGGCCGCGGCCACGGCGCCCGCGAGAAGGGCGATCGGTCGTGCCGCGCCGTCGCGCCGCGGGAGCCCGGGGGCCACCCTCCAGGGGGACACGGTCATGGCGTTCCTTCCCGGTGAGCTTCGTGTCACGTCGGGAGGCAGTACGCAGGGACCGGGAAAACGGGTTCAAGCACTTACCGATTCGCCACTGATTACTGACCCGGGCCGTCTCAGGGACCGGTCCGCGGCGTCTAAGGGCGGAACGAACACCGCGCCTGTTCTTGGAGGAACGACGGAGACCGAAAGGCGAACCGGAGTGAACGGGGACGAACAGCTCGTCTACCGCCTTCTGCTGGCGGTGGACATCCAGGGCTACAGCAAGCGCAACACCGCCGAGCAGCTGCGGGCGCAGCGGCAGCTGAACGACGCGCTCGACGCGGCGGCCCGGGGCACCGGGCTGGACCGGGCCCGATGGGCCAAGCAGGTCGGCGGTGACGGGGAACTGGCCACCCTTCCCGAGGACGTCGATCCCGCGCCGGTGGCCGGGGACTTCGTCGTCGCGCTGGCGGCGGCGCTGCACGAGGCCAACACCGGGTCGGGCCCCCGGCTGCGGATCCGGCTGGCCCTGCACCACGGCACCATGACCGACGGGCCGTTCGGGCCCGCCGGGGACGCGCCGATCGTCGTCCAGCGGCTGCTGGACGCCGGGCCGCTGCGCCGGCTGCTGGTCGACGACCCCGGCCGCGACGTGGCCTACGTGGTGTCGGACTCGCTGTACGCGGACGTGGTGCGGACCGGGTTCTGCGCGCTGCCGCCGTCGGTGTTCACCCCCGTCAAGGTCACCGCCAAGGGCGCGGTCTTCCAGGGGCACATCCTCACCGGGCCGATCCCGGCCCTGAGCCCGGCCTGACGGGGGACCGGGACCGACCCCGGCGCCCGCCTACCGCCGACGCGGTAGGCGGGTGCCGCCGTTCTACACCGCTCGCGTTAGGGACGAAGCCGCCGTCCATGCGACGCGCCACCCCGGACCCGCCCGGCACCGTCAGGACATGACCACCACCGAGAACCGCACGAGCACCGAACCCCACGCCAACACCGAGCTCCACGCGAGTGGTGAGGCCTCCACGGGCAGCGAAGGCTTCACGGGCGGCGAAGGCTCCAGGGGCGGTGAGGGCTTCACGGGCGGTGAGGGCTTCACGGGGGGTGAGGCCTCCAGAGGCGGCGAAGGCTCCAGGGACGGTGAGGGCTCCAGGGACGGTGAGGGCTCCAGGGACGGTGAGGGCTCCAGGGACGGTGAGGGCTCCAGGGACGGTGAGGGCTCCAGGGACGGTGAGGGCTCCAGGGACGGCGAAGGCTCCAGGGACGGCGAAGCTCCCACGAGTGCCGAGGTCCCCATCAGGGGTGAGGGCTCCGTGAAGGGCGGGGGCTCTGCGAAGGGTGGGGCCCGCGTGCGGCGGGGCGGCACCGGGCAGGGGTGGCGGATGTCGCCTCGGGTGCGCAAGGCGAACCTGGTCCTGCACGTGATCTGCTCGGTCACCTGGCTGGGGCTGGACGTCGGGCTGCTGACCCTCACGCTCACCGGCCTGACCACCGACGACACCACCACGCTGCGCGCCGCCTACGTGGCGATGCGGCTGTTCGGCGACGTGCTGCTGGTCCCGGTCGCCCTGCTGGCGCTGACCACCGGCGTGGTGCTGTCGCTGGGCACCCACTGGGGCCTGACCCGCCATCTGTGGGTGCTGGTCAAGCTGGTGCTGACGCTGGTGGCGGGGACCCTGACGATCTTCTCGCTGCGGCCCGGCCTGCACGAGGCGGCCCGAGCCGCGCTCGGCACCCCCGCCGACCACGGCTCCTGGGACCTGCTGGCCCCGCCCGTGGTGTCGATGACGATGTACGTCACGATGACGGTGCTGTCGTACTACAAGCCCTGGGGCCGCACCCCCTGGGCCCGGCGCGCCCGCTAGCGGGGCCGCCCGAACCGGTCCTCCGGGCGGAGGGGAATCCGCGGTCCACGGCTCTACCATTCGGGCATGGCGGAAATCACCACCCGCGACGGATCCTGGACGTTCGACGGCGAGATCCTGCGGATCGTGCCCGGGCACGACCGGTCGGTGCACAAGCTGCGCAGGGCGATGGGCGAGATCGCCGTCCCGCTGCGGGCGGTGGCGGGCGTCGCGTTCGAACCGGGCCGCAAGGGCGGGCGGTTGCGGTTGCGGCTGCGGCCCGGGGCCGACCCGTTCACCCAGGCGGTCGGCGGCGGGCTGCCGCCCGAGGCCGACCCCTACCGGCTCGCCGTCGGCAGGGACCGCGTCGGGGTGGCCGAGTTCCTGGTGGACGACGTGCGCAACTCCCTGATCGTGTGGGAGGTGCCGGACGGGCCCTGCGACCGCTACCTGATGCCCGGGCCGCCGGTGCCGATCTCGGCGACCGCCGGGGACGGGACGGCGACCTTCGACGGCGCCCGGATCCGCCTGGAGTGGAACTGGATGGCCGAGGAGGCCAAGACCAAGGCCGGACCCCGCGAGTTCGCCCTCGGCGACGTCGCCGGAGTCGAGTGGAGCCGCCAGTCGGGCATGGGCTACGGGTTCCTGCGCTTCCGGCTGCGCGGCGCGTCCGCCCAGCACGCCGCCGAGAACGACCCGAACGGCCTGGCGTGGGGCATCCAGCGCGAGGGCGGGACCACCGCGCTGCTCGCCGCCGCCGTCGTCGCCCGGCTGCCGCACCCGTTCGCGCCCGCCGAGGAGAAGCCCTCGCTGGAGAAGCCCGCCCCCGAGACTCCCGCCCTGGCGGCCGCCGCCGGGGCCGCCGACCCCGACGTGCTGCTGCGCCGCCTGCGCGAACTGGGCGAGCTGCACCGCGACGGCGTCCTCACCGACGAGGAATTCGCCACCGCCAAGACCGCCATGCTGGACCGCTTCCGCACCGGGTGAAAAGGCCGGATAGAGGATTGTTCCTTCCGGTAGGGAAGATCGCCTACCGGCGGTGGCCACGCGCTTTCCCGCCGTGGTGCGCTGTGGCACGTTGAGGGGACCCCGGCCCCCAGCGAGACGGAGACCCCCATGTGCGACGAGCACGACCTGCCGCCCGCCGTCCGGCGGGCCCTGGAGGACTACCGGCGGCTGCTGGCCGAGCACGGGCCGACCTGGGGCGAGGACCCCATCACCTACGTCCGGCAGATCGAGGCCGACGCGTTCGTGCGCGACGAGCACCGGTTCTTCCTCGCGTTCCTGGAGAAGGTCTTCGCGCGGTACCCGGGCGCGTCCGCCGAGGAGATCGAGGAACGCGTCCGCGACATGGACCTCCAGGAGGTGATCCGCGACGCCCTCGCCGGGCAGGAGCTCCCCGACAACCTCGCCGCGCTGCGGATCACCCCGGACGGCGTGCGGCTGGAGGCGCGCACCCAGACCGTGCTGGAGGGGGAGGGGTTCCGCACCACGCTGATGGCCGACTCCGCCCTCGACCGGCCCGCCACCCTGACCGTCGACGGCGCCGCCCGCGAGCTGGCCGCCGGGGGAGCGCTGCTGGTCCCGGTCACCCCCGCCAGCGTCGTCGCGGTGGACGGCCGGACCGTCGGCCTCGGCGGCCTGGTCCGCTCCGCGCCCGCCGCCCGGCTGCGGGTGCGCGCCGGGTTCCCGTGCCGCTGGTCCGTGATCGGGGAGAACGGCCGGGGCTGGTACCCCGAGGGCGCCCAGCCCCGCCGCGACGGCCACCGCGACCCCTACTTCCACGGCGACGACCTGGTGCTGGACGTGCCCGCCGAGCCGCTGACCGTCCGCGTCACCCGCGGCATGGAGTACGACACCGCCGAGGCCGAGGTCGCCCCCGAGCCCGGACGCGAGACCCTCGTCGAGCTCACCCCGCGGCGGCTGTACGACGCCGCCGCGCGCGGCTGGTACGGCGGCGACATGCACGTCCACATGAACTGGACCGGCGACACCGTCGGCACCCCCGCCCAGGCCGCCGCCGCCCAGCACGGCGAGGACCTGCACGTGCTCAACCTGGTCGCGGGCAACGTCGCCTCCGAACGCGTCTACGACCGCGAGGCCCTGGAGCACTGGGCCGGGCGGGACCTGCCCTGGTCCGACGCCACCCACCTCGCGCGCCTCGGCGTCGAGTACCGCAGCGACCTGCTCGGCCACTTCTACGCCTTCGGGATGCACACCCCGCCGACCCGCTACCACACCGGGTTCCTGGGCACCGCGGACTGGCCGCCCAACGCCGAGGCCTGCCGCGAGCTGCACGGGCCGGGCGCGGTGCTCGGCTACAGCCACCCCTTCCACGTCCCGTTCGACGAGGACGCCCCGCCCGCCGCCGCGCTCACCGAGGGCCGCAACTGCAGCGCCCGCGAGATCGTGCCCGGGGCCGCGCTCGGCCTGGTCGACTCCCTCGACGTGCTCAACCACTCCTCGATCCAGGCCACCGCCACGGTGTACCGGCACCTGGTCGGCGCGGGCAACCGGCTCGCCGTCACCGCCGGGACCGACACGATGCTGTCGTTCAACCGCCGCAGCAGCCAGTCCGGCCCGCCCGGCTGGGAACGCGTCTACGCCCGCCTCGACGGCCCCCTCACCGCCGCCGCGTTCGCCGACGCGATCCGCGCGGGCCGCACGTTCGCCACCACCGGCCCCTGGCTGGAGCTGGAGGTGGACGGGCACGGCCCCGGCGACACCCTCGACCGGGCCCCCGGCGACCGCGTCACCGTCACCGCCCGCTGCGTCGGCCCCGAGGTGCGCAGGCTGGAGCTGCGCACCGCCGACGGGGTGGTCGCCGAGGGGCCGCCCGGCGCGCTCACCGCCGAGCTGACTGTGGACGCCCCCACCTACGTCGTCGCCGTCGCCTCCGGGCCCGCGCACCCCCGGACGTTCCACTACTCGGGCGCGTACGCCCACACCAGCCCCGTCTACCTCGACGTCGCCGGACGGCACGTCGCCCGGCCCGCCGACGTGCGCTGGTGCCTGGACTACCTGGACGGGCTGGAGACGATGATCCGCGAGCACGCGCGGCTGGACGGCGAACGCGAGCTCGCCGACCACCTCGACCTGCTCGACGCTGCGCGCGCCGTCTACCGCGCCCGCCTCCCCCGGTAGGGACGCGGAAGAAAGCGGAAGAAAAGGGCGTGGGCCGAGGGCACCCCGCAGTTCCCTCGGCCCACGCGTCCGTGGCGGCCCCTATTCGAGGTCGGGGCCGTAGACCTCCCACAGCTCGCCCGCGAAGAAGCGGCCGAAGTCCAGCAGCGCCGCCACGCCCCGCGGACCGCTGGTGCGGAACGTGGTGAGCTGCCGCGCGAAGTCGGTGAGCTGGATGTGCAGCACCCCCGCGCCGAGCACCTCACCACCGGGCACCTCACCACCGGGCACCTCGCCGTCGGGCCCGTCCTCGGCGACGTGCCCCTCCAGCAGCCGCACGTACAGCGTGGAGGTGTCGGGCCAGATCCGCGTCGGCGGACCGTGCAGCACGTTCTT
Organism: Actinomadura kijaniata NBRC 14229; assembly: GCF_001552175.1. Classification (GTDB taxonomy): domain Bacteria; phylum Actinomycetota; class Actinomycetes; order Streptosporangiales; family Streptosporangiaceae; genus Spirillospora; species Spirillospora kijaniata. The sequence continues at coordinate 7,781 of NZ_BCQR01000114.1, forward strand.
CTCCCCGGCCAGGGTGCGTTCGCGCCCCTGGTCGTCGGTGAAGAACAGGCGGTATCTCATCCGGCGGCGGTTCTCGTCGCCGGCCGGAGCGAACAGGTTGAACCAGCCCCGCTGGACCGGACGCCGGCCCCCGCAACAGGCGGCGTCGATCCACCCCTCGGCCCGCGCGGTGTGCTCGGGCTCGGCGAGGAACCGCCGCACGTCGTCGGCCGTGATGGTGAGGCGGAACGACAGGGGCTCGCGCCCCTCGGCCAGCTCCCCCGCGCGCGGGTCGGCGATCCCGAGGGCGAGGTGCCCCTTCATCTCCTCGGTGAACGACAGCGACGTCGGGCCGGACCCCTCGGCCGGGGACCGTTCCCCGGTCGCCTCGTGGAGCCCGGGTTCCGACCCGTGCGCCGTGCCGCCCACCGCCCCGTGGTGCGGGCCGGTCCCCGCGACCGGCCCGGCCCCCGCGCCGGCGCCCGCGTCGCCGGCGTTCCCGCCGGCGCTCGCGGACTCCAGCAGTCTCGTGCTCATCCGGTCGGCCATCGCCGCGATGGTCAGGGAGGGGTTCGGGCCCACCGGACCGGGCATCGCCGCCCCGTCGGCGATGTACAGGCCCGGGAACCCGAACACCTCGCCGAAGGCGTCGCAGACGCCCTCGTCCGGATGGTCGCCCATCGGCGCGCCCCCCAGCGGATGGACGGTGATGACGCGCTTGCGGAGCCACATCGGGTTGTCCCGGTACTCCGCGCCCAGCACGTCGGCGATGCCCCGCATGGTGCGGCGCAGCCGTTCGAAGTGCTCCTCGCTGGTCTCGGGGGACCAGTCGACGTTCAGCCGGCCCCCCCGCAGCGACAGCCGCCCGTCGGCGGTGTCGCGGCCCATGCCCAGCAGCGGCAGCGAGCTGACCGTCAGCGCCCCGTCGCCGATCAGCTCGGCCAGCTCCGCCGACAGGTTGGTGTCGGGCGCGTCCTTGAAGAACTCGACGAACCGGCCCCACATGAACTTGACCATGCGTTCCATCTGCGCGGAGAAGTCCAGCGTCGGCTCCACCATCCACTTGGCGAACCCCGGGTAGCCGCCGTCCTGGATGTAGGCGCCGCGGCCCGCGCCGGGAACGCCGTCGAGCGCGTCGGGCAGCCGGATCGCGGTCGTGATCACCGGTCCCTTGGAGGCGTCCAGCGGCCGGACCCGGTTGCGGTCCTTGGCCCTCATCAGGAACGTCAGCAGGTCGCCGTTGCCGCAGAACCGCGTGCCCAGCGCCGGGCTCAGCCCCGGGAACGCCTCCCGCGACCGCAGCAGCAGGAACGTGGTGCCGTAGGTCCCGGCGGCCAGCACCAGCCGCCGGCACGTGATCGTCCGCACCGGGGGACGGCGGTCCTCGCCCGCGGGGTCCCCGGCGGGGTCGCGGGTGGGGTCGTGGACGACGTAGTCGACCTCGTAGCCGCCGCCGTGCCGGGGACGGACCGCCTTCACCTCGTGCGAGGTGCGCAGGTCCGCGCCGTGGAACCGGGCGGCCGACAGGTAGGTGTGGTCCAGGCTGTTCTTGGCGCCCTCGTTGCAGCCGATGTCGCACTCGCCGCACAGCTTGCAGGTGCGGCGCGGCACGCCGTGCAGGTTGCCGTAGGGGGCGTCCACGACCGGCAGGCCCATGCCGGGGGCGACCCCGCGCTCGGGCGCGAAGCTGATCGCCAGCGGCGGCAGCGTCGCGTGCAGCCCCAGCTCGGCGGCGGCGTCGGCCAGCGCGTGCGCCTTGGGCGTGTCGTCGTAGGGCGCCCGGTCCAGCGGGTACGGCGCCGCGCCGATCATCCGCTCGACGGCGTCGTAGTGCGGGTCCAGGTCGCCGCGGGTGACCGGCCAGGACTTGTGGCCGCCGTGCGCGTCCTCGTGCGCGAACCAGCGCTCGTCCTTGCGCAGCAGCACGTTCGCGTAGATCAGCGAACCGCCGCCCAGCCCGGCCGACACCACCGAGTCGCACCCGCCGAACCGCCACACGTCGTACATCCCGTGCAGGCCCGCCTCGGGGTCCCAGAACGCCCGGCCCATGTCGGCGGGGGAGCGGGGGAAGCTGCCGGGCGGGAACGCCCGGCCGCGCTCCAGCAGCACCACCGAACGCCCCGCCTCGGCGAGCCGGTAGGCGGCCACCGAGCCGCCGAAACCCGACCCGACGACGACCGCGTCGACGTGCTCCATACTCTGCTCCTGCTCCGTCCGTGTCGCTCGCGGTGCGGCCGTCAGCCGCCGTGCCGCTTCAGGAAGTCGACGATCTTCGGGAAGACGTCGAGGTGGGCGTTCTTTCCGATCAGCGGGTCCAGGTGCCCGTAGCCGGGCAGCACCGCGAGTTCCTGGCGGCCGGGCCGCCGCTTCTCCAGCAGCCGGAACAGGTGGTTGTTGGAGTCGGTGAAGACCTTGTTGCGCTCGGGCGCCAGCAGCAGCATCGGCGTTCCGACGTCGGCGGCGTTCGCCAGGTAGTCGTCGGGCAGGTCGCGGTGGGCCGGGTTGTCCCGGTCGTACTTCACCGCGCGCCCGGCCTCGACCATCCTGCGGACGTGCCGGTAGTAGTGCAGCCCCGACGCCCCGCAGATGTCGGCGACGCGCTTGTGGGTGACCGGCAGCAGGTTGGCGTGCTCGTACATGGCGGGCTTGCCCGCGCCCCACTGGAAGCTCTGCAGGTGGCACGCCGACACGTCGCACTCGTTGTGGAACAGCGACACCGTCTTGGCGACCATCCAGCCGCGGGTCAGGACCGGCGCCTCCCCGAAGCGCGGGTCGATGTAGGGCAGCCCGACCAGGTACTCCATCGCCGCGGGCCCGAACCGCAGCTTGAGCTTGGAGAAGGCGGGCACCCGCGGCGTGAGCGAGACGCTGTTGCAGGTCAGCGACGTGATGCCGGAGACCTTCCCGGCGAACAGGCTCATCGAGAACGACACCGACCCCAGGCAGTGCGCGATGACGTGGATGCGCCGGCCCCCGAGATGGCGGCGCAGCACGTCGAGCGCGGCGGGGAAGTCGTACAGCGCGATGTCGTCGAGCGTGTACCGGTGCGTCTCGGTGTCGTAGGGGTACCGGCCGCTCATGCGGAAGTCCAGCGCCCACACGTCGGTGAACCCGTTGTCCAGCAGGTGGGAGGCCAGGTTGCGGTGCTCCGGCATCATGAACACGTCGCTGGCGGAGGTGAGGCCGTGGACCAGCAGGACCACGTCGTCGCTCTCGGCGCGCAGGAACCGCGTCAGCTCCAGCCCGAGACCGTCCTCGGTCGCGAACGGGTACACCGACACCTCGGCGTCGCCGACGCCGTCGAGGGTGAACCTCGGGATCATCCGTTCCATGTCCTCGCCTCCGTGTTGCCCCCGCAAGAATGATGCGACCCGGACTGATCCGGGGGCATCGTGGTAAACCCTGACTCGCACCACCGATACCGGTGGGACGCTCCCGGAGCCGCTCGGGTTCTGGGAGAACGCGGGGGAACGGGTCAGTCCCGGCCGGCGCCCGCGCCGCGGTTCATGGCGCTGACCACGCCGACGCGGGAGGTGACGCCGAGCTTGGTGAAGATGTGCGACAGGTGCGTCTCGACGGTGCGGACGCTGACGAACAGCCGCTCGGCGATCTGGGCGTTGGTGCAGCCCTCGGCGACCAGCGCGGCGACCTCCTGCTCGCGCTTGGACAGCCCGCCGGGCCCGGTCGCGCCGCGCCCGCCCTGGCCGGGCACCCGCACCCCCAGCCGCCGCTGCTCGCGGACGGCCTGGCCGTGCAGGGCGCGCGCGCCGCACTCCTCGAACAGCCGCACCGCCCCGCGCAGCTGCTCGCGGGCGGCCCCGCGGTCCCCGGCCTCGGCGTGGGCGAGCCCGGCGCGCAGCCGCGCGCGCCCGGCGTCCACGCGGATCTGCCCGGCCTCCAGCGCCTCGGCCGCCGCGACCGCCCGGTCGGCGGCCAGCGCCGGGTCGGTGAGCTGCAGGGCGTGCGCGCGGGCCAGGTCGGCCAGGGGGTTGATGGCGTCCAGGCCGGGGATCACGAACAGCCGGGCGCGGTCGGCCCACTCGGCGGCGGCGGTGGCGTTGCCGCGCGCGGCCTCGGCGCCCGCCATCACCTCGCAGCACGACAGCAGGGTGTGCGCGTCCAGGACGGGGGCGTCGAAGTCGTTGGTGGCCTCGGCGATGGCGGCGACCGCCTCGTCGGTGCGGCCCAGCCCCAGCAGCGCGACCGCGCGGGCGTAGCGGGCCATCGAGCCCCACCACTCGCCGACGCCGGCGCCGATCCGCACCGCCTCGTCGGCGTGCCGCAGCGCGGTCTCCTCCTCGCCCGACCAGCAGGCCACCAGGCTCTGCTGGGTCAACGCGAAGATCATCTGCTGGCCGGAGTTGAGCAGCCGGGCCTCCTCCACCGCCTCCTCGGCGGCCGCGGCGGCCTCGGCCAGCCGCCCCAGCATCCCGTAGGAACGGGCCAGCCCCGCCATCAGGTTGGTGACCACGTACAGCTGGCCGGTGGAACGGGCCACCGCGACCGCGCGGCGGAACCGGTCGGCGGCGTGCTGGTAGCGGCCGAGGAACGTCTCGGCCCAGCAGCACCAGGCGATGGCGTCCATCCACTCGGCCAGGTGCTCGTCGGGGGCGGCGCCCAGCAGGCGGTCGGCGGCCTCGGCGTAGCGCAGCGCGTCGGCGATCCGCCCGGCGGCCAGGGCGGGCATCGGCCGCATCGCCGCGACCGCGACCTCCAGGCTGGGCTCCCAGTCGTCGCCCGTGTCGGGCATCAGGTCCAGCACCGCCTGCGCGGCGCGGAAGTCCATCCGCATCATGCGCTCGGCGACCAGCCGCATGCGCAGCGGGACGGCGGCGGGCGACCGCGGGTCGGGCATCCGGCGCAGCTCGTCCAGCAGCAGCGCGCGGGCCTCGTTGGGACGGTCGAGCTGGCGTTCCATCAGCGCCGCGAACCGGGCGGCGCGGGCGCGGCGCCCGTAGTCGTCGTCCGGCAGCAGCCGCAGCAGGGCGCGCGCGGTCTCGCGGCCCTCCTTGAGCTGGCCGCCGACCGACTGGACCTGCGCCAGCTCCATCAGCAGCTCCAGCCGCGACGGCAGGCCCTCCCCGGCGGGCGGCTCGGGGGCGTTCTCGGGCATCAGCCGCAGCGCGGCGCTCAGCCAGTGCGCGGCGGTCGCCGGGGCGCGGGTGGAGAACGCCCGGGCCGCCTCCACCAGCGTGGCGACCGCGTCGCGGTCGCCGACCCGGCCCGAGCGCTCCACGTGCCGGGCGCGCAGCGCGGCGGGCGCCCCGATCTGCTTGAGGTACACGGCGATGCGGCCGTGGGCGGCCAGCCGCCACCCGGCCGCCGCCGACCCGTAGGCGGCGTGCCGCACCAGCGGGTGGCGGAACCGGAACCGCTCGGCGGCCGGCCGCACGATGTCGCGCGCGACCAGCTCGTCCAGCGCGGCCAGCGCCACGTCCTCGGGCACCTCGGCCGCCGCGGCCGCCAGCGGGGGAGTGAACTCGTCGGCGGCCACCGCCGCGCCCTGGGCGACCAGCAGCGCGTCCGGCGACAGCCCGCTCAGCTCCAGCTGCAACGCCGCCCGCACCGCGGGCGGGAGGTCGCCCTCCTGCACGCCGCCGGTGAACGGCTGGGCGCTGCGGGCCAGCGCCTCCAGGTAGAACGGGTTGCCGCCGCTGGCCTCGTACAGCTCCCGGCAGCGGGCCCGGCCGACCCGCGGCCCCAGCAACTGGGCGACCTCGTCCTCGGTCAGCGGCCCCACCGGCACCACGTGCCCGCAGCCGCCCTGCGCCGACGCCTGCACCAGCGCCTGCAACCGCGCCGACGCCTGCGCGGGCCGGTAGGCCACCGCGATCAGCACGCGGGCGCGCGGCGGGTGGCGCACCAGATGGTCCAGCAGCTCGATGGTGGCGTCGTCGGCCCAGTGGACGTCGTCGAGCACCAGCACCAGGCCCGACGGCGCGGCCAGCTCCTCCAGCAGGTGCCGCACGGTGCGGTACAGCTGGTAGCGCGCCACCGGCGTGCCGGTGTGCGGCGCGGCCGCCCCCGGGGCGCCCAGCGGGTCGAGCAGCGCCGTCGACAGCGCCGGGAACACCGGGGCCAGCAGGGTGATCGCCGCCGGGCCGAGGTCGGGGAAGTGCTCCTCCAGATGGTCGTCCAGGGCGTCCACGACCGCGCCGAACGGCATCTCCTGCTCGAACTCGGCGGCCCGGCCGTTCAGCGGGACCAGCTTGCGCGCCGCGGCCGCGCCGGTCAGCTCGGTCAGCAGCCGCGACTTGCCCGCGCCGGGCTCGCCGACCAGCGCCACGAACCGGAACGCCCCCTCGGCGGCGACGTCCAGGCACTCCTCCATGCCCCGCAGCACGTCGGCACGGCCGACCAGCGGCATGTTCCCGGGACCGGGGCCCGGCATGTTCACGGGCACCCCGGGGCTCCCCGCCGACTCCTCGTGACGCCGGTCAGCGTGCCGGTCCGCACGACCCTCCATGTCCACATCCCAACAGCGACAGGCGGTCGATACGCCGTGATGATGCTTTCTTGTCGCGATTGTGAAAATCGCGGGGGTCACAATACCGATCCGCCCCCCGCGGCGGGAGACCGACACGCCCTTATTGGACGAAACGGCCATAACCCGGGGCCGCGGGTCGTTTCCTCCGTCAGTCAGGTTCCAGTGCCATCAAGCGCCGTCGGAGGACACATGTCAACAGTGTGCGGACAACCGTGCCGTGTTCGTCATCTTTCTTTTGCCTCGTCCGGGCGTGGCCTTGCCACGACCCGGGTCGAGCGCGCGGGGGCGAGGGTCACGTTCTTCACGCGGGGCCGCTCCGGCTCCGGACGCGCCGGGACGAGATCCACCCGGCGCAGCACCTCGGTGATGACGACGCGCATCTCCAGCGTCGCCAGCTGCGCGCCCGCGCAGTAGCGGTGCCCGCCGCCGAACGGCATCCACGACCGCAGCGCCGCGTCCGCGCCGGGGCCGAGGAACCGTTCCGGCCGGAACTCGCCGGGCGCGGGGAACGCCTCCGGGTCGGACAGCACCAGCGGCATCGACGCCGACAGGTACCACCCGGCCGGGACCTCGTAGCCGCCGATCTTCACCGGGGCGTCCAGCAGGCGCGGCGCGCCCAGCACCACCGGCCGCGCCCGCAGCGCCTCCTTGACCACCGCGTCCAGGTACTCCGACCCCTCGCCCGCCGCGAGCTCGGCGCGCAGCCGCCGCAGCACGCGCGGGGTGCGCACCAGCCGTTCGAACGTCCACGCCAGCGCCGTCGCGGTCGTCTCGTGCCCGGCCTGCAACAGCGTCAGCAGCTCGTCGCGCACCTCCTGGTCGGTCAGCGGCTCGCCCCGGTCGTCGCGCGCGGCCACCAGCTGCGACAGCACGTCGGTGGCGCCGGGCTCCGGCTGCGCCCGGCGCCGCGCGATCTCGTCGTACAGGATCGCGTCGACCGCGTCGCGCAGCCGCGCGAACCGGGTCGTCGGCAGCGCCCGGGCCCGCCGCAGCAGCGGCGACTCCAGGGCCCGGTCGCGCAGCCGGGGCGGCAGCCGCAGCAGCGTGGGCGACCCCCCGACCGACACCAGCTCCGGCAGCAGCGCCCGCAGCGCCGACAGCCGCGCGGCGTCGGAGATGCCGAACACCATCCGCATGATGACCTCGAGGGTGACGCGCTCCACCCGGTCGCGCAGCGCGAACGGCACCCCCACCGGCCAGCCGCCGACCTCGGCGGCGGCGATCGCGGCGATCCGGTCCCGCCACCCGGCCACCGCCCGGCCGTGCAGCGAGGGATTGATCAGCCGCCGGTGCCGCCACCACGGCTCCCGGTCCAGCAGCAGCAGCGACTGCTCGCCGACCAGCGGCCCGACGAACTCCCGCCGGATCGCCCCGGCGCGCGACCCCCCGGCGTCGCCGCCGTCGGTGGCGAACACCTCCCGCGCCAGCTCCGCCGTCGCCACGCACACCTCCGGCGGCAGCCCCGGGAAACGCACCGTGAAGACCGGGCCGAACCGGCGCCGTCCCGCCGCGTAGAACCCCGTGGGGTCGCCGACGAGCCAGGCGACCTGCGCGGCCGGGGGCAGACGGAAGCCGGGGGGAGCGGCCATGGGGACGGGTCTCCTGTTCGACGGCGGGCGCGTTCCGGGCATGGCTCCGCTCCGGACGCCCTCGATCCTGGCCAGGGGCCGCTCCCGCGAACATCGTGGGAAACCCTGACATGGGCTCCGCCGCAGGTGGCGGCGGGGGCGGGGTGGCACGGGTCACGCCGCGGACGGGAAATCCGCGGCGGGACCGGCGCGTTGCCCCAGGGAGGAAAGCTGACAGCGAGCCAGGGAGAGAGTGTGTCGGTACCCGACATCACGCTGAACAACGGAATCACCATGCCGCAGCTGGGCTTCGGCGTCTGGCAGGTGGCCGACGACGAGGCCGAGAAGGCCGTGGGGACCGCCCTGGAGACCGGTTACCGCAGCATCGACACCGCGAAGGTCTACGAGAACGAGGCCGGCACGGGCCGTGCGCTGCGCGCCTCCGGGCTGCCCCGCGAGGAGGTCTTCGTCACCACCAAGCTGTGGAACGCCGACCAGGGATACGACCAGACGCTGCGCGCGTTCGACGCGAGCCTGGACCGGCTCGGCCTGGAGCAGCTGGATCTCTACCTGATCCACTGGCCGATGCCCGACACCGGCAGGTACCTCGACACCTGGAAGGCGTTCGAGAAGATCTACGCCGACGGCCGGGTCCGCGCGATCGGCGTCTCCAACTTCACCGTCGAGACGCTGAAGCGGCTGTTCGACGAGACCGGGGTGGTGCCCGCGGTCAACCAGATCGAGCTGCACCCCTATCTCCAGCAGGCCGAGCTGCGCGCGTTCCACGCCGAGCACGGCATCCGCACCGAGGCCTGGAGCCCGCTCGGCCAGGGCAGGGGACTGCTGGACGACCCGGCGCTGACGCGCGTCGCGCGGGCGCACGGCCGGACCCCGGCGCAGGTCGTGCTGCGCTGGCACCTCCAGCTCGGCAACCTCGTCATCCCCAAGTCGGTGACGCCCTCGCGCATCGCCGAGAACTTCGCGGTCACCGACTTCGCGCTGACCGACGAGGACATGGCGGCGATCGCCGCGCTGGACAAGGGCGAGCGCCTGGGCCCGGACCCGGCGACCTTCCACGTGGCGTGACCGTCGCGGCGTCCGGCCGCCGCGACGGCGGCCGGACGCCCGCTCAGCGCCGGGTGAGGGTGAAGTCGGCGCGGTAGTCGCCCGCGGGGATCTGCCGCCCGGCCACGCGGTCCGGCCTGATCGCGACGAGTCTCAGATCGTGCCCGGCGACCGCGACGCCGGTGGGCGCGCGGTTGAGGTTGAGCCGATGGGCGGTGGCCCTCCCGCCGGTGACGGCCTCCACGTCCACCGTCACGTCGCCCTCCCAGACGCACTGCACGCCCTGGGGGCAGCGGCTGTCCTGGCTCACCTTCGTGAACGTCACCGCCAGATCGGCGCCCTCCAGCCGCGCGGTGCCGCCGGGCGCGAGCGTGAACGTCCCGCCCGCCCCGACGGTGTCGCCCCGCCGCCCCGCGTCCGCCGGACCGCAGGCCAGCAGCGCCACCGGCAGCGCCAGCGCCAGCGTCGCCAGGCCCGACCTCATACGGATGAGCATGGGTCCACTCTAACGAGCGGTCGCGGAACGGTGCGAGGCGTTCACCTCACGTGTCCGACCCGCGCTTGACGCCCACCCCGACCAGCCGCGCGAACCGGCGGCGCGCGTTGACCCCTTCGTCGACCTTCTCCGCCCGCTCCGACTCCGCGGGGAGTGCGTCGGACGCCGGACGCGACAGGATCAGGCGGCTGCCCGGGACCATGCCGGTCGCGGAACCGCGCCACCATCCCCGCCGGGTCCTCCTCGTCGGGCACGAAGGGCGGGCGCGCCGCGACGCGAACGGTGGGACGGGGCGGTTCACCAGGTCGCCGTCCACCGTTGCCCCGGCCGTCACCGGACAGGCCCTGGCCCGGGTACCCCTGGCCCGGTACGTTCCGGGCGCGGCGATCCCCCGGTGACCGGCACCGGGCGCCGCGCCGGAAAGGAACCGCTATGCCCGTCGCACGTCGGGGCAGGCGCACGGCCCTGCTCGCGGCCGCCGCCGCCCTGCTGCCGCTGCTGGCCGCCGTCGGACCCGCCCAGGCCGCCCCACCCGAGCACGGCGTCGGCGCGCGCGGGCCGCTGGTGGTCGGGCACCGGGGCGCGCCCGGCTACCGGCCCGAGCACACCCTGGCCTCCTACGAGCTGGCCGTGCGGATGAACGCCGACTACATCGAGCCGGACCTGGTGCCCACCAAGGACGGCGAGCTGGTCGCCCGGCACGAGAACGAGATCGGCGGCACCACCGACGTGGCGGGGCGCCCCGAGTTCGCCGGCCGGAAGAAGACCAAGACGATCGACGGCGCGAAGGTGACCGGCTGGTTCACCGAGGACTTCACGCTGAAGGAGCTGAAGACGCTGCGCGCGGTGGAGCGCATCCCCGCCGTCCGCCGGCACGGCACCCTCTACAACGGCCGCTACCAGGTCCCGACCCTCCAGGAGGTCATCGACCTGGCCAAGCGCCTCAGCCGGCAGCACCACCGGCGGATCGGGATCTTCCCCGAGACCAAGCACCCGACCTACTTCCGCTCCATCGGCCTGCCGCTGGAGGAGCGGGTGATCCGCGTCCTCAAGCGCAACGGGATGGACCACCGCGACGGCCGGGCGATCGTCCAGTCGTTCGAGCCGACCAGCCTGAAGATCATGAACCGGGGGCTGCGGGTGCCGCTGCTCCAGGCGATCTCCACCTCCGGCGCGCCCTACGACACCGTCGCGAGCGGGAAGGGCCCGACCTTCGACGACATGGTCACCCCCGCCGGGCTCAAGGAGATCTCCACCTACGCCGACATGATCGGCCCGGAGAAGACCCGCGTGATCCCCAACCGGCCCGACGGGACCATGGGCACCCCCACCCCGCTGGTGCGCGACGCGCACGCCGCCGGGCTGAAGGTCGTCGTCTACACCTTCCGCAACGAGAACCAGTTCCTGCCCAGGGACCTGCGCGTCGGCACGGACCCCGGCGACTACGGGCAGGCGTTCCGCGAGTACGCGGCCTTCTACCGCACCGGCATCGACGGGGTGTGGAGCGACAACCCCGACACCGCCGTCGAGGCCCGCGAGGACCTGCGCGGGAACTGAGCGGGAACTGAGCGGGCCCGCTCAGGCCCGCCAGCGGGCGAGCACGGCGTCGACGGTGCCGCGGATCCGGGACCTGGCCTCGGTCCGCGGCACCCCCGCCATCAGCAGGTCGTCGTAGTCGGTGTCCAGGTGCCGCACCGAGGCGACCACCGCCAGGGTGACGGCCTCGGGGTCCAGGTCCCGGGCCGCGGCCGTGCGGCCCACCCGGCCGCTGCCGCGCAGCCCCGCGTGCCGGGCGATCACCGCGGCGCGATCGGGCGGGCAGCCGGGGAACAGCCGCCGGATCTCGGCCGCCATCGCCTCCTGGAACTCCACGTCCTCGGCGGCGCGGCGCTCCCGGTCGCGCTCGCGGCGGCGGGTCCGCACCTCCTCGTCGGCGAGGCACCGCTCCTCGGCGCGCTCCAGCGCCTCCTCCTCCACCAGCAGGCCGCGCCGCTCGTAGCGCTTGCGCCGCCGGTTGTACTGCACGACCGCGACCGACAGGCGGCTCTCCTTCTTGGCCCGCCGGGTCAGCGCCACGTTCCCCGAGGGCAGGAACACCAGGTGGTCCAGGTCGGCGCAGGTCAGGCAGAGCGGCGCGCCGTCCTCGACGAGCTGGAACCGGTCGGTGCCGTAGCAGGCCGTGCAAGTCCACCGCTCCCTTTCGGGGACCAGGACCTCCAGGTCGGGGGCCTTGTCGAGCTTGGCGGCCAGCCGCTGCCGCTGGGCGTCGGTGAGATCGGGCGCGATCCAGTGCGTGCGGAACAGGGCGTCGTCGCGCCCGCCGGGGGTGAACCGCAGCGGGCGGCGGTCGCGGGTCGCGGCGGTGTAGGCCGCCTCGCCGGGCTCCCATCCCTTGTCCCGCGCCCAGTCGCCGAGCGCGCGGGCGGCGGCGGCCAGCCGGTCGGGACGCACCTGCGTCGCCTCCGACAGCGGGTCGACGCGGCCCTGCCGCCACTCGTCCACCTGGGCCTGCCGCAGCCACCGCAGCCGGACGAACACCTCGACCGGCGACACCGTCCTGGCCCGCCGCGTCGCCGCGTCGGCGGCCTCCCGCACCCGGCGCGCCAGCCGGGATTCGTGCACCTCGCTCACGCGGGCCCACGGTAACGGTCCCGACCTGCGCTTGCACATTGGGCGAGGGTTGTGTAAACGTTTACACGAGCTTTTCTGTAATCGTTTACACGCAGGGGAGGTGACATGGCGAGCGTGAAGGACGTCGCGCGGCTGGCCGGCGTGTCGGTCGCGACCGTCTCGCGCGTGCTGAACGACAGCGCGCCCGTCACCGAACGGACCCGGGAGCGGGTCCTGGCGGCGGTCGCCGAGCTCGGCTACCGGCCCAACGCGGTCGCCCGCTCGCTGCGCACCGACGCCACCGGCACCATCGGCCTGGTGATCGGGGACATCCTCAACCCGTTCTTCACCGAGCTGGCCCGCGCCGCGGAGGACGAGGCGCGCCAGCGCGGCTACTCGGTGGTCATCGGCAACGCCGACGAGCGCGCCGACCTCCAGGACCACTACGTGCGCACGCTGCTGGAGCGCCGGGTGGACGGGCTGCTGCTGTGCCCCACCGCCGAGATCACCCCGCTGGTGCGCGACCTGGTGGACGACGGCCTGCCGCTGGTCTTCCTGGACCGGACGCTGCCCGGCCTGGACGTGCCGACGGTGCGCGCCGACGGGACGGCCGCGATCGGCGCGCTGGTGGCGCATCTGAAGGGGCTCGGGCACCGGCGGATCGCGTTCATCTCCGGTCCGGCGCTGCTGTCGACCGGGCGGGAGCGGACCGACGCGTTCATGGTCGGGATGGCCCGGCACGGGCTCGCGGTCCGGCCCGAGTACCTGGAGAGCGGCGACTTCCAGGCCGCCAGCGGGCGGGCGGCGACCGCGCGCCTGCTGGACCTGCCCGAACCCCCCGAGGCGATCTTCGCGGGGGACAACCTGATGGCGCTGGGCGCGCTGGACGAGATCCGGGCGCGCGGCCTGGCGATCCCCGGGGACGTGGCGCTGGCCTCCTACGACGACGTGCCCTGGTTCACCCATCTCGACCCGCCGATCACCGCGATCGCCCAGCCGGTGCGCGAGCTGGGGCGGCGCGCGGTGGCGGCGCTGGCCGACCGCATCGCGGGCGGCCCGGTGGAGCCGGTCGAGCTGCGGGCCCGGCTGGTGGTGCGTCGTTCGTGCGGGGAGCCGGAGCGGGAAGAAGGGAGCGGTCGATGACGGCCGAGAAAGAGATCCTGCGCGTCCGGGGGTTGCGCAAGGCGTTCCCCGGCGTGGTCGCGCTGGACGGGGTCGACTTCGACCTGCGCCCGGGCGAGGTGCACGTGCTGCTCGGCGAGAACGGCGCGGGCAAGAGCACGCTGATCAAGACGCTGTCGGGCGCGCACCGGCCCGACGCCGGGACGATCGAGGTGGACGGGGAGGTCACCGAGATCCGGTCGGCGCAGGACGCCGCCCGGCTCGGGATCGCCACCATCTACCAGGAGTTCAACCTGGTCCCCGAGCTGACGGTCGCGGAGAACCTGTTCCTCGGCCGCCCGCCCCGCCGGTTCGGGCTGGTGGACCGCGGGGCGATGCGCGAGGCCGCGCGCGGGCTGCTGGAACGGGTCGGCGTGGACGTCGACCCCGGCGCCCGCATGGGCGACCTCGGCATCGCCCGCGCCCAGATGGTGGAGATCGCCAAGGCGCTCGGCCTGGACGCCCGCGTGCTGATCATGGACGAGCCGACCGCCGTGCTGACCACCGGCGAGGTGGACCGGCTCTTCGAGATCGTGACGGCGCTGCGCGACCAGGGCGTGGCGGTCGTGTTCATCACCCACCACCTGGAGGAGATCCCCCGGGTGGGGGACCGGGTGACGGTGCTGCGCGACGGCCGCTCGGTCGGCCGGGTGCCCGCCGACACCCCCGAACCCGAGCTGGTGCGCCTGATGGTGGGCCGCTCGATCGAGCAGCAGTACCCCCGGGAGCGCCCGGGCGCCGGCGAGCCGCTGCTGCGGGTGCGCGGGCTGCGCCGCGCCGGGGTGTTCGAGGACGTCTCGTTCGAGGTGCGCGCCGGCGAGGTCGTCGGCCTGGCCGGGCTGGTCGGCGCGGGCCGCACCGAGGTGGCCCGCGCGGTGTTCGGCGCCGACCCCTACGACGGCGGCGAGGTGGAGGTGGACGGCGCCCCGCTGCGCGGCGGCGACGTGCACGCCGCGATGGAGGCGGGCCTCGGCCTGGTCCCCGAGGACCGCAAGGGGCAGGGCCTGGTGCTGGACGCCGACGTCGCCGAGAACCTCGGCCTGGTCACCCTCAACCGCGCGGTGCGCGGCGGGTTCGTCGACCGGGCCGGGCAGCGCCGCCGCGCCGCCGCGATGGCGGGCGACCTCAAGGTGCGCATGAGCGGCCTGCACCAGCCGGTCCGCACGCTGTCGGGCGGCAACCAGCAGAAGGTCGTCATCGGCAAGTGGCTGATGGCCGACGCCCGGGTGCTGATCCTCGACGAGCCGACGCGCGGCGTCGACGTCGGCGCCAAGGTCGAGATCTACCGACTGATCAACTCTCTCACCGCCGCCGGGCACGCGGTGCTCATGATCTCCAGCGACCTCCCCGAGGTGCTGGGCATGAGCGACCGGGTGCTGGTCATGGCGCGCGGAAGGCTCGCCGGGGAACTTCCGGCGGGCGAGGCGACCCAGGACGCGGTGATGGCGCTGGCCGTCTCGGACACAGGGAAGGAATCGTGATGTCTGCGGACACGCTGCGCGAGCAGCCGCGGAAGCAGGGCGCGCCGGGCACGGCGCGGCGCCTGCTGGGGGACAACGGGGCGCTGGTCGGGCTCGCCGTGCTGGTGGTCGCGCTGGCGGTGCTGTCGGGCGACTTCCTGACCGTGACGAACCTGCTGAACGTCGGCGTGCAGGCGGCGGTGACCGCCATCCTGGCCTTCGGCGTCACCTTCGTCATCGTCACCGCCGGGATCGACCTGTCGGTGGGCGCGGTCGCCGCGCTGTCGGCGGTCGTGCTGGCCTGGACCGCCACCGACGGCGGCGTGCCCTGGCCGGTGGCGCTGGTGCTGGCGGTGCTGGTCGGCGTCGCCGCCGGGCTGGTCAACGGCGCGTTGATCACCTTCGGCAAGCTGCCGCCGTTCATCGCCACCCTGGCGATGCTGGGCGTGGCGCGCGGCCTGGCGCTGGTGATCTCCGAGGGCAGCCCGATCGCGCTGCCCAGGGCCGTCACCCGCCTCGGCGACACCATCGGCGACTACCTGCCGGTCCCGGTCCTCGTCATGATCGTGATGGGGCTGCTGACCGCGCTGGTCCTCGCCCGCACCTACAGCGGCCGCGCGATGTACGCGATCGGCGGCAACGAGGAGGCCGCCCGGCTGTCGGGCATCCGCGTCGACCGGCAGAAGCTGGTGACCTACGCGCTGTCGGGCGCGTTCGCCGCCGTGGCCGGGATCGTGCTGGCCTCCCGGCTGGCCTCGGCGCAGCCGCAGGCCGCCAGCGGCTACGAGCTGGACGCCATCGCCGCCGTCGTCATCGGCGGGGCCAGCCTGTCGGGCGGCAAGGGCCGGGCGTTCGGCACCCTGGTCGGCGCGCTCATCCTGGCGGTGCTGCGCAACGGCCTGAACCTGCTGTCGGTGTCGGCGTTCTGGCAGCAGGTCGTGATCGGCGTGGTGATCGCGCTGGCGGTGCTGCTGGACACCGTCCGCCGGGGCGGCGGCCTCCGCGGCCTGAAGGGACGCCCGGTGGCGTTCTGGGCGGGTGGCGTCGCCGTGCTGGCGGCCGTCGTCGCCATCGCCGTGGGCGTCGCGTCCACCGGCTCCAGGACCGGCACGACCGGCGCGGGCGGCGGCGGCCTGAAGATCGGCCTGTCGGTGTCCACGCTCAACAACCCGTTCTTCGTGCAGTTCCGCCAGGGCGCCGAGGAGGAGGCGAGGAGGCAGGGCGTGTCCCTGACCGTCGGCGACGCCCAGAACGACGCCTCCCAGCAGGTCAACCAGGTGCAGAACTACACCAGCCAGAACGTCAGGGCGATCATCGTCAACCCGGTCGACTCCGACGCCGCCGCGCCCGCCGTGCAGGCGGCCGGCCGCGCGAAGATCCCCGTGATCGCCGCCGACCGGGGCGTCAACGGCGCGCCGGTCGCCCAGCTCGTCGCCTCCGACAACGTCGCCGGTGGACGCGACGCGGCCCGGCAGCTGGCCAAGGAGCTCGGTGAGAAGGGCAAGGTCGTGGTGATCCAGGGGCAGCCCGGCACCTCCGCCTCCCGCGAGCGCGGCCAGGGCTTCGAGGAGGGCATCCGGCAGTACCCCGGCATCCGGGTGGCGGCCAAGCAGCCCGCCGACTTCGACCGCACCAAGGGCCTGGACGTCATGACCAACCTCCTGCAGTCCCACCCCGACGTGACCGGGGTGTTCGCCGAGAACGACGAGATGGCCCTCGGCGCGATCAAGGCGCTCGGCGCGAAGGCGGGCGGGCAGGTCAAGGTCATCGGGTTCGACGGCACCCCCGACGGGATCAAGGCCGTGCGGGCGGGCACCCTCACCGCCACCGTCGCCCAGCAGCCCCGGCTGCTCGGCCAGATGGCGGTGCAGGCCGCGATCAGGGCGGCGAAGGGTGAGAGGATCGAGGCCACGGCCGCGGTCCCGGTGAAGATCGCCACCCGCGAGAACGCGGCCGAGTTCGCCACCTCCTGACGGGAGCAGATGTGTCACACGAAGTGGTCGTGGTCGGCTCGGTCAACGCGGACCTGGTGGTCGGCGTCGACCGGTGGCCCGGTCCGGGGGAGACCGTGCTGGGCTCGGACCTGGCCACCCACCCCGGCGGCAAGGGCGCCAACCAGGCGGTCGCGGCGGCCCGGCTCGGCGGCCGGGTCGCGCTGCTCGGCCGGATCGGCGGCGACGGGCACGGCGACCTGCTGCGCGGCTCGCTCGCCGACGCCGGGGTGGACCTGGCGCACCTGCTGGTCACCGACGCCCCCACCGGCGTCGCGCTGATCACGGTCGGGCCGGACGGCGACAACACCATCATCGTGTCGCCGGGCGCCAACGCCCACCTGTCGGAGGACGACGTCGCCGCCGCCCGCGACCTGCTCGCGGGCGCGACGGTGGTGTCGTTCCAGCTGGAGGTGCCGCGGCCGACGGTGCTGGCGGCGGCGCGGACCGCCGCCGGGGGCGGGGCGCGGGTCGTGCTGAACCTGTCCCCGGCCGCGATGGTCCCGGACGAGCTGCTGGGACTGTGCGACCCGCTGGTGGTGAACGAGCACGAGGCGGCGTTCCTGCTGCCGGACCACAGCGCCGAGGACGACCCGGCGGCGCTCGCGGCGGCCCTGCGGGAACGCGGCCCCCGCTCCGTCGTGATCACGCTCGGCGCGGACGGCGCGCTGGTCGCCACGGGCGAGGAGATCCGGGTGGTCCCCTCGCCGAAGGTGAACCCGGTGGACACCACCGGGGCCGGGGACGCGTTCACCGCCGCCCTGTGCCTGCGGCTGGCGCGCGGCGACGACCTGGTGACGGCGGCGCGGTTCGCGGTGCGGGTCGGCGCGGCGGCCGTCCGGAAGGCGGGGGCGCAGAGCTCCTATCCGACCGGCGTGGACGAGCTGCCCGGCTGATCCTGCGCGACGGTCTCCTCCGGCGCGCCGCCCCGGCGGCGCCGCCGGAGGACCACCAGCCCGGTGACCAGCGCCGCCACGGCCACGACCAGCGCCGCGGCGGCCGGCGGCGACTCGCGGAACACCTTCAGCCAGCCCCACACGACCGCGTACCCGCCGACGATCCACGGCGGCGTCCACAGCGCCGCCCCGATCACCGAGCCGAGCATGAAGCGGGGCAGCGGCATCCGCGTCACCCCGGCGCAGATCGGGATGGCGTGCCGGATCCCGGCGACCCAGTGCGCCCCGACGATCGCCAGGACGCCGCGCCGGGCCACCATCGCCTCGACCCGGCGCAGCCGTCCCTCGCCGATCCGGCGGCCGAGCTTGGACGTATAAATCCGCGGTCCCACCGCGCGGCCGATCCAGTAGTAGACCATCCCGCGCACGAAGATGATCGCGACGGCGACCGAGACGCCCAGCCACAGCGGCAGTCCGCGGAAGAAATCGATCATGAGGCGGGCTTCCTCGTTCCGGGTCGGTGCTGCGGGCGGTCGGGTCGGATCTCGATGTTAGGTCGCCCTAACTTCGAGCGCCACCCCGGGTCAGCGCGCCGCCTCCCGCAGCCGCTCCAGCCCGGCGGCGGCGTCCGCCACATCGACCCCCAGGTCGAACCGGCTGAACAGGTACACGTCGTGATCGTCCTCGGTGCCGTCGGCCGTGCCGCCGGTCTCGATCTCCAGCAGCCGCGTGGTGGTCAGCAGCCGCCTGCGCTCGTCCACCCGCACCGCGGTCACCTCGCCCCACGGCACGCGCCGCCGCGTCGCGTACCCGGTGACCAGCGTCACACCCTCGGCGTCGGCGGCCACCCGCACCGGCGCCAGCACGTCGCGCAGCGCCAACGCCCCCGCGCCGACGGCGGCGGCCCCGGCCAGCAGCATCCGCTGCGGGTCGCCCGACGACAGCGCCGCCAGCGCGACGAACGCCGCGCACGCCAGCCACTTGACGGCCACCTGCTGCGGCGGCACCCGCCACCGGACCCCCGCCCCCGTCTGTTCGTTCACGTCCGCGAGCGTATCCGGGCCTGGCGCGCGGCGCCGCGATCGGATGGAGTGGCCGCATGAGGTTCACCGTGCGCAGCAGGATCATGGGGATCGGGGACGACTCCTGGATCGAGGACGAGGACGGACGGCACGCGTTCCTGGTGGACGGCAAGGCGCTGCGCGTCCGGCGGACGTTCGAGCTGAGGTCGCCCGACGGCGAGGTGCTGGCCGTGGTGCGCCGCAGGATGCTCGGCATCCGTGACACCATGACCGTCGAACGCGGCGGGCGGCCCGCCGCCACCGTCCGCAAGCACCTGATCAGCCTTCCGCGCGACCGGTTCACCGTGGAGCTGGCCGAGGGCGGTGAGTGGTCCGTCACCGGCAACGTGTTCCGTAAGGAGTACACCGTCGCCGCCGAGGAGGGCACCGTCGCGGTCATCTCCCGCAAATGGGTGCAGGTCGGGCTGCGCGACACCTACGCCGTGGAGGTGGCCGAGGGCGCCGACGTGCCGCTGGCGCTGGCGGTCGCGATAGCCGTGGACACCCTTTCGGAGGGAAAGGGCGGCTGACCCCGATTCGCTCCGGGTCCGCTACCGTCATGGCCATGCGACTCGGCGTGCTTGACGTGGGCTCGAACACGGTGCACCTGCTGGTGGTGGACGCCCATCGGGGGGCGCGCCCGCTGCCCGCGTTCTCCCACAAGGAGGAGCTGCGGCTGGCGGCCCATCTGGACGACGACGACCGGCTGTCGTCCGAGGGCGAGGCGAAGCTGACCGCGTTCGTCGCCGAGGCCCTGCAGATCGCCGAGGACAAGGGCGTGGAGGACCTGGTCGCGTTCGCGACCTCGGCGGTGCGCGACGCCGCCAACGGCGAGGAGGTCCTCACCCGCCTCCGCGAGGACATGGGCGTGGACATCAGCGCGCTGTCGGGCGCCGACGAGGCGCGGCTGACGTTCCTGGCGGTGCGGCGCTGGTTCGGCTGGTCGTCGGGGCGGCTGCTGGTGGTGGACATCGGCGGCGGCTCGCTGGAGGTCGCCTCCGGGATCGACGAGGAGCCCGACGCGGCGATCTCGCTGCCGCTGGGCGCCGGCCGCCTGACCCGCGACTGGTTCTCCGCCGACCCGGTGCCGCCCGAGGAGGTGCGCAAGCTGCGCAAGCACGTGCGCGCCGAGATCGCCCGGCACGTGGGGGAGGTGTCCCGCTACGGCGCGCCCGACCACGCGGTGGCGACGTCGAAGACGTTCAAGCAGCTGGCGCGGATCGCCGGGGCGGCGGCGTCGACGGAGGGCCCGTTCGTGCGGCGCGTGCTGCGGCACCCGGGCCTGACCGAGCTGGCCGAGAAGCTGCCGCGGATGTCCCCGGAGGAACGGGCCGAGCTGCCCGGGGTGTCGGAGCGCCGCGTTCCGCAGCTGCCCGCCGGGGCGATCGTCGCCGACGCCGCGATGGACCTGTTCGGGCTGCCCGAGCTGGAGGTCTGCCCGTGGGCGCTGCGGGAGGGCGTGATCCTGCGGCGGCTGGACACCCTCGGCGCCTGAGGACGGCGGCGCGGCTCACCAGTTGGGGTGGGCGATCGTGTAGCCGCTCGGGGTCAGCTTCCGGTCCTCCTCGCCGTCGGTGCGGATGACCCGCAGCTCCGGCTTGTCGTAGGGGCCCCGCACGTAGGACAGCCACCGGCCGTCGCGCGACCAGGCGGCGTCCATGTCGTGGCCCTCGCCCCGCACCAGCGGGCGGGGCGTGCCGCCGTCGGCGCCGACCACCCAGATGTCGCTGTCGGGGTAGGGGCCGCGCGTGTAGGCGATCCGCGTGCCGTCGGGCGACCACTCGGGGTCCACGGAGCGCACGCCGTCGTCGGTGATCCGCTTCCAGGGGTCGTCGGGGCGCTTCGGGTCGAGGGTGTAGAGCTGCTCGACGCCGTCGCGCTTGCTCCAGAAGACGATCCGGCCCTGCGGGGACCACATGGGGTCGTCCTTGGCGGCGGTGTCGCGGGTGAGCTGCCGGGGCGTCCCGCCGCCGACCGGCACGGTGAAGATCTGCGCGACGCCGTCCACCTTCCCGACGAACGCCAGCCGGCCGTCGTCGGGGGACCAGGACACCCGGCCGCCCGACAGCCGGTCGGTGACCATGGTGGGGGTGCCGCCGCCGGCCCCGACCAGCATCGCCGCGGTGCGGCCGCCGCCGAGCGAGCGGGTGAACGCGATCCGCGAGCGGTCGTGCGACTGCTCGGGCAGCGAGTCGCAGGTGTCCCCGCCGACCAGCGTCTCGGGCCGGGCCGCGCCGGGGGTGAACCGGCCGATGTCGCTGCGGCACTCGCCCTTGGTCCAGGTCTGCTCGGTGTCGATGCGCACCATCATCGGCGTGGTCGGGACGCCGCCCGCCAGGGTGGCGACGGCCCCGCCGGTCCGCGGCGATCCCGCCTGGCCGCCGGCGTCCGGGCGGCCGGAGGAGCCGGTGAGCCGGTCGAGCGCGAACACGCCGCCGGTCACGGCCGCGACCAGCGCCGCGGCGGCGACCGCCGCCATGGCGCCGCCGCGCCGGGGGCTCCGGCGCCGGGCGACGGTGGGCGTCTCGGCGACGGTCTCCTGGGTGGAGGGGGAGGGGACCGAGGCGAGAGGGGCGGAGGGAACGGTGGCGTGGGGGAGCGGGGTGCCGGTCGGGGGCGAGGCGAGCGGGCCGGTCGGCGGCTCGGGCACGGGCTGCGACCGGGGTTCCGGCCAGGGTTCCGAGCGGGGTTCCGGCCGGGGCCGCGGCTCCGGCGCGGGTTCCGGCGCGGGTTCCGGCTCCGGTTCGGGCTCGGGCCGGGACTCGGGTGCGGCGGGCGGTGGCGGCGGGGCGGCCGGTTCGGGCTGGAGCGGGGCCACCCAGGCGGGGCCGAGCGAGCCGAGCGTGGTGTTCACGGCCTCCTCGCTGGACCCGCCGACCAGCGACAGCAGCAGGTCGCGCGCGGTGGGACGGCGGCGCGGATCCTTGTCGAGGACCTGGCGGACCAGCCCGGCCAGGGGCTCGGTGAGCGCGCCCAGTTCGGGGTCGGCGTGCACGACGCGGGCCATCATGAGGTGGAACGGGCCCGTGCCGAACGGGTTGCGCCCGTTGGCGGCGAACGCGACCAGGCAGCCCCAGGCGAACAGGTCGGCCGCCGGGGTGGTCTCCTGCGCGGTGACCTGCTCGGGGGCGATGTAGCCGGGGGTGCCGACCACCTGGCCGGTGCGGGTGTGCGCCGACGCCTCGTCCAGCGCGCGGGCGATGCCGAAGTCGATGACCCGCGGACCGGTGATCGACAGCAGCACGTTGCTGGGCTTGAGGTCGCGGTGCACGAGCCCGGCGGAGTGGATGGCCACCAGCGCGGCGGCCACGCCGACCGCGACGCCGTGCAGCATGCCCGGCTGGAGCGGGCCGTTCCCGCTGACGTACTCCAGCAGCGACGGCCCCTCGATGTACTCGGTGACCATGTAGGCCAGGCCGAGGTCCTCGCCGTGGTCCAGGACCTGCGCGGTGCAGAACGACGCGACGCGCTGGGCGTTGCGGGCCTCGTCGTGGAAGCGGTCCAGGAACCGGCGGTCGTCGGCCAGGTCGGGGCGGACGACCTTCACCGCGACGGGCCGGCCCTCGGGGGAGCGGCCCAGGTAGACCGCGCCCATGCCGCCCTCGCCGATGCGCGCCTCCAGGGTGAAGCGCCCCACCCGCGTGGGGTCGCCCGGCCGCAGGTCCCGTGGGGAACCGTCGGCCGGACGCGCGCCTGGGCTGGTCATGGGGCGTCACCTCTCGACCCGGGCCGTCGGATGTCGGGCCGCCGGAGGGCCCGTGGTCCCGTCGTGTCTCACGATGGCACGAGCCGCGCCGCCGCCGCCAGAGCGGCCCCGCCGAAGTCAAGGAAAGTTAAAGCACCGCCCAACGCCTCCCCCGATAAAGGGAAAAGTCCGCTATGCCCCATGTGTTACGGCATTTCCTGACGATCTCCGGCATACGCTGCGAACCGATCTCCGGGCCGGGGGCCCGGTCCACCGGAACACATGGGGGTGCGTTCTTTGTTCGTCGGGACACGGCGTCGGGCACGGGGAGAGGCGGCGGCCCTCGGACGGGGCTGGGCGTTGCGCGGGACGGCCGTGCTGGCCTCGGCCGCGCTGCTGGCGGGCTGCGGGGGCGGCCCCGGGCAGCGGGTCCGGCCGGTGGCCGACTCCACGGCGGTGCACGTCGTCGATCCCGGCACGGTCCCCGGCCTGTCGGTGGCGACCCGCAACGAGCAGGACGGGCGCCGCCACCTGTACGCCGCCTGGCCGAGGATCCCCGGTGCGGACCGGCTGACCGCCGCGCTGGCCGCCGCCGCCGACGAGCGCATCCGGCCGTTCCTGGCCGACACCGAGGACCGGACGCCGGGCGCGGTGCCCGAGCTCAACGTCCAGTGGTCCCTGGCCGCCGCGTCCGGCGACGTCGTCGGCGTGCGGCTGGTGTTCGCCGAGTCCGCCGGGGCCTCGGCCGGGGAGGCGCGGCGCACCCTGTGGTACGACGGGCGGACCGGCGAGGTCCGGCCCTCGGCCGACCTGCTGCGCGCGGGCGACGGCCTGGCGGGGCTGGCCGAGCGCGTCCGCGCGCGGCTGGGCGGCAAGGGGGACCCGGCGCGCGTCACCGCCGGGGCCGACACGTTCACGTCGCTGGGGTTCAACGACGTCGGCGACATGGTGGTGGAGTTCAGCGACAACACCGTCGCGCCCGGCTCGTCGGGGCGGGTCGCGGTCGTGCTGGAACACGCGGACTACGCGCCGCTGCTGTCGGAGTTCGGCAGGCGCGCGTACACGGCCGCGATGGCGCCCCGCCCGAGGCTGGCGCTCGGCGGATCGGCCACCCCGAGCCCGACGGCCACCCCGGGCGCCACCCCGAACGCCACCGTCCCGCCCGGCCGCACCGACTGCGCGACGGCCAAGTGCATCGCGCTGACCTTCGACGACGGCCCCGGCCCCGCCACCGGGCGGCTGCTGGACACGCTCCGCGCCGCCCGGGCGCGCGCCACGTTCTTCGTGGTCGGCACCAACGCCGACGCCCACGCCGACCTGCTGCGCCGCGAGCACGCCGAGGGCCACGAGATCGGCAACCACACCCAGAGCCACCGCGACCTGAGCCGCCTCACCGCCGTGCAGGTCAACTCCGACGTCCAGCGCACCCAGGAGATCGTGCGGTCGGCGATCGGCGCCGCGCCGACGCTCCTGCGGCCCCCCTACGGCGCGACCAACGGCACCGTCGCGGGCGTGACGCGTTCGCTGGGGCTGCGGCAGGTCCTGTGGAGCGTCGACACCAACGACTGGCGCGACCGCGACGCGAAGGTCGTCGCCGACCGGGCGGTGCGCCGCGCGCGTCCCGGCGCGGTGATCCTGATGCACGACATCCACCGGACGACGGTGGACGCGGTGCCCGAGATCCTGGAACGGCTGGCGGCCAAGGGCTACACGTTCGTGACGGTCTCGGAGCTGATGGCGGAGCGCAAGGTCCCGCCGGGCGGCCGGTTCGGCGGCGCCTGACCGGCGGGGCCGACCGGCATATCCTGCTCGGATGGCGGACATTCGGGCGGTGGAGTGGACCGGGGACGGGCTGCGGCTGATCGACCAGACGGCGCTGCCGGGCAGGGTCGTCCCCCTGGATGTGCGGGACGTGGACGGGCTCGTCGACGCCATCGTCCGGCTGGCGGTGCGGGGCGCGCCCGCGCTCGGCGTGGCGGGCGCGTTCGGCGTCGCGGTCGCGATGCAGCAGGCCGCCGCCGAGGGCTGGGACGACGCGACGCTGGACGCGGCGATCACACGGGTGCGCGAGGCCCGCCCGACCGCCGTGAACCTGGCGGCGGGCGTGGACCGGGTCCGGCCGCTGGTGGCCAAGGGCCTGGACGCCGTGGTCGCCGAGGCGCGGGCCCTGCTGGAGGAGGACGTGCGCGGCAACCGCGCGATCGGCGCGCACGGCGCGGACTGGCTGCTGGACCGGGTGGGCGACCGGCCGCTGCGCGTGCTCACCCACTGCAACACCGGGGCGCTGGCGACCGCCGGATGGGGGACCGCGCTCGGGATCGTCCGCGAGCTGCACGCCCGCGACCGGCTGGAGATCGTCTATGCCGACGAGACCCGCCCGCTGTTGCAGGGCTCGCGGCTCACCGCCTGGGAGCTGGAGCAGGCGGGCATCCCCTACCTGGTCCAGGCCGACGGGGCGGCGGCGGGCGCGGTGCTGCGCGGGCTGGTGGACGTGGCGGTCATCGGGGCGGACCGGGTCGCCGCCAACGGCGACACCGCCAACAAGGTCGGGTCGGTCGGCGTCGCGCTGGCCTGCGCGGCGGCCGGGATCCCGTTCGTGGTGGCCGCGCCGTGGAGCACCGTGGACCTGGCCACCCCCGACGGCGCGGCGATCCCGATCGAGGAGCGTGCCGCCGACGAGGTCCTGGCCTGGGGCGGGGCGCCGGTCGCGCCGCCGGGGGCGCGGGCGTTCAACCCGGCGTTCGACGTCACCCCGGCGCGCCTGGTCACCGCGCTGGTCACCGAGACGGGTGTGCTGGAGGTCTCGGCGGGTACCACCCCGGATCGTCCAGCCCCCTGACATCTCGGGAGACCGCCATGGGCCTGACGGTCGCGGTGACCGGACCCACCGGAGAGATCGGCATGGCGGCGGTGGCCGCCCTGGAGGACGACGACCGCGTGGAGCGGGTGCTCGGGATGGCGCGCCGCCCGTTCGACCCCGCCTCGCACGGCTGGAAGAAGACCGCCTACCGGCAGGGCGACATCGTGGACCGGGCCGCGGTGGACGCGCTGGTCGCGGACGCCGACGTCGTGGTCCACCTCGCCTACGTCATCATGGGGTCGCGGAGCGAGAGCGAGCGGGTCAACCTGGCCGGGACGCGGAACGTGTTCGAGGCGGCCGTCGCCGCGCGACGGCCCCGCCGCCTCGTCTACACCTCGTCGGTCGCCGCCTACGGGTACCACCCCGACACGCCCGTCCCGATCACCGAGGACGTTCCGCCGCGCGGCTCGGACGAGCACTACTACTCGCGGCAGAAGGCCGCCTGCGAACGGATCCTCGCCGAGGTCGCCGACGGCTCCGGCCTGGAGGTGTACGTGCTGCGGCCGTGCGTCGTGGCCGGTCCCGAGGCGACGGTGATGCTGCGCAGCCTGCCGTGGGAGCAGGTCGCCCGGTACGTGCCCGAGCCGGTCCGCCGGGCGCTGGGGCTGGTGCCGGGGCTGCGGCCGGTGCTGCCCGACCCCGGCCGCGCCTTCCAGCTCGTCCACCACGACGACGTGGCGAGCGCCGTGGACGCCGCCGTCAACGGCGACGGCCCGCCCGGCGCCTACAACCTGGCCGGGGACGGCGAGATCACCGTCTCCGACGTGGCGCGGGCGGTCGGCGCGTACGCGCTGCCGGTGCCGGGGCGGCTGGTGGGGCTCGCCGCCGGGGTGGTCGATCTGCTGCCGTACCTGCCCGCGCAGGCCGAGTGGATCCACGGCGCCAAGCACTCGATGGTCATGGACACCGGCAGGGCGCGCCGCGAGCTGGGCTGGACGCCCCGGCACGACGCGCGCGCCACCCTCGCCGCGATGGCCGGGGCCGCGCGGCGAGGGTGACGCCCGGTCACCCGGTCAGGGGGTGAGGGTGCGGGTCGCGGCCCGGAGGCCGCGGTAGAGCTCGGCCTCGTACCTCCTGGCCAGCGCCGGGTCGCCGAACTGGAACAGCGCGTCGTTCAGGGCGGGCAGCCGCTGCGTGGCGTACCCGGTGTCGATGCCGGGCGCGTACATCTGGTGCCGGTACCAGGGCCTCCGGGGCAGCCCGGCGGCGGTCAGCAGGTCCCGCTCCGTCTGCATGATCTTGTCGTTGAGGCGGCGGAACGCGGCGGTGTCCCCGGCCTTCAGCGCGGCGTCGGCACGGGCCTGCAACGCCTCGGCGGCCCGCTGCCACGCCCGCGCCTGCCGCACGTCGCGCGACACGTCCACCACGACCCGGCCGTACTTCTTCCGCTGCGCGGCGGTGAAGTCGTTCAGGTACGTCACGGTCTCGGCCGCGTACGACTGGTAGCGCAGCGGCGCGACGTCGGCGTTGGCCAGCCGCAGCGCCGCGATGCCGACCAGCCGCGACATGGCCGCGTGGTACTCGAACGTCGGGTCGCCGAAGCGCGAGGTCCAGTGGAAGTCGTCGCAGGCGCAGTGGTAGCCGCCCGCGGTGCCGGGGCTGGAGGAGCCCAGGTCCATCGCCGGGACGCCGTACCGCTGGAAGAACGCCTGGAAGTCCGAGCCGCCGCCGATGCGGCTGATCGGGGTCGTCCCCCGGTTCTTGCGCTTCCAGTCGTCGTAGGCCGTTCCGGTGGTGCCGGGCCAGCGGACCTCCCTGGTCACGTCGGTGACGAACCGGTCGAGGGCGGGGGTGGCCTGCGCGCCGAAGTCCGAGCCGCCCGCGCCGTCCATGTTGATGTAGGCGACGGCGTTGCGGAGGAGCCGGTCGCGGTCCTCGGCGTACTCGCTGGAGCCGTAGAGGCCGTACTCCTCGCCGTCCCAGGTGGCCAGCACGATCGACCGCCGGGGCTTCCAGCCCTTCTTCAGCAGCGCGCCGAGGCCGCGGCCGATCTGCAGGATGTTCTCGGTGCCCGACAGGTTGTCGACGCTGCCGTAGGTCCAGGAGTCGTGGTGGGCGCCGACGATGACCTCCTGGTCGGGGCGTTCGGCGCCGGGGACACGGACGATGACGTTCCAGATGGGACGGACCCGGTAGTCGTTCCTCAGGTCCAGGTGGACGCGCGTGCCGCCGGGCCCGAACCGGTACGGGAGCTTGAGCCCGCCCTGCCACTCCCTGGGCGCCTGCGCGCCCTTGAGGGAGCGCAGCAGCGGCTCGGCGGCCCCGTAGGAGATCGGCGCGGTGGGCACCAGGCCCCGGAGCATCACCGACTGCTCGGGCCTGATCCGCCGGGCGTCCCGGGTGGCGGGCCAGCCGGGCGTGAGCGGGTCGCCGGCCGCGTACATGATCTGCGCGACGCTGCCGCGCTGGATGCCGTCGGCGGCGCGCCACGGCCCCTCCGGGTACACCTTGCCCCGGGTGAACCCGTCGTCGGCGGGATCGGAGTAGATCAGCACGCCCCGCGCGCCGCGCCGGGCGGCCTCGCGCGGCTTGACGCCGCGGAACACCGCGCCGTACCGGGCCAGCACGATCTTGCCCTTGACGGAGATCCCGCTCTTCTCCAGCAGCGCGAAGTCCTCGGGGCGCCCGTAGTTGGCGTAGACGACCTCGCCCTCGACGCGGCCGTCGGGCGACATTCCGTTGTGGCCGGGGATGACGTGCTGGAAGTCCTTCTGCCAGGGGCGCCGCCGTTCCTTGACCGGCAGGTCCACCCGCCTCGGCGCGGTCATCTCGACCTTGATGCGCCTCGGCTGCGACAGGTACGTGTAGTAGGTCCTCACCTCGGGCTTGAGGCCGTAGGAGCGCAGCTCGCGCACGATGCGGTCGACGCGCCGCCGGTCGCCGGTGGTGGCGGCCAGGCCGGGTTCGGAGGCCAGTTCCCGGTCCAGGGCGCGTGCCTTGGACGCGGTCGGGACGGCGCCGAACGCCTTCTCCAGCTTCCGTTGCAGCGTGGCGTTGCGCGGCGTGAACCCGGCGATGGGAGCGTTGTCGGTGGCGGGGGCCGCGGCCGCCGGGGGCGCGGCGACCAGCGTGGCGGCGGTGGCGAAGCCCGTGGCCAGTGTCAGGAATCGGGAGCGGAACACCAGCGACACCTCTCGGTACTCGCGGTACGGATGGGCCTCCCGGAACGTACGCCGCGATCACCGCGAGATCTAGATCATCTGCCGGATGCGGCCACCGGCCCGTCCGGGCGCGGTTACCGGAGTGTCGGTGGGGTCGGGCATCCTGGGCACGTGACGAGCGCGGCGCCTGACCCTCCCCGGCCGGTGGTGCTGGAGGCGGTCCTGGAGAGGATCACCTACGCCAACGAGGACACCGGCTACACCGTCGCGCGCGTGGCCACCGACCGCACCGGCCCGGCCGGCGACCTGCTGACGGTGGTGGGCGCGCTGCTGGGCGCGCAGGTGGGGGAGAGCCTGCGGCTGACCGGCCGGTGGCGGTCGCACCCCCGCTACGGCAAGCAGTTCGAGGTGGACTCCTACAGCACCGTGCTGCCCGCGACCGTGCAGGGCCTGCGGCGGTACCTGGGCTCCGGGATGATCAAGGGGATCGGGCCGGTGATGGCCGACCGGATGGTCGAGCACTTCGGCACCGACATCCTGCGGGTCATCGAGGAGGAGCCCGAGCGCCTCAACGAGGTGCGCGGCCTCGGCCGCAAGCGCGTCAAGCGCATCGCCGACGCCTGGGAGGAGCAGAAGGCCATCAAGGAGGTGATGGTCTTCCTGCAGGGCGTCGGGGTCTCCACCTCCCTGGCGGTGCGGATCTACAAGCAGTACGGCGACGCCTCGATCGACACCGTCCGGCGCGAGCCGTACAAACTGGCCTCCGACGTGTGGGGCATCGGCTTCAAGACCGCCGACACCATCGCCCAGGCGGTCGGCATCCCGCACGACAGCCCCGAGCGGATCAAGGCCGGGCTCCAGTACACCCTGTCGGAGGGCGCCGACAACGGCCACTGCTTCATGCCCGAGCCGAACCTGGTCACGGCGGCGGAGAAGATCCTCGGCGTGCCGCGCGAGCTGATCGGCCCCGCCCTGGACGAGCTGGTCGCCGAGGAGGGCGTGGTCCGCGAGCGCATCCCCGGCGCGGGCGAGGACGCCGCCGACATCCCGGCGGTGTACCTGGTGCCGTTCCACCGCGCCGAACGCTCCCTGGCGCGCGGCCTGCGCGAGCTGCTGGAGGCCGGGCACGACCGGCTCAAGGCGTTCGCCGACGTCGACTGGGACCGGGCGCTCGGCTGGCTGCGGCAGCGCACCGGCGTGGAGCTGGCCCCCGAGCAGGAGCAGGCCGTGCGGCTCGCGCTCACCTCCCGGGTCGCGGTCCTGACCGGCGGCCCCGGCTGCGGCAAGAGCTTCACCGTCCGGTCCATCGTGGAGCTGGCCGCCGCGAAGAACGCCAAGATCGTGCTGGTGGCGCCGACCGGCCGCGCCGCCAAGCGGCTGGCCGAGCTGACCGGCCACGAGGCGTCCACCGTGCACCGCCTGCTCCAGCTCCAGCCCGGCGGCGACGCCCGCTACGACCAGGACGAGCCGCTGGACGCCGACCTGGTCGTGGTGGACGAGAGCTCCATGGTCGACCTGATCCTGGCCAACAAGCTGGTCAAGGCCGTCCCGCGCGGCGCGCACCTGCTGCTGGTCGGCGACGTGGACCAGCTGCCGTCGGTCGGCGCGGGCGAGGTGCTGGCCGACCTGCTGAACGCCGAGGTCATCCCGCGCGTCCGGCTCACGAGGATCTTCCGGCAGGCCCAGCGGTCCGGGATCGTCGTCAACGCCCACCGCGTCAACAGCGGCGAGCACCCGCACACCCACGGCTACCCCGACTTCTTCCTGTTCCCCTGCGACGAGCCCGAGGAGACCGCCACCCTCACCGTGGACGTCGTCGCCCACCGCATCCCCCGCAAGTTCGGCCTGGACGCGCGCCGCGACGTGCAGGTCCTCACGCCGATGCACCGGGGCGCGGCCGGGGCGGGCACGCTGAACCAGATGCTCCAGGACGCGCTGACCCCGCACGACGAGAGGAAGCCCGAACGCCGCTACGGCGGGCGCGTCTTCCGGGTCGGCGACAAGGTCACCCAGCTCCGCAACAACTACGACAAGGGCGAGGCCGGGGTGTTCAACGGCACCGTCGGCGTCGTCACCGCCGTCTCCCTGGAGGAGCACACCCTCACGGTCCGCACCGACGAGGACGAGGACATCGACTACGCCTTCGACGAGCTGGACGAGCTCGCCCACGCCTACGCCATCACGATCCACCGCTCGCAGGGCAGCGAGTACCCGGCGGTGGTGCTGCCGCTGACGACCAGCTCCTGGATGATGTTGCAGCGCAACCTGCTCTACACCGGCATCACCCGCGCCAAGAAGCTGGTCGTCCTGGTCGGCTCCCGCCGCGCGCTGGCCGCCGCCGTCCGCACGACGGGCCAGGGCCGCCGCCACACGGCCCTCGCCCACCGCCTCAGCTCAGGAGACTGAGCTCAGGCGGCCGAACTCCCACGGGTCGTGGGCGCTGAACACCTCGACCTCGTCGCCGCGCGTGCGCGCCAGTTCGCGGAGGCGCGCGACGTTGTCCAGGCGCAGGGCGCGGTCGGTCTCGCCGCCGTCCTGGACGAGCTGCATCAGCGGGTGCGTCACCGGCTCGGGCCGGTCGATCTCGCCGTGGTAGAAGTACGTGTCGCCCGCGTGCAGCAGCCAGCGGTCCCCGGCGTTCACCGCGACCCCGGCGTGGCCGGGCGTGTGGCCGCCGAGCGGGAACACCACGATCTCCGGCGGCAGCCCCGGCAGGGGCCGTGCGCCCGCGAACCCGAACCACTCGTCGCCGCCGTCGCCGTAGGTGCTCCAGCGCGGCCCGTGGGCGAGCTGCGCGTCGTCCGGGTCGAGCGTCGCGTGCTCGGTCCGGTGCAGGTGGACGGTCGCCTCCGGGAAGTCCGACAGGCCGCCCATGTGGTCGTTGTGGGCGTGGGTGAGGATGATGTGCCGCACGTCGGAGGGGGAGTGGCCGAGCCGCCGGACCTGCCGCAGCGCGGTCTCGGCGGGGTCCAGCACGGGACCGGCGTAGGTGACCCAGTCGGCGCCGAGGCGCTCGCCGGGGCGGGCGATGTCGTGGGTGCCGAGGCCGGAGTCGACCAGTGCCAGCCCGGCGTCGGTCTCGATCAGCAGGCAGTGGCAGACGACGTGCCGGGCGTCGCCGCCCTCCACCCGTTCGATCGTCGTCAGTGAGCCGCAGTTGAGGTGATGGATGCGCATGATGTGAAAGTAGACTGGTCTACATATTTTTGACAAGCCGGTGACGTCCCGGGGTCCTGACCGGGGAGCGGTCAGCGGGCGGCGTAGCGCTCGATCGCGTCGAGGAAGATCTCCTCGGCCAGGGCGTGGACCCGGTCGATCTCCTCGGGGGTGGCGGTGAAGCGCCCGCCCGCCTCGGAGGCGGCCAGGCCCATGCCGACGGTGTCCAGCAGCCGTTGCAGCGGCGGGACGACCTCCTCGGGGACGCCCGCCGCGCGCAGCATGTCCTGCACCGCGTCGCGGGGGCGGCGCGCCTCGGGGCCGACGGTCGGGCGGGTGAACAGCAGCGGGAACAGCGCGGGGTGGCGGCGCGCGACCTGCCGGACGCCCGCGGCGAACGCGCGCATCCGGTCCTGCCAGGGCAGGTCCGGGTCGTCCTCGGGCATCTCGCGCATCAGCCGCTCGACCAGGCCGTCCAGCAGCCCGTCCTTGTCGCCGACGTAGCGGTAGAGCGCCATCGGGGTCACGCCGAGGCGGGAGGCGACGGCGCGGACGCCGACGGCGGACAGGCCGCGCTCCTCGGCGAGGTCGAGGGCGGCGTCGAGCACCTCGTCGCGGGTCAGGCCGCGGGTGCCCCGGCCGCGCGGGGCGGGGGTGGTCACCCGTCCAGCCTACCGCTTAATATACGACGTATATATACGCTGTATACCAAGTGAGGTCCCATGTCCCCCCGGTGGACCCTGGCGGTCGTCACCGTCACCGGCTACCTGCTCGTCCTCGACCTGATCGGCGTGAACGTCGCCCTGCCCGCCCTGCGCCGCGACCTGGACGCCGGGCTGGCGGAGGCCCAGTGGGCCGTGGACGCCTACGCCCTGACGCTGGCGGTCCTGCTGCTGCCCGCCGGGGCCCTGGCCGACCGGTTCGGCCGCCGCCGCTTCCTGCTGGCCGGTCTGACGGTCTTCACCGCCGCCTCGCTGGCCTGCGCCCTGGCGCCCTCCGCGCCGGTGCTGGACGCGTTGCGCGCGGTCCAGGGCGCGGGCGCGGCCCTGCTCTACGGGACCGCGTCGCCGCTGCTGGCCGCGCTCCACCCGCCCGGACCCGAACGCAACCGCGCCCTGGCCGTCCTCGCGGCGGCGGCCGGGGCGGCGAGCGTGACCGGGCCGCTGGTCGGCGGCGTGCTCACCGAGGCGTTCGGCTGGCGGGCGCTGTTCCTGCTGAACGTCCCGGTCGGGCTGGCCGCGCTCGCCGTCGCGGCCCGCGCGGTGCGCGAGTCGCGCGACCCGGACCCGCGCCCGCTGGACCCCGGCGGCACCGGCCTGCTGGCCGCCGGGCTGGGCGGGCTGCTGTGGGCGCTGATCGAGGGGCCGCGCGCCGGGTGGGGC
>NZ_BCQR01000115.1 GCF_001552175.1 Actinomadura kijaniata NBRC 14229
GCCGCGGCCCTGGTGCCCGCCGTGGTGCTGACGGCGGGCTCGGGGTCGCGCACGGCCCCCGCCACGGCCGTCACGCCCGCGCGCGACACGGTGATCTCGCGGACGCTGCCGGGCGGGCAGCGGCTGCGGGCGATGGCGCTCGGCAGCGACGGCTCGGTGCTGGGCGTCCCCACGACCGTGGACGCCGAACGGGTCCGCGTCACGCAGCGCGGCGTGTGGGTCGCCGGGCCCGGCCGCGCGGCGCGGCGGGTCGCCGACACGGGGCCCGACTCGTTGCCGTACCTGTGGACGATGGCCGCCGGCAAGGCCGCGTACGTGTGGCCGGACGGAACGAGGCTGCGGTGCCTGCCGCCGGGCGGGGGCGAGGTCACCACGCTGCGTCCGGGGTGGGACGGGCGCGACCGCTTCTACTCCGACGGCGACGCGGTCGTGTGGTGGGACGCCGACCGGAAGGCGGTGGCCACCAATCTCGGCTGCACCGGCGCGGCACGGGACCTCTCCGTGAAGGGGACGCTGGCGGCGTTCTCCTTCCCGCACGCCTACGTGCGGTCGGGGCGGACGATGCGGCAGGTGGACGTGGTCAGCGGGCGGCAGACGACGATCACGCTGCCGGACGGCCGCGAGCCGTCGGCCGGGTTCGGGGCCGGTCCGGACACGCTCGCGTGGGCGGACCGGAACGTGCTCACCGTCCGGTCGCTCTCCTCCCGGCCCTCGCGGCGCGAGATCCGGGACCTGCCGCACGGCGGCGACGACGCGTATCTGGGGCGGGTCACCGTGGGCGAGCACGTCGTGGTGTTCAGCGCCGTCCACCAGGACCTCGACGACGCGTCGTCGCTGGTCCACGACCTGCGGACCGGGAAGAGCACGACCGTGCCGGGCGAGGCGTGGGCCGCCGGCCCGTACCTGCTGCGCCAGGAGGGCGACGGCTACCGGCTGACCCGTCCCTGAACGAGCGGCAGGCGCAGGACGAAGCGGGCTCCCCCGGAGCTGTCCTCGATGCCCAGGGTGCCGCCGTGGGACCGGGCGATCTGGCGGGCGATCGGCAGGCCGAGGCCGGTGCCGCCCGCGTCGCGTTCGCGGGCGTCCGCCAGGCGGGCGAAGCGCTGGAAGACCAGTTCGCGGTGCTCGGGGGCGATGCCCGCGCCGTCGTCCAGGACCTCCAGCACGGCCGTGCCCTCCAGCTTGCGGACGGTGACGTCGATGCGGGACTCGGCGTGGCGTTCGGCGTTGTCGAGCAGGTTCGTCAGCAGCCGGGCCAGGCGCAGCCGGTCGCCGCGCACGGTCGTGCCGGGCGTCAGGTGCGGGTGGACCGGGTGCCGCCGGGGGCCGCGGTCCAGTTCGGCCCCGACCAGGGCGGAGAGGTCCACGGGCGTGACGTGGGACGCGGCGTCGGCGTCGGCGTCCAGGCGGGCCAGCTCCAGCAGGTCGTCCACGATCGCCTGGAGACGGTCCAGGCAGGTCAGGGTGGTGCCCGCGACGGCGGGCCAGTCGGCCTCCCCGGGGTACAGCAGCGCCTCCTCGATGCAGACCCGGGCGGCGGTGATGGGACTGCGCAGGTCGTGGGAGGCGTCGGAGGTGAAGCGGCGCTGGCGTTCCAGGGCGGAGTCGAGCCGGTCCAGGGTGGCGTTGACGGTCACGGCGAGCTGGCGGAGCTCGTCGCGGCCCGGCGGGACCGGGACCCGGCGGCCGGAGTCGGTCGCGGTGATCTCGGCGAGCTCGGCGCGGATCGCGTCCACCGGGCCCAGGGTGCGGCCCACCGTCCGCCAGGTGTGCGCCGCCGTCACCGCGACCGCCATCGCCGACACCAGCAGCAGGAACGCGCACAGGTGCGGCGAGACGTACCAGGGCACCGTGGAGTCGGCGGCGTAGACGATCCAGTCGCCGTCGGACTGGTAGACGCGGAACGACACCACGTTCATGCAGCCCGACAGCCCCGCGGGCGGGCACAGCACGCGGGAGGTCTGCACGCTCTGCTCGTCGGGACGGAACGTGGCCATCGGCGCCCGTCCGGCCAGCGACCGCGTGGTGGCGACGACGGCGCCGCGCGCGTCGAGGACCTGGAGCGCGCTGGAGTCGCGCTCGTCCAGCCGCGACGGCAGCCGGTCGCGTTTGATCAGGTGGACGACGTGCAGCGCGTCCGCGACGGTCTGCTCGTGCTCGTAGTCGGCGGCCTGCCCGCGCACCGACAGCAGCGCGAGCGCCGACACCCCGACGCAGACCAGCGTGGCGATGACCGCCGCCCCGAGGGTCATCCGCACCCGTATGGACCATGATCGCCGTCTGGTCACCCGACCTCCCGCAGGCGAGGTAACCATCCGGTGGGTCGATCACCGGTGGGGGAAGGGGCGCTCCCCGCACAAGAGGCGGCAAAGAAACCTCCCGGAGGGGAGCGCGCCCCGCCACGGGGCCGTCAAGCCGGGGCGGCCCGGATCAGGCCGCGTCGTCCCGCCGGCGCAGCACCCCGTCCAGCAGGGTGGAGCGTTCGCGCAGCACCCCGTACAGCACCGCGGGGCGGTTGGTGATCACACCGTCCACGCCCAGCCCCACCGCGCGCCGCATCTTGGCGGGGTCGTCGACGGTCCAGGTGAAGACGTCCATGCCGTGGCGGTGGATCTGCTTCACGTAGGCGGCGGTGACGCTCTTGTAGGGCGGGTTGATCTGGTCGGCGAACTTGGACAGCTCCTTGAGCTCGCTGGTCCTGGGAGCGGCGAGCAGGCCGGTGGGGACCGTGGGGAGCAGCCGGTGGAAGCGGCGCACGGACGACCGGTCGAACGACTGGACGACCAGGTGCCGTTCCCTCGGGTCGGGGCGCAGCCAGGAACTGTGGCGCACCAGCTCGGAGGCGACGCGGCGCTCGATGCCCGGGTACAGGTGCGGGGCCTTGATCTCCAGCAGCAGGCCGAGGTCGCTGTCGCGCATGGCCGTCAGCGCCTCGCCGAGCGTCGGCACGCGCTCGCCCCGGTAGCGGCGGGAGAACCAGGACCCCGCGTCCAGCCTGCGGATCTCGGCGAGCGTGAAGTCGCTGACCCGCCAGGGGGAACGGCGCGGGTAGCGCCGCTCCACGTCGGTGGTGCGGCGCAGCGTCGTGTCGTGCATCAGGACCAGCTTGCCGTCCTTGGTCTGCTGCACGTCCAGCTCGAACATGTCGGCGCGTTGGGAGCGGGCCAGCCGGAACGCCGCCAGGGTGTTCTCCGGCGCGCCGGACGACGCGCCGCGGTGGGCGACGTTCGTGACGCGCGGGGAGGCCTTGCGCGCCTCGGCGGCGGCACCGGCGGCGGCACCGGCGGGGGCGTCGGCCGGGACGAGGACGACGAGGGCCGTGGTGGCGGTGAAAGCGGTGAGGCCGGGGGCGAGCCGTCGGAGCATTGGCACCTCTCGTGACTGGGGGGACGTCCACTCCTCACCCTTGAGGCAGTGGGTAACGCGCGCGTAACGCCGACATGGCGCAGCGTGGATTCGAAATGACCTTCTGTGGCCGCTATCGGAGCGTTTGCGGGTCCTCCGGAGCGGTCGGGCGGCGGCGGAGCACCCGGGGCGGGCGGGGCAGGAGACGCCGGCGTTCCCGGTCGGGGACGGCGGGCGGGCGCGGCGTGGCCAGCCGGGTCGGCCCGCGGCGGCCCCGCAGCGTGACCGACCTCCCGAGGTCCCAGTGCTGGGCCTCGGCGAGGTGGGCCGCCTCCAGCACGGTCCCGGACGCCAGCACGCGGCCGTCGAACGTCTTGGCCATGTCGCTGAGGCGGGCGGCCTCGTTCACCGGGTCGCCGATGACGGTGTACTCGAAGCGCTGCTCGGCCCCGATGTACCCGGCGACGACCTCGCCCGCCGACACGCCGACGCCGAAGTCCAGCTCCGCCACCCCGGCGCGCAGCCGCAGCGCCGTCTCGCGGGCCGCGCCGAGCGCGCCGCCCGCCGAGTCCTCCAGCGCGGTCGGCGCACCGAAGATCGCCAGCGCGGCGTCGCCCTCGAACTTGTTGATCCAGCCGCCGTGCCGGGCCACGACCGCGACGACCACGCCGAAGAACGCGTTGAGCAGCGCCACCACCTGGTCGGGCGTGCGGGTCTCGGCGAGCCGGGTGGACCCGGCCAGGTCCACGAACAGCACCGCCACCTCGCGGGTCTCGCCGCCCAGCTCGATGTCGCCGCCCTCCAGCGCCAGGTCGGCGACCTCCTCCCCCACATGGCGGCCGAACAGGTCGCGCAGCCGTTCGGACCGCCGCAGCCCCGCGACCATGTCGTTGAACCCGGCCTGCAACTGCCCGACCTCGCTGGCGTCGTAGACCTCGGTCTCGGCGGCCAGGTCGCCGCGCGCCACGCGGGCCATCCCGGTCCGCACCGTCTTGATCGGGTCGGCGATGGCGCGGGTCGCCAGATAGGTGATCACCGCGCCGACCAGCAGCGCGATCCCGCCCAGGCCGATCATGGTGAACGCCAGCTGGCCGCCCGGGATCGGCGTGACCAGCGCGGCGATCCCCACGCCGACCACGCCGACCACGGGGATCGCGGTGCCCAGCGCCCAGGCGAGCATGACGCGGGCGGTGATGCCGGGCAGCCGGATCCGGCGCGGCGGCTGGGTGGCCAGCACGAGCGCGGCGGCCGGGCGCAGCAGCCGTTCCGACATCAGGTACACCAGCGTGCAGGTGGTCATCGCGCCGAGCAGGCAGGTCAGGCCGGTCTTGACGGCCAGCCGGGCGGTGAACAGCGTCGCGTCCAGCACGGCCCAGCCGGCCGCGCCGACCGCCCACATCGCGCCCAGCAGCAGCGTCAGCCGCAGGGGGCCGAGCAGCACGGCGCCGCGCTGCTCCCGGTCGGGGACGCCGCCCTCGCGGGCCAGCCGCACCACCGGCCGCCACAGGCGCAGGCCCAGCCACAGCGCGACCGGTCCCGCGACGACGGGGTAGCTGAAGAACGCGATCGCGTTGACGCGGTGGACGTGCTCGACGTACGCGGGGTCGCCGAGCGGTGGGTCGGGCACCACGAACGTCGCGAACGACAGCACCACCAGGGCCCCGCCGACGTTCGCGATCACGACCACCGCCAGCAGCACCCAGCGGACGCGCAGCTCCAGCGGGGTGGGCAGCGGAAGGTCCTCCAGGCCGCCCAGGCGCGCCTCGATGCGGGCCTCGATGCGGGCGCCGAGACGGCGCGGGGTCGGGTTCCGCTCGGTCACCTGCGCCTCCGCCCAGGGAACGGCCCGCCGGCGTGGGGGCGCGACTGGTCTCACGATAGAGCGACGGTCCCGGACCGCCCGGACGGATCATCCCACTATGACGACCGTCACAGGCGCGTTCGGGGGCGCGACGCTACCATGGGCCCCATGAGTGGTTCCGGCAGGTTCTTCGTGACCGGGGTGTGGTTTCTGTAATCTCCCGCGCCGCCGCGGTGCTCTGACACCGCCGCCGCACGGTCGAGACACGCGCGTGCGCCCTCGCCGCCGCGCCTGATCGCCACACGTTCCGCCCCGCCGCCGGGTCTCTTCCTTTCTTCTCCGGGTCCGCCGCTTCGCGACCCGTCGTGCTCCGCCCCGGCGTGCGGATCCCTGCCGATCCCCGGTCCCGTACGGACCCGCGCTCTTTTCCGGAGGTGGTCGCATGACCAGCCGCCCGCGTTCGACAACGTTCCAGCTCACCGTCAAGGACGTCGCCAAGGCCTACGAGGGCCGCGCCGTCCTCGACCAGGTGTCGTTCACCGTCCGTCCCGGCGAGAAGGTCGCCGTCATCGGCGAGAACGGCTCGGGCAAGTCCACCCTGCTCCGCCTGCTGTCCGGCGTGGAGGAGCCCGACACCGGCGAGGTCGCCGTCGTCGCGCCCGGCGGCGTCGGGCACCTCGGGCAGACGCTCGGGCTGGATCCCGGCCTGACCGTCGCCGACGCGGTCGACCACGCGCTGGCCGACCTGCGCGCCGTCGAACGGCGCATGCGCGAGCTGGAGGCCGACCTCCACGAGGGGAACATGGCCGAGTACGGCGACCTGCTCGCCGGCTACGAGGCGCGCGGCGGCTACGAGGCCGACGCGCGGGTGGACGCCGCGATGGACGCCCTCGGGATCTCCCACCTCACCCGCGACCGCGCGCTGGGGTCGCTGTCGGGCGGCGAGCAGTCCCGGCTGGGGCTGGCGACCGTGCTGGCCGCCGCACCCGAGCTGCTGCTGCTCGACGAGCCCACCAACCACCTCGACGACCGGGCGGTGGCGTGGCTGGAGGAACGGCTGCGGACCCATCGCGGGACCGTCGTCGCCGTCACACACGACCGGGCGTTCCTGGAAGGGTTCGCCACCGCGATCCTGGAGGTGGACCGGGACCGGCACGCCGTCACCCGTTACGGCGACGGCTGGGAGGGCTACCTGACGGCCCGCGCCGCCGCCCGCCGCCGCTGGGAGCAGGACCACGCCGAGTGGCTCGCCGAGATCGACCGGCAGACCGGGCTGGCCGAGTCCGGCGCGCGGCGGCTGGACGCGCTGCGGCCGCCGAGCCGCGAGGAGCGGTTCTCCAAGCACCGCCGCTCCCACGACCATGGCGTGTCAGCGCTGGTCCGCAACGCGCGGGAACGCCTGGAACGGCTGCGCGCCCACCCGGTGCCCCGGCCGCCGGACCCGCTGCGGTTCGCCGCGCGCATCGAGGGCGGCAAGGGCGACGGGCTGACCGCCGAACTGTCACAGGTGAAGGTGGCCGGACGGCTGGACGTGGAGTCGTTCACGCTGCCGCCCGGCGAGCGGATGCTGCTGACCGGGCCGAACGGCGCGGGCAAGACCACGTTGCTGCGGGTGCTGGCCGGGGACCTGGCGCAGGACCACGGGAAGGTGCGGCGGCCCCGGCGGATCGGGTACCTGCGGCAGGAGCTCCCGCCCGAACGGTCGCGGCGCGGCGTGCTGGCGACGTTCGCCGAGGGGCTGCCCGGTCCCGCCGAGGACCACGCCGACGCGCTGCTGGCGCTCGGGCTGTTCCGGGAGGAGGACCTGGCCAAGCCCGCGGCGGGGCTGTCGGTCGGGCAGCGGCGGCGGCTGGAGCTGGCGCGGCTGGTGACCCGCCCGGCGGACCTGCTGATCCTCGACGAGCCCACCAACCACCTCTCGCTGGCCCTCATCGAGGAGCTGGAGGAGGCGCTGCGCGACTACCGGGGAGCGCTGCTCGTGGTGTCGCACGACCGGCGGTTCCGCAGCGGGTTCGCGGGATCGCGGGTCGAACTGCGGAACGGGCGGATCGTCGGCGCCGCCTGAGCACGGCGACGGCCCGATGACGGCGGGATCCGTCATCGGGCCGTCGGCCGGTCAGCTCTTGACGGGGTCGGCCTCGGCGGCCGCCGCCTCGGCCCGGCGCGAGTTGCGCCGGACCACCGGCCACGCCGCCACGATCAGCACCACCCAGATCGCCGTCACGTACAGCGCGATGCGGGTGTCGTGCTCCCACGCGATCGTCACCGTGACGAACGCGAAGAACGCCAGCACCATCCAGGTCGTGAACGGCGCGCCCGGCATCCGGTAGTCCGAGGCGGGCAGCTCACCCTTGCGGACCTTGCGGCGGTAGCCCTGGTGCGCGACCAGGATCACCGTCCACACCATGATCGCGCCACCGGTGGAGACCGAGGTGATGTACTCGAACGCCTTCTCCGGGACGAAGATGTTCACGATCACGCCCAGGCCCATGACCAGCGCGGAGATCACCACGGTGAGGACCGGGACGCCGCGGTCGTTCAGCCGGGTCAGGGCCTTGGGGCCGTCGCCGTTGACGCCCGCGGTGCGCAGCATCCGGGAGGTGGAGTACAGGCCGCCGGCGTTGCACGACGACAGCGCGGCGGTCAGCACCACGAAGTTGACGATGTCCGCGCCGTACGGGATGCCGATCTTGTCGAAGGCCAGCACGAACGGGCTCGCGCCGCCCTTGAACTCGGTCCACGGCACCACCGACAGGATCACCAGCAGCGAGCCGAGGTAGAACAGCGCGAACCGGATCGGCAGGGCGTTGATGGCGCGCGGGATGTTCTTCTCCGGGTCCCTGGCCTCGGCGGCGGTCACACCGACCAGCTCGACGCCCAGGTAGGCGAACAGCACCATCTGCAGGGTCATCACCATCGGGCTGACGCCCTCGGGGAAGAAGCCGTCGTGCTGCCAGAGGTTGCTGACGGCCGCGGTGTCGCCGACGTCCCCGAACCCGAACGCCAGCACGCCGACCCCGATCAGGATCATCGCGACGATCGCGGCGACCTTGATCATGGCGAACCAGAACTCCAGCTCGCCGAAGAGCTTCACCGAGATCAGGTTGACCACGAACAGGATCACCAGCGCTATCAGCGCCGTCTTCCACACCTCGAAGTGCGGGAACCATCGTTGGATGTAGGCCCCGGCCGCGGTCAGCTCCGCCATGCCGGTGGTCACCCAGATGATCCAGTACGTCCAGGTGGTGGCGTAACCCCAGAACGGGCCGAGGAACTCCCGGGCGTACCCGGCGAACCCGCCCTCGGCCTGCCGGTAGGTCAGCAGCTCGCCCAGCGCCCGCATGACGAAGAACAGCATCAGCCCGGCGATGGCGTAGGTGAGGATCAGGCTCGGCCCGGCCTTGGCGATGTTCTTGCCCGCGCCCAGGAACAGCCCGGTGCCGATCGTGCCGCCGATGGCCAGCATCTGGATCTGCCGGGTGCCGAGTCCCCGCTGGTACCCCTCTCCGGAGGTTGGTTCAGCCATGTGCTGCCTTTCTCGCATTCGCGCCGCCCGTTCCGGACGGCGCTCGCCGTGGCCGCGCTTCGTTGGCGTCGGCCCGGACAGAGCAGGAACAGAAGGCTACAGAAGCGAAATAAGTGCTTATTGCGCCATCCCCTAGGGAAGCCGACCACCGTTCCGGTACCGGACCGCGACCACCCCGTTACCTGGCGTCGCCCATCCTGCCCGAGATCCCGGGCACCCGCCCGGCCCGACCCTAAATGATCTTTGCTCCTGACGCCGGCGGCCGTCTTCGTCCACCGTCCAGCGAGGAACCCGATGAGACGACCTCTCGTCCGCGCGGCCTCCGTCGCACTCACCCTCACCGCCTGCGGCGGACCCGGAGAGACCGGTGCCCCCAACCCCAGGGGACTGGAGAAACCCGTCCTGAACGTCGGCGTGGTGCCCAACCCCGACTCCGCCCCCTCCAGATCGCCCAGCAGAGGGGCTTCTTCAAGGAGGAGGGGCTGACCGTCAGGGCGTCCCCCGAGGCTGCTCAACGGCTCCATG
The DNA here is from genome assembly GCF_001552175.1 of Actinomadura kijaniata NBRC 14229. Lineage (GTDB taxonomy): Bacteria > Actinomycetota > Actinomycetes > Streptosporangiales > Streptosporangiaceae > Spirillospora > Spirillospora kijaniata. Next base: position 9,198 of record NZ_BCQR01000115.1, read on the forward strand.
GACCTGGCGCTGCTGAACTACGTGTCGACGTTCACCGCCCAGGACAAGGGGGCGATCAGCTTCAAGCTGGTCGCCGACTCCTACCAGGGCACCAGCAACTCGTTCGCGCTGCTCACCGGGAAGGACTCCGGGATCGCGACCCCGGCGGACCCGCGCGGCAAGAAGATCGCCGTGCCCGCCGTCCGGAGCGTCACCGACCTGCTGCCGGCCGTCCGCCCCAAGACCGCCGGGCTCGACCCGGCCCGGGACGTCACCGTCACGCCGATCCCGCTGGCCAGCATGGGCGCCGCCCTCAAACAGGGCTCGGTCGACGCGGTCGCGGCGGTGGAACCGTTCGCCACCGGCGTCCAGAACGAGCACGGGGCCCGCCGGCTCGCGGACCTGGTCACCGGCCCCACCCGGGACTTCCCGATCGCGGGCTGGGGCGGCACCGCCCGGTTCGCCGAGAAGAACCCGAAGACGGTGGCGGCGTTCCAGCGCGCCACCGGCAAGGCCCTCAAGATCGCCGCCGACCGCGACGAGGTGGTCAAGGCCATCCCGGCCTCCCCGCCACGACCGCCGCCATCACCCTCGGCTCCTTCCCCACGACGCCACGCGGCTGGAGCGGGTCGCCGCCCTGATGCGGGAGTTCGGCTACCTGAGCAGGACGCCGGACATCGCGTCGATGCTGGTGGCGCAGCCGCGGTGAGCGCGATCGCGCGGACCCGCCGCGGCGTCCAGGGGGTCGCGGCGTTCCTCGCCGTGGCCGAGCTGACGTCCCGGAGCGGACTGCCCCTGCCGCCCGTCTCGGCGGTCCTCGCCGAGGCCGGGCGGCTCGCCGGGGACACCGCGTTCCTGACCGACGTGCGCGCCACCGTCACCGCCTGGCTGCTCGGCCTGGCGGTGGCGGCCGCCCTGCCCCGGGTCGAGGCGGTGGCCCGGCCGGTGCTCGAGTTCCTGCGGCCGATCCCGGCGATGGCGATCATCCCGCTGGCGCTGCCGCTGTTCCCCGACGCCCTCGACATGAAGACCTCGGTGATCGTCTACACGTCCTGCCGGCCGGTACTGATCAACACCGTGTACGGGCTGCGCGAGGTGGCCAAGGAGACGCTCTCCTCCTTCGGCCTCGCCCCCGTTCATCGCGACCGGGGTGCGGCTGTCGGCGGCCATCGCGCTGATCGTCGCGGTGAGCGCCGAACTGCTGGCCGGGGCTCGCCGGGCATCGGCACGTTCACCACCAACGCCGGAAGCTCCGACCGCGTGGAGCTGATGCTCGCGGCGACGGTGTGGGCGGGCGCCCTCGGCCTCGCCGCGGGCCGCTCCGAACGACTGTCGGACCACCTGGCCCCGCTCGTCCACTTCTTCCGCGCGATCCCGCCGCCCGCCCTGGTCCCGGTCTTCATCGTGCTCTTCGAGATCGGCACCCGGATGCAGCTGGCGACGATCGTGTTCGGCGTCGTGTGGCCCGTCCAGCTGAACTCCCTCGACGGAGCCCGCCACGTCGACCCGCTCCAGCTGGAGACGGCCCGCGCCTTCCGCCTGCCACGCACCACCCGCGTCACCCGGATCATCCTCCCGGCCGCCGCCCCCAAGATCTTCGCGGGTCTCCGGCTGAGCCTGTCCACCGCGCTGATCCTGATGGTGGTCTCCGAACTGGTCGGCTCCGTCAACGGCATCGGCTACCTGCGGATGCCGGCCCAGAGCACCACCGACGTCCCCGGCGTGTGGACCGGAATCGTCCTGCTGGACGCCCTCGGACCGGCGCTGAACACGGCGTTCCTGACCGTCGAACGCCGCGCCCTGGCCTGGCATCACGGGGCCCAACGCCTGTGACCGGACCCCCGTTAACCGAGTTGGCACCACCCACACCCATCCCGTAAGCTCTTCCATGTCGCCGCGAACGAGAGGCCCAAGGCCAGACCGGACAACGCACACCCCGAGTCAGCTAGACTCGACGCCACAAGGTCCTGTGGAGCAGCTAGGAGTGCTCGCCACCCTGTCAAGGTGGAGGCCGCGGGTTCAAATCCCGTCAGGACCGCCAGACGCGCCGATCGCGTGCGTCCTGGGCAGGTAGCTCAGTCGGTACGAGCGTCCGCCTGAAAAGCGGAAGGTCGGCGGTTCGACCCCGCCCCTGCCCACAACTCTGAGCAGTGCAAACGCCCCGAAGCCATAGGCTCGGGGCGTTTGTCGTTGACAGCAACGCTGCCGTCATCAAGCGGACGGTCACCTAAGACAGCCAACACCTCACCTCAGTTGAAGATGATCAACGCAGAACCTCACACAGGGCGACCTTCTGCTGACTACCGACAGAGGTCATGACCGTGATTTCAGAATACGATCTGATAATCTGGAGGCATGAGCACCAGCCACCCCGACGCAGTGACCTTCTCTGATCTGTCGCGCAACCCCCGGGCCGTGGCCGAGCGCGCCTCCCAACTGGGGCGCTTGCGCGTCACCCATCGCGATGCTCCCGACTTCTACCTCACAGCCGCCGACCGCGAGGAGCAGCGCGACGAGACACTGGTGACCGCATCCCGGATCTTCCTCGCACTCATGAAGCATGATCCCGGCGCTCTCAACCTGCTTCTCGCCATGCCAGACGTGTTCCCCTGGGTGCGCCACCTCAGCACCGAGGAGGTCCGCGCGTTCACCGTAGAACTGGTCGAAGCATTGTCGGACGCAGCAGAGCTTGACCTCGACACTTCCGCCCACGAGGTCATCGCCGGCTGGCGCGCCACGGCGCGCATCAAGGCCGACCCCCAACAGTACGAAGACGCAATCCGGCCCACTACCGGAGACTTCGGTGCAGTGGAGGTCAACCCTTGAGCCCCAAGCGAGGGGACAGGGTCACAGTCCCACCACCCGACGACGAATGGGACGTACGATTCGGCACCAGCGACGCAGTGCGTGGCTGGGAGGAACTATGCCGACTCGCACTGGCCAATACACGCCGCTGCCTTGAGACGCTCCGCTCCGACCCACGTTCCCGTAGCAACCACGATCGACAACACCGCCTCCGTGGAGATCTCGCAACCCACAAGCACAACGGCCGAGATTTGGAGCAGTGGGAATACGAGGTCACTAGCGGCGGCCGCGTTCGTTATGTCATCAACGATGCCGACCGCACAGTGTGGATCGTCTACGCATCTCCCCGTCACCCCAAGGACACCGACCGTTGACAGGCTTCGCCGATACCGGCACACGCGACAGCAACGGTGACAGCAACAACCGCTACCGATGACAGCCACCGACACACGTCAATCACCGCTGGCCTCAGGCAGACACCCCCCACCATGACGGCTGCTCTTCCTGAAAAGCGGAAGGTCGGCGGTTCGACCCCGCCCCTGCCCACATTCACACCTCTGACCAGCAGAACCATGGTCAGAGGTGTTCTTGTTTTCGGGCCGCATTTCCGACAGGCCGATGCACAGCGCTCGACTACCGTTCGCCTACCTCCCGACGACGCCGGATTGGTGTCCTTGCGGCTTTAGACCGTGTCTTGATTGGTGATGGTTCGTTGGACCAGCCGTGGCGAGCTTTGAGGAACGGCTGGTGCCGGATGAGTTGTGGGAGTTGTTCCAGCGGGTGGTCCCACCTGCGCCGACGCGTCCGCAGGGCGGTGGGCGGCGGCGCGCCGACGATCGCAGCGTGCTGGCGGCGATTGTGTTCGTGGCCACCACCGGATGCACCTGGCGGCAACTGCCGCCCACGTTCGGCGCATCGTGGCAGACGGTGCACCGCCGCTTCACCCAGTGGACCGCCGCGCGGGTGTGGGCCAAGCTCCACCGGGTGCTGCTGGATGAACTCGGCGCGGCCGGGGAACTGGACTGGTCGCGGTGTGTGATCGACTCGGTCAGCGTCCGCGCCGCCAAAGGGGGGATCTGACAGGCCCGAATCCTGTCGACCGCGGCAAACCCGGGTCCAAGATCCATTTACTCACCGACAGGGCCGGTCTGCCGCTGTCTGTCGGGATCTCGGCGGCCAACACCCACGACAAGCTCGGACTGGAGCCGCTGGTGCGCGGCATCCCGCCGGTCCGGTCCCGCCGCGGCCCGCGCCGTCGCCGTCCGGGCAAGCTGCACGCCGACAAGGGATACGACTACCTCGACCTGCGCAGATGGCTGCGCAGTCGCAGCATCGCCCCGCGCATCGCCCGTCGCGGCATCGAGACCTCCCACCGGCTGGGCCGGCACCGCTGGGTGGTCGAGCGCACGGTGTCCTGGCTGAATGGCTGCCGCCGCCTGCACCGCCGCTACGAGCGCAAGGCCGAACACTTCCTGGCCTTCGTCGGCATCGCCGCCGCCCTCATCTACTACCGCCACCTCACCAAATGAGACGACGTCTTAGTGGCGCAGGCGGTCGGGCTGTCCGACACGGCCGCCGGTGGGGTCGATCCGGCAGGATCGCATCCATCCTGGAGTTGGCCCCTTCTGAAGGAACTCCGGTCGACATCACCGGCCTTGGCTGGTTGGCCGGGATGTCGGCCTCGTCTGGGGTGTTCTCAGAAGATCGTTGCGCTGGGTGCGCTGCTGTGGTTCTCCTGGACGGGGTCGGTCGCCGTGGTCGGCTGGTCTGCTGGGCTCGCTGGTTGGGTGGTCCTTGTAGCCCAGCCGGGACTGTTCTTCCCGTTGTCTGGGAGGTCGACAAGAGACGGCGGCCCAGTCGTTCTTCGGTGGTGTGTGCTTGGCGGATTTGTGCGTTGTCGCACAGTAAGCCTTGTTCGGATGTTCGCGAGGCGATGCGTTACTCGCGTTCGAAGGCGTCGGCGAACGCGTATTTCGAGTTGGAACCGCAGCGGTCGATGACGGCCTGGAGGGAGACGTCGGTCCTGTGTAGCAACCGGGCCGCGGTCGTCGTCCGCCACCAGGTCAGGTAGGCGAGCGGCGGTTGCCCGACGACGGTGGTGAAGCGCTTGGCGAAGGTGGAGCGCGACATGCCGGACAGTGCGGCCAGTTCGTTGATCGTCCAGAGGTGTTCGGGACGGTGGTGCAGGTGTTGCAGCGCGACGGCGATGGCCGGATCGGTCAGAGCGGCGGCCAGGCCGGTCGCGGCGTCGCCGGAGCGCTCGTCGATCCAGGTGCGCAGGACGTACAGCAGCAGCATGTCCATCAGCGAGGCGAGCAACGCGTCGGTGCCGATGCAGGGTCGCCAGAGTTCCTCGCCCATGAGTTCGACGGTGGTGCGCAAGGCGGAATGCCGCCCGAGCCGGGCGGGCAGGTGGATGACCGGCGGCAGCTCGGCCAGCAGCGGATGCGGGCGCAGGCGATCGAGGCGGTAGCGGACGCAGAGCAGGTCGGCAGCGGCCCCCTGCCCGGGGATGTCCAGCTCGGAGATCAGGGAGTCTCCGTCGCGGGCGGGACCGAAGTCGACCAGCGGGCTGCCGGAGCGGTCCGCCAGCACGTGTCCGTGCCCCGGGGCGGTGAACAGCACATCCCCGACGCCGAGCGTCAGCGGTGGGCCGTCCGGGGGGACCAGGCGGCAGGCACCCTGCAGGACGACGTGGCAGCAGGCCGAGTCGTCGGAGGGGAACCGAACGCCCCACGGCGCTCCGCACCTGACCCTTCCCGCGTACGGACGGCCCACCCGCATGGTCGCGAGTACGTCACTCAGAACATCCACACCGCTACCCTAAGTCGCGGCCTTGGGCGGACGGGGCGGACACCACCCACGACCAGGCGATGAGGGGAGCGACGCGCTCGATGGAGGTGGATCCGGTGATCCGACCGCTCGGCAGGGACAGCGCATGGGTGTCAGGCGTGCGTCACAGCTTGATGTGTCCGCGCGGGCGGCGTCGGTCGGCTCCTCGTTTGGCGTGGATATCGCAGTCCCATTCGATCCGGGTGATCCCTCGCAGAGCGCAGGAATCAGCTCTGCGGGATGACCACCGACCGGTGCCCCCTGGCCGGTAGGACACTCGACAGCTGGCAATGGCTTCAGATGGCCGGGGTTTCCCGTATGCGTTTCACCGCCGAATTCCTACGGCTTCGGCTGCCTCCGCCCAGCCGCGATTATCATCTTCTTGTCATCGCCTCCGCACCCTTTACCGACCACCGACCGTGATCTTCATCCGAGCAATCGCCCCTTGGCTACGGTCATCGCATGCCACGTCGCAAGCAGCATGCCGAATCCGGGCCGCTCGAACTCACCCCGCGCCTGGTCAGCGAGGCCATCAACAAACGGCAGGCTCGTCCCGAGCGACCATCCGCCCTGGCCTACCAGTCACTCATTCCGGCCTCGTACCAGAGCCTCGACATCGATCCCACCATGGAACAGCTCGTCCGGCGGCTTCCACCACCAGGCGGCTCCATGTCCTCCGCCGACGCTGAACGCTGGCTCGACACCGCCCGTTCCGTCATCGGTCTCGTTTACGTCGACCCCGCCGAGGGCTGAGCACCGGCCGCCGTCTCCAGCGGTCAGGCGGTGCGGCGCTCCTGGCGCGCCCACCTGCGGCGGAACCGCTCGACCAGTTCCTGGTTGCGCTGCGGAGTCCCGCGCAGGGCATCGAAGTCCATCGCGGTGGACGCCAGCCGTTCGTAGTCGGGGTGGTTCGGTTCGACGATGGTCACGCCGTCACCGACATCGTGAGGCACCAGCAGCAGACCGTCGCGTCGGATCGCCTGGGCCATCACACCTCCAACCCGTAGTGCCTGACATAGTACCGGGCCACCATCTCGGTGACCGGGATCGAGCCGGACAGGTGCCGTGACAGCCAGTCCAGTTCATGATTGATCACCAGCGCCCACGCCTCGGCCCACCACTCCAGCGGATCCTGCCAGCGCTGGTACACCAGCAGCGGCCGGCACCGCATCATGATCGTCTGCCACTCGGCGGACTCGGCCGCCCGGCGGCGCCGCTCGATGACGTGCCCGATCTCATGGTCCACCAGGGAGACCGAGACATGCGGGCCGGTACCGACCACCACGGTGCGCCGGCCCCAGACCACGGCGCCGGGGACCTGGTCCCACAGCTGGTCGATGCCGGGCCGGACCGGCCGACCGGTCAGGTACCGCAGGTGGTCCAGGGCCGGGGCGTTGCCGACGCCCAGCCACAGCCCGCCGGTGAGGGTGTCGGCGACCAGCGAGGCGATCGGTCCGGGCAGCGCCGCCAACCGGTCCACGGCCGCGATCAACTGAGAGGGGGGCGGGCCCTCGGCGGGGTTCCACTGGCGCCGCACCACCTGTTCCAGCACACCCAGATGGCGGCGGCCGTCTCGAGGCACCAGATCGGCGTCGGCGGGGTGCGGATCGCACCAGTACGGCGCACGCTGGCCGGTGGAAAGCGCAGGCGGAGTCGTCATGGCGTTCTCATGCTTCCAGAAACCGCCATGCTCCTTGGGCGGTGGTGACTGTCAGCGAAAGCGCCTCAACACCCTTTTACCTGGCGCACTGTCAAACCACCGCGTTCCGGCCATTGACCGGAATCCGAGTGCGGACCGCAGAACACCGGCACTATTCGCATCGGTCCCTGCTGATCACCGCACCAAGTGGCGGCCAACGGCCGAGACCACCAGCAAGTCACGCACACCTCGTGGACTCCGTTAAAACAGAAAGCCCTTTGCGCAACCCTTACTCGATTGTCCGCCGACCACCGCCTGTCGCAATCGACAGGCAGCGGGGATCGCTGCATGATTATTTTCATGAATTCACCTTCCCGGCACTTGTCGGTCGGCCCCACCGAGTGGCTCCTGGCATTCTTGCGAGCTCGAGAAAAGTCGTACCGGGCACAGTCCGGACTGGCCGTAGGGCCTTCGGAGTGGCTGGTGGTGTTCCTGAACGCCAGCAATAACGAGCCCCCCGTCCCGCAGCGCTCGACAGTCCTTTCCCGGCGGTACCGCGACGACGAACGCCCCGTGTCGCGGCTGAGCGCGCGCAGCGCATAAGGGGAAAGTGATGATCATGGAGATGGCGCTCGCCTGCCTGATCGGCGGACTGGTCGGCGGAGTGGAACTGGTCAGCCGTTACCGGGATCGCCCCTGGGCGGCGATCCTTTCGCTCGCCGGGCTGCTCTACCTGTTCGTCAACATCATCGCCGCGGTGGTCGCGCTGATCATCGTCACGGCCGCCGGATGGCGGTTCGGACTGCCGGCGTCGATGGGCGAGACGGCACAGATGTTCGCCCGCGTCTCCACCGCGGGGTTCGGCTCGGCCATGGCGCTACGGCTGTCGCTGGCACCCGCGCAGGCGCACGGGGCGGGCACCGGCCCGGTCTCGCTCCTCAACGGCATCCTGCGGCTCGCCGACCAGGTGATGGAGCGCAAGGGCGCGCTCAGCCGCCTGTCGGGGAACGGGCTGGCAGGTCTGTCGTTCGAGCGCGACCATGCGGCGCTCGCGGAACTGTGCTGCCACCTGCTGGAGCAGTTCGACCTCGGCGAGGCCCAGCGGCTCGGCGGGCTCGCCGCCGACCTCAGGCAACGCACCGACCTCACCGACAGCGACAAGCTCGACTGCTTCGGGCTGGAGCTCGTCCGGCTCGTCGGGGAGCGCGCCCTCCGGCAGGCGGCCCAGCACCTGCGGGAACGGCTGGAGAAGGAGGCGGTCGAGCGGTCGGCCGCGCAGGCGGCCGGGCAGGTTCCCGCGGCCGCCGTCGAAGATCGGCTCGCGGCCCTGCCCAGCACGTCGGAGGGCTCCGAGTCCGAGACGCCGACCGAACGGTCCTCGCGTCTGCGCCCGAGCCCGAACGGCGCGAGCAGGCTGGAGCGCAAGGCGTTGAGCGACGTCTAGCGGTTCGGCGGCCGCGACGCCGCGCCCCGGGCGGGTCCAAGGTGCTGGCGCACTCATGAGTGCGCCAGCACTTTCCGTGTCCGCCCGAAAAAAGCACCGCCCACAGATGAAAGGTTCTGTGGGCGGTGCGGGGACCTGCCGAGTCAGCTCGTTCCTTCTTTGCGCTCCTGCATCATTTCAGCGATTTTGTGCAACGCTTCCGCCATCGACAAAAGAGCCGTTATCTGGGCTACCGCCATCTGGCTCTCCGGGGACGGACGCGCGGCCTGCGCCTCTGCGGCAGAATCATGTGCCTGCTGGCTCCACCAATTCATGGGATGATCTTAGATCACATAATTCGGCCCTCTCGGCAAGGCATGCGGGAGGGAAACGATAAGTTGCGGGCAACTTTCGGTGCGAGTAGTCGCGCCGATGAGTGGCGTGTGAGCGACGCGTCGAACCGGTGTCGATCGCCTCGCCTCCGGCGGCCCGCAGCCGTCCACACCGCCCTCAAGGGTCGTCTTCGTTCCTTGAGTGACCACCGGAGAGGCGGGGACGGCCTCCGGCCTCGAAAGCGTTCGCGCTCGGCGCGGACCCGGTGGAAACGTTGCGGTTCGCACTGTTCGCTCGGTACGCCATCGGGCCACTCCGCTCCGGCCTCGGGCGCGGAGGTGCAGAAGTGTGGTTCTCCCCAGGACCGGCGGCCTCTGGTGGGAGGATCCTTAACACTGTCCCGAGGAGGAAGAAGTGACTGGGATTCCTGAATGGGAGGCGCTGCAACGGCTGATGCCTCCCACGGCCGAGCCTGACCTCTCGGTCGACTGGGGGCGGATGCGGGAGTCGTGGGGCACGGAGTTCCCCTCCGACTACCGGAGGTTCATCGGGTCGTACGGGCCCGGCACCCTCCAGGGCTATCTGGTGGTCCAGGACCCCGAGCCCAAAGGCGGGCCGCGGCGGTCGCGGTTCGGCGGTATGCAGCACGAAACCGCGAACGCCGAGCGGGCGTGGGCCACTGACGCCAAGACGCCGGAGCTGGCGGGAGCACGCCCCCGGCTGATCGCCTGGGGCGCGGACTCCAGCGCGGACATCCTGTGCTGGGACGCCTCCGCTGACGATCCGGACACCTGGCCCGTCCTGGTGCGGGACCGGGACGAGAGTCTCTGGAGCCGCTACGACTGCGGGATGGTGGAGTTCCTTTCGCGGGTGTTGCGAGCGGGCTTCGACGAGTGTCCCCTCGGTGACCTTTCCCTGTGGGGACGGGGGTCCGCGACGTTCCTCCCCGAGAGCGAGCAGCGGCGCCGGGTGGAGGAAGGGTTCGACCCATGGACGGGCGAGCCGGATCCGTACGCCGGAATGTACGGCGGCTGACGACACCACGCGATCATCCACAACGGCGGTCACCGGCAGTCTTCGCGGATGAGTGCCGGGTCGGCCTCTGTGGCGGGGCGGAGCCGAGATCCCCGGTACGGGATCTCGGCTCCGCCCATCTCCGCGTGCTGGTCAGGGGATGGTGAATTCGCCCTGGTTGAGGACGCGTGGGTGGAAGTAGGCGACCTGGATTTCCGCGTTGGTGTTGTTACCGCGCAGGTGCTCGGACCACATCATGAAGTAGGCCCATCTGGTCTGGGTCGCGAGCAGGGAGGCGGTGGGCATCTTGCCCATCTCGGCCAGGGCGATCGGCTTGGATCCGGCGATGTTCTGGATCTGCTGGTAGTCGGCCTGGCTCGGGTGGGCCTTGTACCAGACGTCCAGGGAGACGACGTCCACGTAGGAGGAGCCGGGGTAGTAGGCGGCCCAGTTGCCCGCCGGGTTGTCCTGGACGTTCCAGACCCAGATCAGGTTGGTCAGTCCCTTGCTCGTGAGGTGGTCCCGGGTGATGCGGTAGAGGCGGGCGCTCCCGTTCGGGCCGGGACGGTTGCCCCACCAGTTCCACGCCTCGTTCATCTCGTGGAGCGGGCGGAAGAGGACCGGGACGCCCGCGTTCTTGAGCTGCTGGAGGCAGGGGACGGCCTCGTCGAGCCGACGCTTCCACGCGTTGTTGAGCGCGGTGCCGTTCGTGACGATCTGGTGGAACTGGTCGTTGGAGATCTGTGTCTTCACGCCGCCGTCGAACTGGCAGGTGCCGCCTCCGGTCGGGGTGCAGACGTGCCAGGTGAGGGTGACGAGCGAGCCGTTCGCCCATTCGGTCTTGGCCTGGTCGATGACGCGCTGCTGTCCGCCGGCGTCGATCCTTGGGTCACGCTCTACCACTGGGACCTGCCCCAGGCGCTGGAGGACGCGGGCGGCTGGCCCGAGCGCGACACCGCCCACCGCTTCGCCGACTACGCCATGCTCGTCTTCGACCGGCTCCACGACCGCGTGACGTCATGGACCACCCTCAACGAGCCCTGGTGCGTGGCGGACTACGGCTACGCCGACGGCGTCCACGCCCCCGGACGCCGCGACCGCGGGGCGGCCATGCAGACCGTCCACCACCTGCTGCTCGCCCATGGCGAGGCCGTCACCCGGATGCGCGCGGCCCGCGCGGACCGCACGTACGGCATCACCCTCAACCTGGCCCCGGCCGTCCCCCACACCCCGGCCGACCGGGAGGCCGCCCGCCGCGCCGACGGCTTCGGGATCCGCATGTACCTGGACCCCCTCCTGCTGGGCCGCTACCCCGAGGACGTCCGTGCCGACCTGGAGCGCGAGGGCATCGAACCGCCCGTCCGGGCCGATGATCCAGAGGTGATCGCCGCCCCGCTGGACGTGCTCGGCGTCAGCTACTACTTCACCGAGACCGTCCGTTCCGGCGCCGCGCCCGTCCGCGAGGGCGCGACCACCGCGCTCGGCCGGCCCATCACCCCGACCGGGCTGACCGACCTCCTCGTCCGGCTGCACCACGACTACCCGCCGGTCCCGATCGTCATCACCGAGAACGGCGGCGCGTTCGCCCCCGGACCGGACGACCACGGCCGGATCGGCTTCCTGCGCGAGCACATCGGGGCCGTGGCCGCGGCCCGCGCCCGGGGTGTGGACGTGCGCGGCTACTTCGTGTGGACGCTCCTGGACAACTTCGAATGGGCGCACGGGTACGCCCCCGCCTTCGGCCTGATCTCCGTGGACCGCACGACCCTGCGACGCACCCCCAAACGGAGCGCCCTCTGGTACCGCGACTTCCTCAGGAGCTGACCTGGCCTGCACGCCCTCGCGCGTGCGGTCGGGTGGGCCGGTCGGGCCCGCTCAGGTCAGGAGGGCGCGCCAGCGGTCGGCTGACTCGATCATGTCCAGGCTGACGCGTTCCAGGAACGTCGCCGTCCTGGCCAGCCGTCGCCCCACGGGGCTGTCGAGTCCGTACTCCTCCGCCACCGCCATCGTGGCCCGCACCGTCTCGATCGTCTGCATCCTGCTGGTCACGATGGCGCGGTACCAGGCGTCGTCGTCGATCACGTAGATGTCGCGACGGCGCCGCGGGTCGCGCTCGCGCCGGGCGTACCCGTGCTGGACCAGGAAGTTCACGGCCACGGAGACCGAGGCGGGGCTGACGTTCAGCCTGCGGGCCAGCTCGGCGGCGGTGCGCCTGCCGTCCTCGGCCAGCAGCAGGTCGTGGTGCACGCGCGCCGCCGTCCTCGGCATCCCCGCCCGGACCGCCATCTCGATGGTCTCCTGTTCCGTCGCGGCGACCGACGGCGCGGCCGCGCGCGGGGGCGCCGGCGTGCCGCGCCGGGCCCGCTGGACCGTCGCCCGGTGCGCCTGCTGGGGCCGGTAGCCGGCGGGGCCGCCGTTGCGCGCGATCTCGCGGGTGATCGTCGAGGCCGGCCGGTCGAGCCGCCGGGCGATCTCGCGGTAGGAGAGCCCGTCGTTGAGTCCGGCCGCGATGCGCTGGCGGTCCTGCTGGGTCAGTCGTCCTCCTGGCATGCCGCCAGTGTCGCCTTAACCTCCCTTCATTGCAACAAGGTGTTGCTTTCGCAAGCAACGTCATTGCGCCAATTTATCGGCTCTCACCTGGGCAAATGCCTTTCCATTGATTGACTCAAATGCGAACGCAACGTAGCTTTCGTGATGCACAAAACACGTACTATCGCGAAGCGAGGATGGCGATGAGCAGAACCCCCCGTACCGTCAGGATCTCCCGGCCGGTGACGGTCACGGCGCTGGCGGCCGGGCTGCTGGCCGGGGCCGCCGCACCCGGGCCGGCCGCCGCGGACGGCCCCGTGGCCGTGCCGAACGCCGCCGCCGCCGGCCAGGATCGTCCGGAGGTGCGGAAGGCCGTCCAGGCGTTCGTCGACGCCGGTTTCGCCGGGATCCATGTGCGCGTGAACGACGAGCGGGGCGAGTGGGTCGACAGCGCCGGGGTCCGCAAGCTGGGCAGCGCCGCGAAGCCGCCGACCGACGGGCTGTTCCGGCTGGGCAGCAGCACCAAGGCCTTCACCGCGACCCTGGTGCTGCAACTGGTGGCCGAGGGCAGGATCGGGCTGGACACCCCGGTCGCCGACCACCTGCCCCAGTTCGGGCTGGACCGGCGGATCACGGTGCGGATGCTGCTCCAGCACACCAGCGGGGTGTACAACTACACCGGCGAGCTCGACTCCGGGGGGAAGCCCGAGCCGGGGCTCATCATGCCGGGCGAGGACCTGGTGGAAAAGCGGCTGCGCAGCTACCGGCCGGAGGAACTGGTGCGGTTCGCGTTGTCCAGGCCGCCGCGGTTCGAGCCGGGGAAGCGCTGGGGCTACTCCAACACCAACTACACGCTGGCCCAGCTACTGATCGAGAAGGTCACCGGCCGCTCCTACGCCGAACAGATGAAGCGAGGCATCCTGCGGCCGCTCGCCCTGAGGCACACCGTGCCGCCGAGCACGCGGACGGGGATCCCCGGCCCGCACTCCCACGGCTACTACCGCTACCAGGACACCACCGGCCAGTGGAAGGTCGTCGACGTCACCCGCCAGAACCCCACCTACCTGGGCGCCGCCGGTGGCATGATCTCGTCCTCCGAGGATCTCCACACGTTCTTCTCCGCGCTGAACAGCGGCAGGCTCCTGCCGCCCGGACTGCTGGCCGAGATGCGCAAGCCGCACCCCGGGAGCGGCGCGCTCAGCTACGGGCTGGGGATGTCCGTGCAGGATCTGGGCCCGGGCTGCGGCACCGTCTTCCACCACAACGGCAGCGCCCTGGCGGGCTACGGGTCGATCATGTACAGCACTCCCGACGGCAAGAAGACCCTGACCGGCTCGATCACCATGGGGGACGCCGCGATCGACCCGTCGCAGGCGTTCCCGAAGCTCCAGGAGAACCTCTTGAAGGAGGTGTTCTGCGGCGGGCGGACCACGAGCTGACCAGGCCGGGCCGGTCGACCTGCTCGCCGCCCCTAACGGATCACGGCGAAGTACGCTGGGGCGATGTTCTCGCCCCACGGCCCGTCTCTGCGTGAACTGGCGATCCAGGCGTTGTCCTCGGTCGAGCACGGCTATGACCTGCTCGCTCCGAAGTTCGACCACACGCCCTTTCGCACCCCCGACGGCGTTCTCGACGCGACCACCGACGCCCTGCGCGCGTTCGGGCCGTTCGACCAGGGGCTGGACGTGTGCTGCGGCACCGGGGCGGGCATGCGGGCGCTCAAGCCCCTGTGCCGGGGACGGGTCACGGGCGTCGACTTCAGCTCCGGAATGCTCGCGCAGGCGCGCGGCGCCCATCCGGACGCCGAGTGGGTGCAGGCCGACGTCCGGGCCCTGCCCTTCGCCGAGGCCTTCGACCTGGCGGTCAGCTTCGGAGCGTTCGGGCACCTGCTGCCCGCCGAACGGCCCGCGGTCTTCGCCGGGGTGCACCGCGCGCTGCGGCCCGGCGGGCTGTTCGCCTTCCCGCTCGGCGCGCCGCCGCCCGTCACGTCGGGCTGGTACTGGGCGCTCCTCGGGTTCGACCTGGCCATGCGCGTGCGGAACGCCGTGTGGCGTCCCCCGTTCGTCATGTACTACCGCACCTGGCCGTTGCAGGCGACCCGCGACGACCTGACAGCGGCCGGGTTCACGGTGACGACGGTCCCCCTGGCTCCTCTGGGGCGGCGCGAGGACGGCAGTCCGCGCTACCGGCTCGTCCTCGCGCGCAAGGCAGGGAAGCCCGCCTGACAACGCACTCCGCAGGCCCGCGCATCGATACGAGCGCGGGCCTGCGCAGCGTGCTCCAAGACGCCTTGGACGACAGGTCTCGGCACGGGGTTGCGCATGCTTGACGTCATCATGCCTCACCTGACGTCGGTCCGCTGACCTCCTCTTTTGTTCTTCTCAACGTTCTTTGGCCGCCTCTCACGCGACATGCTGACACGGCCGCGCATCTTGATGACGTCACTTTCGCTTGACCTGACGTCGCAGTGACGTCATAGTTGTGGCATGGACCTGATGCCGTACGTGGAGAGCCTCCGCCGCGAGCTCGCCGCCGCCGCCGAGGCGGGCGGTCCGGAGGCCCGTGCGCTGGCCGAGCGCCTCACCGGGGCCCTGGAGGCGGCCACCCGGCTCACCCTGCTGGAGGCGCTGTCGGCGGCGGCGGACGAGATCACCCGCGATCTTGCTCCGGGTTCGGTCGATGTGCGGCTGCGCGGCGGCGACCCGGCGTTCGTGGTGACGCCGCCGCAGCCGGGGCCGCCTCCGGGGAGCGCGGCCGGCGGCGGGGCGGAGTTCGCGCGGGAGGCCGTGGCGCCGCCCGCCGAGGAGGGCGGCACCGCGCGGATGACGCTGCGGCTGCCCGAGCACCTCAAGCTTCGCGTGGAGGAGGCGGCCGGGCGGCAGGGCATCTCGGTCAACGCCTGGCTGGTCCGCGCCATCTCCGCCGCGTTCGATCCGGGCGCCGGAAGCCGTTCCGCCGAACGGCCGCGGCCGCACCAGAGCGGGCGCGGCTACACCGGCTGGGTGCGCTAGCGGCACCCGCACCGCCCCCGTCACCACGCATCGCCCGGCCCCGGGGCCGGGATACCGCACCGGACCCATGAGGAGGGTTCCGCCATGCCTGCTTTCGACACCCCCGACCCCATCACCGCCGATATCGACGTCTACGTCGGCCAGGTCCGCATCCACGCCGAGGACCGCGCCGACACCGTGGTGGAGGTGCGTCCCAGCGACCCGTCCGCCGAGGCGAGCGTGCAGGCCGCCGAGCGGACGGTCGTCGAGTTCTCCGGCGGACGGCTGCGGGTCAAGGGTCCGCGGCCCAAGGGCCTCGCGTACCTGCGCGCCTGGCGCGGCTCCATCGAGGTGACCATCGGCCTGCCCGCCGGCTCCCGCCTGGAGGCCGGGGGCGCGGCGGACCTCATCGCCACCGGTCCGCTCGGTGAGGCCGTCCTGCGCAGCTCGTACGGCGACCTGCGCCTGGAGGAGGCCGGTCCGCTGGAGGCCAGGGCGTCCAACGGCGACATCTCCGTGGACCGGGTGACCGGGCCCGTCGAGGTGAGCTGCTCCACCGGGGCGATCCGGATCGGGGCCGTCACCGGCCCCGGCACGGTGAAGAACTCCACCGGCGCCATCACCGTGGGCGAGGTGGCCGGCGAGCTGCAACTGAAGACCGCCACCGGCGACATCACCGTCGACCGCGTGCTGGCCGACCTCACCGCCAAGAGCGCGCACGGCCGGATCCGGATCGGCGCGGCGGTGAGCGGCACCCTCCGCCTGGAGAACGGCACCGGCAAGGTCGCCGTCGGCATCGCCGAGGGCACGGCCGCCTGGCTTGACCTGCACTCCAAGAACGGCGTGGTGCGCAACACCCTGACCCCCGCCGAAAGCCCCGAGGCCACCGACCTGGTCACCGAGGTGCACGTGCTCACCAACTACGGCGACATCGACATCCACCGTTCCTGACCCCCCGAACCCGCGCGAGGAGCCCCCCATGAGCGACGCGATCACAGCCGAAGGGCTGGTCAAGAGATACGGCGAGGTGACCGCCCTGAACGGGCTGAGCTTCTCCGTCCCGCGAGGGACGGTGCTCGCCCTGCTCGGCCCGAACGGCGCCGGCAAGACCACGACGGTGCGGATCCTGACCACGCTGCTGCGTCCCGACGGGGGCCGCGCCACCGTCGCCGGATGCGACGTCGTCGCCGAGGCCCGGCGGCTGCGCTCCTACATCGGGCTGTCCGGCCAGTACGCGGCCGTCGACGAGCACCTCACCGGCGCCGAGAACCTGGAGATGATCGGACGCCTGTACCACCTGGGCGCCAGGCGCAGCCGGGCCCGCGCCCGCGAGCTGCTGGAACGCTTCGACCTCACCGGCGCCGCCGACCGTCCGGTGAGGGGCTACTCCGGCGGCATGCGGCGCCGCATCGACCTCGCCGGCGCGCTGGTCGCCAACCCGCCGGTGCTGTTCCTGGACGAGCCCACCACCGGCCTGGACCCCCGCGCCCGCGCCGCGCTGTGGGACACCATCTCCGAACTCGTCGCGGGCGGCAGCACGCTGCTGCTGACCACCCAGTACATGGAGGAGGCCGACCGCCTCGCCGACCAGATCATGGTGGTCGACCACGGTCGCGCCATCGCCCGCGGCACCGCCGACGAGCTGAAGGACCAGGTCGGCGGCAACCGCATCGAGCTGAGCGTGACCGACGCCGCCGAGCTGGAGGTCGCCCGGGACGCCCTCGCCTGGGTCGCCGTCGGCGCCATGCGGACCGTCCCCGAGTCGCTCCAGATCACCGTCCCGGTCACCGACGGCCCCGAGTCGCTCCGCCACGCCCTCGGGCGGCTGGCCGACGCCGGGGTCCGGGTCCGGGACGCCGGGCTGCGGCGGCCCACCCTCGACGACGTCTACCTCACCCTGACCGGACACCGCGCGTCCGGCACCGACGAGCAGGTCCGGGAGGCCATCCGATGAACGCGCTCACCATGCCCCTCGCCGACGGCTGGACCATCGCCCGGCGCAACGCCCTGAAGATCAGGCGGTCGCCGGACCTGCTCGGCAGCGTCATCATGCTCCCGATCGTGCTGGTGCTGCTGTTCGCCTACGTCTTCGGCAGCGTCATCGACGTCCCCGGGATGTCGTACCGGGAGTTCCTGATCCCCGGCATCTTCGTCCAGGCCGTGATCTCGGGCGCGCAGATCACCGGTTACACGCTGACCCTGGACCTGCAGAAGGGCATCTTCGACCGGTTCCGCTCGCTGCCCATGGCCCCGTCCGCGGTGCTGACCGGCCAGACCTTCAGCGACCTGCTGATGAACCTCGCCAGCCTGGTCGTCATGGCGGCGATGGGCCTGATCGTCGGCTGGCGGGTGCACACCTCGCCCCTTGAGGCCGTCCTCGGGTTCGGGCTGCTGCTGTTGTTCGCCTACGCGTTCTCCTGGGTCACCGCGACCGTCGCGCTGAGCCTGCGCACCCCGGAGAGCTTCAACAACATCGCCACCATGGTGTCGCTGCCGCTGATGTTCGTCTCCAACGCCTTCCTCGACAGCTCCAGGCTGCCCACGCCGGTGCGCGTCGTCGCCGAGTGGAATCCCGTGTCCACCTTCACCCAGGCCGCGCGCGAGCTGTTCGGCAACACCAGCCCCGCGATGAAGACCTCCGACGCCTGGCCCCTCCAGCACGCCGTCCCGGTGTCGCTGCTCTGGATCGCCGTCATGCTCCTCGTGTTCGTCCCGCTGGCGACCCGCCTCTACAAGAAGGCCGTCAGCGCCTGACCACCGGCGCCCGAACGCTTACCGACGAGAGGTGAGGAACGATCATGAGCGAATCCCTCCACACCGTCACGGCGCTGCCGACGGAGCGGCGGCCCGGCTGCCCGTTCGACCCGCCGGACGAGCTGATCGACGCCCGCCGGCACGGCCCCATCAGCCGCTACACCTTCCCCGGCGGGAGACCCGGCTGGCTGGTCACCGGATACGACCTGGTCAGGTCGGTGCTGGCCGACCCGCGGTTCAGCTCGCGCCGGGAGCTGATGCTCCACCCGTTCCTCGACCTCACCGGCGTGGAGATCCCACCGGCGGCGCCCGGCGAGTTCCTCCTCATGGACGAGCCGCGGCACGGGCGCTACCGGAAACCGCTGGTGGGCAAGTTCACCGTACGGCGGATGCGGCTGCTCACCGAGCGCGTCGAGCAGATCACCGCCGAGCATCTGGACGCCATGGAGGAGGCCGGGCCGCCGGTGGACCTGGTGACCGCGTTCGCCCGGCCCGTCCCCGCCATCATGATCTGCGAGCTGCTGGGGGTGCCGTACCGGGACCGGGGCTCCTTCCAGGAGCAGATCGAGTCGCTGCTCGGCGGGGAGGCCGGGGACGAGGAGCAGATGGCGGCCTACACCGCGGTCCAGGACCACCTCGCCGAGCTGGTGGCCGCCAAGCGCGCCCGTCCCACCGACGACGTGCTCAGCGACCTCACCGACAGCGACCTGACCGACGAGGAGCTGAAGGGGATCGGGCTGCTCCTGCTGGCGGCCGGGTTCGACACCACCGCGAACATGCTGGCACTGGGCACCTTCGCGCTGCTGCGCGACCCGGCGCAGCTGGCCGCGCTGCGCGCCGATCCCGCGCTCACCGACCAGGCCGTGGAGGAGCTGCTGCGCTACCTGACCGTCGCCAAGACGTTCATGCGGACGGCGCTGGAGGACGTCGAGGTGGGCGGCCAGACGATCGAGGCCGGTACGGCGGTCATCCTGTCGTACAACACCGCCAACCGCGATCCCGAGCGCTTCACCGATCCCCACGTGCTCGACCTCCGGCGGCGGGAGGGCGGGCACCTGGCCTTCGGCCACGGCGTCCACCAGTGCCTGGGGCAGCAGCTGGCCCGCGTCGAGATGCACGTCGCGTTCCCCGCGCTGTTCGACCGCTTCCCCACGCTGCGCCTGGCCGTCCCGGCCGAGGAGGTCGCCCTGCGCCCGGAGACCGCCGACGTCTACGGGGTGAAGAGCCTGCCGGTCACCTGGGACGCGTGACCGGCGGCCGTCCGCACGCGACCGGGCGGGTCAGGGGGTGAGATCCCACAGGTGGACCAGGCCGTCCTGGCCGGCGGTCACGGCGACCGGGCGGCCGCGGACCTCCGTCACGACCACCGCGTTGATCCGGCTCCGGTGGCCGGTCAGGGGTGTCCCGACCGGGACGCCGTGGGTGAGGTCCCAGATCCGCGCGGTTCCGTCGTCGCCGCCGGTCACCGCGAGCGCGCGTCCCCCGGCCACGGCGGCGTCCATGGCGAGGATCCCGGCGTCGTGGGCACTGACGGGATCCGCGATCGGCCCGGCGTCGGCCAGGCTCCAACGCCAGAGGTCGCCGTCGTCGTTCGTCGCCGCCACGACGCCCTCCGACAGCACGACGGTGCGGAAAACGCCCGCGCCGGTCATCGCGTGCAGCCGCTCGCCGCGTTCCAGATCCGTCACCTGCACACCGTCTCCGGACGCCGACGCCACGAGCACGCGCCCGCCGATCCACGAAACCGCGAGGTCCCCCATGTCGTCCGAATGCCCGGGGAGTTCCCGGCACCGTTCCTCGATCCATTCCGGGGACGCCGGGTCCCACTCGTAATGCTCGGGAGCGGAATTGCCCGCGACGAGGACGAGACGCCCGTCCGAACGGGTCGTGTCCAGGGCGTGGACGCCGCCGTGGCTCAGGATGACGCCGCTGAGCAGCTCGCCGCTCATCAGATCCCACAGGGCCGGGCCCTGGTGGTGCCCGCCCGTGGCCAGCACGACCCGGCCGCCCACGACCTCCGCCCCGACACGCATGAAGTCGGGGTAGAGGTGGGGTGCGAGCCGGTCGTCGTCCTCTTCCTCGTCGGCGTCCTCGTCCTCTTCCTCGTCGTCGTACTCCTCTTCCTCGTCGTATTCCCTGAGTGCCTCCAGCGGGCGTTCGGTCCACTCGTCACCGAGCACATCCCACGTCCACACGTCGTTCCGGGAGTCGGCGCATATCACCAGAGGACGTCCGTCCACCTCGACCACCGCGAGGTCGTTGACGGGACTGTCGGACGGGACCACGCCGTCCTGGACCATTCGTTCGGATGACATGCGGAAGATCGTAGTGAACCGGACGAAAAGGCGCCGGTTTTCCGGCGAACTTCCGATAACCGCAGCAGGCCATGCGTTGGGAATTGGCTTGCCGCCGCGATGTTCGACTCAGTCCGAGTTGTTTTCGAAAGCGAGATGTCCGTGACCGCCGAGGGGCTGTCGAGGCGGTGCGGGCCCTGCCTCGACAGCCGTGCGGGCGACGCGAGGTTCAGGCGTGGGCGGACTCGCGCGGCGTGAGGTTCATGTGGATGTCCTCGGCGGCCCACAGGACGAAGCGTTCGATGGGCGTGACCGTCTGTTCGGGGGCCGGCTCGAAGTGGAAGCGCTTCAGCAGGATGGCCAGCACCAACTGGGCCTCGACGACCGCGAGGGCGGCGCCCTCACAGCTGCGCGGGCCGACGCCGAACGGGATGTAGGCCAGCCGGGGCCGCTCGGCCGACGCCTCCGCGGTGAACCGGTCGGGGTCGAACACCTGCGGGTCGGGCCAGTACTCGGGGTTCATGTGCACGGCCCAGAACGGGTAGAAGATGGTCGTGCCCGCGGGAACGGTGTACTCGCCGAGCACGAGGTCCTCGGTGGCCTCCCGCGCGCCGTACGGGCCCGGCGGGTACAGCCGCATCGTCTCCCTGAGCACCCTGTCCAGGTAGGTCAGCTTCCTGAGGTCGCCGTACTCGGGCACGGCGCGGTCGCCCAGGACCCGGTCCAGTTCCTCGGTGACGCGCTTGGCCACGTCGGGGTGCCCGGCCAGCAGGTACAGCGTCCAGGAGATGGCGACGCCGGTGGTGTGGTGGGCGGCCAGCATGGTCATCAGCACGGTGTCGCGGATCCGCGCCGGGGACTCGCCCGCCGCGG
Source organism: Actinomadura kijaniata NBRC 14229 (assembly GCF_001552175.1). Taxonomy (GTDB): domain Bacteria; phylum Actinomycetota; class Actinomycetes; order Streptosporangiales; family Streptosporangiaceae; genus Spirillospora; species Spirillospora kijaniata. The sequence continues at coordinate 30,663 of NZ_BCQR01000115.1, forward strand.
CCAGGGCGGCGATCAGGTCGCTGCGGTCGGCCCGCTCGTCGGCGCCGCGTTCGCGGTGGGCGGTGAGCACCTGGTCGACGGTCGCGCGCAGGTGGGCCAGGGCCCGCTCGGCGCCCGAGGTGTCCGCCCCGGGCGTCAGGTACGCGGTGAGCACCTCCTCGAACGCGGACACGACCCGCCCGGCCGCCTCCGGGGACTCCAGGCCGCTGCCGAGCGCGTACTGGCAGATCATGCGCAGGGACAGCTCGCTCAGGTCCCGCTGGAGGGCGACCGTGCCCTCGGCGGCGCGCTCGGCCCACCGGTCGGCCAGCTCGTCCGTCAGCGCGGCGAACCGCGCGAAGTGCGCCTCATGCGAGGGCCGCCCGGCCAGCACCGACAGCATCACCCGGCGCCACGGGCCGTGCTCGTCGGCCGGGATCGTCTGCAGGTTGCCCGACTCCTGGAGGGGGGCCAGGAACTCGAAGAGCTTCTCGGGCCGCTTGTTGATCTTCGCGGTGGCCTCCAGCAGCACCGGATCGGCGACCGACACCGCCATGCCCGCGCCGGGCAGCGGGAACCGGACCACCGGCCCGTATTCCGCGTGAAGTTTCAACTGATAGTTGTGCAGCCCTCCGGCGGCCGCGACGGCGTCGGCGCCGTCGCCCTCCGCGGGGGGTCCAGGGATCTGCGATGGGGTGGTGCCGTCGCCTCGCATTTGCGCTCTCCCACGTCAGAATCTTCGATTCGGTTGTTCCGGGATGGCCGCAATGCTTTCATGTTCTGGACACTTCACGATATGGCCGGAGTTGAAATCGCTGCCATGCAGGCCGGGGAGAAGACACTGAGCGCCGTCGACCCGCAGACGCCCAACGTCCCGCGGATGTACGACTACCTGCTCGGGGGCAAGGACAATTACGCCGTCGACCGGGAGGCCGTGGCGGAGGTGGTCCGGCACGCGCCCGACACCCCGTTCATGGCGCGCGAGAACCGCGCCTTCCTGCGGCGCGCGGTGCGGTTCCTGGCCCAGTCCGGCATCCGGCAGTTCATCGACCTCGGCTCGGGCCTGCCGACCCAGGGCAACGTGCACGAGATCGCCCACCAGGTCGCCCCCGACGCCCGCGTCGTGTACGTCGACGTGGAGCCGATCGTGCTGACCCACGGGCGGGCGCTGCTGGCCAACAAGCCGGAGGTGACCGTCATCCAGGGCGACATCCGGCGCATCGACGAGATCCTGGGCGATCCCGAGCTGGGCAGGCTCATCGACTTCGACCAGCCGGTCGCGGTGCTGATGCTGGCGGTGCTGCACTTCATCGACGACGAGTACGACCCGCCCGGGATCGTGGCGCGGATCCGCGCCGCCATGGCGCCCGGAAGCTATCTGGCGGTGTCGCACGTGACCGGTGACTTCGACACCGACAGCAGGGTCCAGGACGCGGCCGCGGCGTACGAGAAGGCCACGAACCAGATCACCCTGCGCAGCCGCGCGCAGGTCCTGCGGCTGTTCGACGACCTGGAGCTGGTGGAGCCGGGCCTCACCACCCTGTCGATGTGGCGTCCCGATCCGGGCGCGACCGTCCCGCTCGGCGCCGAACGCCAGTGGTGCTACGCGGGCGTGGGACACAAGGCCGAAGCGCCGGGCGGCCTGTAGCCGGGCCGGGCACCCTGGTATCCACGTCGGGTATGCGCACCGTTCGCCTCCAGGGGCCCCTCTTCCACGTCACCGAGGACCCGGAGCAGGTCATCGGCGACTTCCTGGGTTTCGCCCTCTCGCTGCGGAACCTCTCCGGACGCCTCACGGCCGAGGAGCTGCACGAACGCTTCCGCCCCGGCGGGAGCGGCATGCGCCTCCCCGACGTGTTCGCCGCCTACCGGGCCCGGGAGAGCGACGCCGTCCCTCCCGAGTTCGGCGGGTGGGAGACCGAGGACCTGGAGCACAGGGAGCTGTGGGTGCTCACGCGCCTCCGCTTCGGCGGGCCGTCGCCCTCCGCCCTCGTCGAGGGCCCCGAGTTGCGGCACCTGCTGGACCGGGCCCTCGCGCTGCGCGGCGATGGGAGCGGGGGGCCGTTCCATTAGTGCCCTGGCACTAATGGGCCGCGCAAAAGCCGTTGCCGGGTTTCGAAAGGTGGCGGCGGGAAAACGCGTGGCGACCTCAATTGCGGAGGGAAGCCCGGGGCCTGGTGGCGGCGGTCGCGCGCCCCGGCCGGGCCTCGATCACCACGGCGGCACCAGGAGGCGGCGTGTGGCCCTCGACACAGGGCCAGCTTCCGACATTTCAGGCTAAATGGCCAAAGGTGATGAGGTTCTCGGTGTGTCGATTCTTCTGACATAACACTGGCCAAAGGCCGGTCGCGTCCCACGCGACGCCTCCTGGGCGTCACGATCGTCGCGCCGTTCGCCCCACGAATGCCTTGCCTCGGGATGATCAAGAGGGATATTGATGAACAGCCGTCACTTACCACCTCCCTTACTTCCAGATGGGGACGAATGACAACGCGCCTGCCCTCCTTCCCCGCCGCCGACGAAGCGCCCCTCGACACCTGCCTCCGGCTGCGGGAGATCGCCCCCGTGGTCCAGGTGGAGTTCCCCGGGGGCGTCCCCGCCTACCTGGCACTGACCCACAACGCCGTACGGGAGATCCTCGCCGGGGACAACCGGACCTTCCTGCGGGACCCGAAGCACTGGCCAGCCCTGCACGACGGGTCGATCCCCGAGGACTGGCCGCTGCGCGCCATCGTCCAGGGCGGTCACCTGTCCACCATGGACGGCGGCGACCACCGGCGGCTGCGCGGCCTGGTCGGCAAGGCGTTCACGCCCGCGCGGGTGCAGGCGTTGCGGCCGCGCATCCAGCAGATCGTGGACGGCCTGCTCGACGACGTGACGGCCGCCGGCGACGGCGTCGACCTGGTGCCCACCTTCACCGAGGCGCTGCCGGTGTCGGTGATCTGCGAGCTGTTCGGCGTGCCCGCCGGGGAACGGCCCGACGTGCGCCGGTGGACCGCCGCGCTGCTGGCGCACACCACCTCGCCGGAGGAGGCGTTCGCGACGCAGAACGCCCTGCAGGGCTACCTGCACGAGCTGGCGGAGCGCAAGCGGCGGACGCCCGGCGACGACCTCACCTCCGGTCTGGTCCAGGCGCGCGACGAGGGCGACCGGCTCACCACCGACGAGCTGGTCGGCGTGCTGTGGCTGATGCTCGTCGCGGGCCACGAGACCACCGTCCACCTGCTCGGCAACGCCGTCGTGGCGCTGTCCCAGAACCCCGACCAGCTCGCGCTGGCCAAGGCCGGGGACCGGTGGGACGACGTGGTCGAGGAGACCCTGCGCTACCGCCACTCGGTGATGATGACCAGCTTCCGCTTCACCGCGGAGGACGTGACCGTCGCCGGGGTGCCCATCCCCAAGGGGCAGGCGGTCGGCGTGCTCTACCAGGCGAGCGGCCTCGACCCGGCGGAGCACGGCGAGGACGCGGACCGGTTCGACATCACCCGGGAACGCAACGGGCGCCTCAGCTTCGGCCACGGCCCCCGGTTCTGCATCGGCGCGTCGCTGGCCCGGATGGAGGGGCGGCTGGCGCTCGCCACGTTGTACCGGCGGGTGCCCGACCTGGCCCTCGCCATCGACCCGGACGACATCCCCTACTCGCCGTCGTTCTTCACGGTCGGCCCGCTCTCCCTGCCGGTCACCCTCGGCGCCGTCAGGCCCTGAACCGCCGTCCCGCCCGGCGGTTCCGGCCGCCGGGCGGGCCCGTCCGGAGCGCGCCGACCGGCGTGCCCGCAATAGATCGATTTCTATGACCCTCCGCGCGCACGAACGTTATGGTGCATCCAGATCGCTCCTTTCCGTTATGGCCGCCGTGCGACGGGTCGAGAGAGTCCAGCGCGCCAGTCACCAACGCTCACAAGGACACGATGGATGGCAACACGAGCAGGTCGGGCACCCATCGAGCGCGCCGCGCTGGAACGCGCGTTCTGGACCTGGATGATCACGGCGATCGTCGCCGGCGGCGCCCTGCTGGGAACGCTCCTGGCGGTGGACGGGCAGTCGCGCACGCTGGTCGCGGCGGGCGGCGGCGCGGCGGCGCTGCTCGTCAGCCTGGCCATCGGGGTGGCGGCCTACCAGGCCGAGTACGCGCGGACCTACCGTGACCGGCTGGCCTGGGTGGAGAACGAGGGCGACCTGCTGGAGCACCGGCTCCGGGAGCTGGTCGACGGGCCGCTGCCCGCGCTGATCGAACGGCTCCACGCGGGGGCCGCCCCGGACGAGACCCTGGCCGAGCTGCGGGCCGTCCCGGACCACCTGCTGGGCCGGCTGGTGCGCATGGTGGCGGAGGGCGTCGCCGCGAGCGAGCACGGCGCGGCGCGGGCCAGGGCCGAGCTGGCCGCGCTGGAGGACGAGGTCGCGCGGCTGGCCGACACGACGCTGCCCGCCCTGATCGACCGGATCCGCCGGGACCGCGTCTCGGCGGCGTCCGCGCTGGCCGACCTCCCGGCGCCCGAGCACGCGGCGCTGGAACGGCTCCTGCGCGAGTTCGCCGGCAACCTCGCCGCGGGCGAGCGCACCAGGGCGTCGGCCATGGCGGCCTGCGCGAGCGCGGCGGCGCGGATCCAGGCGCAGACCACCCGCATGCTCGCCCAGCTTCGCGAGCTGGAGGACCGCTACAACGAGGACGAGGTCTTCGGCGACCTGCTCGACCTCGACCACCACGTCTCCCAGCTGGGACGCCTGGCCGACAGCATCGCGCTGCTCAGCGGCGGCCGTTCGGGACGGCGCTGGACCAAGCCCATCAAGCTGGAGAGCGTCATCCGCGGCGCCATGGGCCGGATCGCCTCCTACCAGCGCGTCCAGTACCACTCGACCAGCACCGCCGCCGTCGTCGGGTTCGCCGCCGAGGGCGTCATGCACGCGCTGGCCGAGCTGATGGACAACGCCGCCAACTTCTCCCCGCACGGCAGCGCCGTGCACGTCTACGCCGAGGAGGAGGACGCGGGCGTCGTCGTCACCATCGAGGACAGCGGCCTCGGCATGCGGCAGCGCGAGCGGGAGCGCGCCGAGCGGCTGGTGTCGGAGACCGCCGACCTGACGTCGCTGCCCGGCACCCGGCTGGGGCTGGCGGTGGTCGGGCGGCTGGCGGGCAAGCACGGCCTGCGGGTGAGCTTCCGGCCGTCCTCGCGCGGCGGCATCGGCGTGGTCGTGCTGATCCCGCGCCAGCTCATCACCCACTCCGCCACCGACGCCACCCGGACGACGCTGGCGGAGTCCGTCCGGAGCGCGCCCCGCGGCGTCCCGGCGCCCGCCCGCGAACCCGCCGGCGCCATGGCCTCGGCGGCGGCGCCGGGTGCCCCCGACACGTCATACCTGCCCAAACGCCGTCGCGGCGCCACGCTCACCGGAACGGTCGAGCCGCCGGCGGCGCCGGCTCCCCCGCCCCGCGATCCGGGGGCGCGGTTCGCCGCGTTCCGCCAGTCCGCCTCGGGGCGCCACCGCACGACCGGCGACACCGCGTCCGCCCACGAACCCGACCAGTAGGACCCCATGGCCCGGCGGACCGTTCCGCGTCCGGGCCGCCGGGCCGGCCGGACCCGGCACCCTCGTCCGGACCGCAGGATCGACAGATAGGAGGCAGGGGCGCGCATCCGCGGCGGGCGTCGCGGCGGGGAGCGTCCCGTGATCTTGATGAGCACCGATGAACGCCAACTCGACTGGCTGCTGGCGTCCCTCGCGGACCGGGCCCCCGGCGTCCAGCACGTCCTGGTGCTGTCCCGGGACGGTCTGAAGATCTGCCACACCCCGGGGCTGGACGACGACCGGGCCGACCAGCTCGCGGCCATCGCCTCGGGGATCCAGAGCCTGTCCATGACCGCCTCCCACGAGTTCGGCACCGGCGTCGGCGCCGGCCAGTCGATGATGGAGTTCGTCGGCGGGCTGCTGCTGATCATCCCGGCCGGGGCGGGGGCCCACCTGGCCGTGGTGGCCCACGAGGACGCCGACGTCGGCCTGGTCGGGCACAGCATGAACGAGCTGGTGGAGCAGATCGGCGGCTACCTGACCGCGGCGCCGCGCACCGCCTCGTCGAGATGAACCCGCGCCCCCTGGATTTCGACGACCCCGACCGGCTCTACACCGTGACCGGTGGCCGCAGTCGGGTCGACGACGACGCCCTCGACCTGGTCACGCTGGTCGTCGCCGAGAACGACCCGGCGCCCGGCATGCAGTCCGAGCACGTCGCGATCCTGCGGCTGTGCCGCCACGAGCCGGTGGCGGTGGTCGAGCTGTCCTCCCATCTGAGGCTGCCGGTGAGCGTGGTGAAGATCCTGCTGCTCGACCTGCGCGACACCGGTCACATCACCGTCCGCCATCCGACGTCGGCCACCACGGTGAACCATCCGGCCGACCTGGAAACGTTGAAGCAGGTGCTCGTTGGACTCGAAGCCCTCTGACCAGCCGGCGGCGCCCGGAGCCGGCGGCGCTCCGGCCGGGCCCGCGGGCGAGGTGCCGCTGCGCCGCACCGTGCGGGACGCGCTGAAGATCGTGATCGTGGGCGGGTTCGGCGTCGGGAAGACCACCATGGTCGGCTCGGTCTCCGAGATCCGCCCGCTGAGCACCGAGGAGGTCATGACGGAGGTCGGCGTCGGCATCGACGACGTCGCCCGCGTCTCCGACAAGCGGACCACCACGGTCGCGTTCGACTTCGGCCGGATCTCCCTGGACGACCACCGCGTGCTCTACCTGTTCGGCGCCCCCGGCCAGCAGCGGTTCTGGTTCATCTGGGACCAGCTGTTCTCCGGCAGCCTGGGCGCGGTGGTGATGGTGGACACGCGCCGCCTGGAGGACTCCTTCTACCCGCTCGACCGGCTGGAGCACCACAGGATGCCGTTCGTGGTGGCGGTCAACCGGTTCGACGGCCCCGGTCCGCAGCCCTCGCTGGAGCGGGTGCGCGACGCGCTGTCGCTGCCCGGGAACGTCCCGCTGGTCGACTGCGACGCCCGGCTCCGGGAGTCCTGCAAGGGCGTGCTGATCACGCTCGTCCGGCACCTCGCCACGCTCCACGACCCCACCGCGCTCCAGGAGGCCGCGCAGTGACCCACGAGACCGCCCGGCCGCCCGTCGACGAGGGCGCCGTCCGCCTGTACGGGGAGGAGTTCGACCAGCGGTCGAAGGACTTCTTCGAGCGGATGCGGCGCGAGCACGGCCCGGTCGTGCCCGTCCTGCTCGAAGGCGACATCCCCGCCTGGTATGTGATCGGGTACCGGGAGGTCAACCACGTCACCGGCAACCCGGCCCTGTTCGCCCGCGACACCCGCCGCTGGAACGCCTGGGACCTGGTCCCCGAGAACTGGTCGCTGCTGCCGTTCGTCGGGTGGAACCCGTCGGTGCTGCTCGCCGAGGGCGAGGAGCACCAGCGGCGCAGCGCCGCGATCAGCGACGCGCTGGACGCCGTGGACCGCACCGAGCTCGGCGACAGCTGCGAGCGCACCGCCGACGCGCTGATCGACGAGTTCGCCGGGGACGGCGAGGCCGACCTGATCAGCCAGTTCGCCGACCGGCTCCCGCCGCTGGTGATGGCCCGGCTGTTCGGCGTCCCGGACGCCGAGGTGCCCGACATGATCCGCGACATCCAGTACGTGGCGGGCTCCGACGAGAACGCGGTCCCGGCGCACCAGCGGCTCCAGGAGATGATGCGCGCGCTGGCCGGGTCCCGCCGGGCGCGCCCCGGGCCGGACGTCACCTCCCGCCTGCTGGAGCACTCCGCGTACGACGCCACCGACGACCTGGTCAACGACCTGCTGATCATGCTGAGCGCCGGGCACCTGCCCACCGGCCACTGGATCGGCAACACGCTGCGGCTGATGCTGGTCGACGAGCGGTTCGCCGTGACGCTCCAGGGCGGCCGCGGCAGCGTCGCCCAGGCGCTCAACCAGGTGCTGTGGGAGGACACCCCGTCCCAGAACAACATCGGGCGCTTCGCCGTGCACGCCTGCGAGCTGGCCGGCCGCAGGATCCGTCCCGGCGACATGCTGATCCTGGGCTGGGCCGCGGCCAACGCCGACCCCCAGGTGCAGCCCCCCGCGCACGGCGTCGGCGTCGGCAACCGCGCCCACCTGTCGTTCGGGCACGGCGACCACGGGTGCCCCTTCCCCGCCCCCGAGCTCGCCGAGGTCATCGCCAGGACGGCGGTCGAGGTGCTACTCGACCGGCTGCCCGACATGGAGCTGGCGGTGGGGGCCGACGAGCTGCTGTGGCTCCCGTCGTTCTGGGTCCGCCGCCTGGCCTCCCTGCCGGTCAGGTTCAGCCCGGCCGCGGCGCCGGGGCGGTGAGGGACCGGGCCGTGCGGGGTCGGGCCGTGCGGGCCGTGCGGGGTCGGGCCGTGCGGGGCCAGGGGGCGGGCGCCGGCTCGGCGTGCCCGGCCTTGTAGCCGCCCTCGGTGACGGGCTCCTCACCGTCTTGCCCGGGAGAGCCGCGCCCTCAGGGGGTGCCGGTCGGGGCGTTCCGGTCCTTCTCGGCGGGGAGGGCGCGGGACGCGATCAGGGGGGCCAGCACGCGGGTGCCGGGGCCGATGCGGCCGCCGGGACCGGGGAGCTGGGTCGTGGTGTCGAGGGTCAGCTCGCCGCCGCAGTGCTCGCAGACGGTCACCGGTGTCGTGTCGCGGTCGCAGTCGTGGTGGTGGATGCGCGCGGGCGGTCCGCCCTCGTGGGCGGAGTACCAGCGGTCCCCCCAGGCCATCAGGGCCAGCAGGACCGGGTACAGCTCCCGGCCCTTGCGCGTCGGGCGGTAGTGGTGGCGGGGCGGGTGGTCCTGGTAGGGCTCGCGTTCCAGCACGCCCTCCTCGACGAGGCGGGCCAGCCGCGCCGCCAGCACCTTGCGGGAGATCCCGAGGTCGGTGACCAGGTCGTCGAAGCGGGTCACGCCGACGAGGACGTCGCGCATGATCAGGGCCGTCCAGGCGTCGCCGAACAGGTCGGTGGCGCGGGCGATGGAGCAGGCCACATCGCCCAGCGGGGTGCGGTTCACGCCGCCCACCCTATCTGAGTTCCTTGAGGGAACCCACTGTGTTAAGTTCCCTCAAGGAACTCACAGGGAGGGCGGGCATGACGATCGCCGAGCTGGACACCGAGGCCCCCGGGACCGTCGACGGCAGGCAGCTTCGGGCCGTCGCCTTCCACCGGGCCCGGATGGAGTACGTGGACGGGGTGCTGGCGCGGACCGGCACCGCCCCGGCGGGCCTGCGCGCGGCCGTGCTCGGGGGCGGGCGCGGCGCGGTGGCCCTCGGGCTCGCGCGGCTCGGCATGGACGTGGTGTCGGTGGACCCGTCCCCGGCCGCGACCGCCATGGCCCGCGCCG